>JAGRPN010000091.1 GCA_019449555.1 Ramlibacter sp.
ACCCGCGTCACCTCGGCGGAGAACGTGCCCAACTGCTGCACCATCTTGTTGATGATCATGGCGGTGCGCAGGAACTCGCCCTCCAGCGGCCGGCCGTCGGCTTCCAGCGCCATGCTCTTGGACAGGTCGCCCTGGGCCACGGCGCCGATCACGCGCGCTACTTCGGAGGTCGGGTGCACCAGGTCCGCGATCAGCGAGTTGATGCATTCGGCCGAGTCGCGCCAGAAACCGCTCGCGTTGGGCACGTAAGCGCGTTCCTTGAGCTTGCCTTCCTTGCCGACCACGCGCGACAGCCGCGACAGCTCATGCGACATGCGCAGATTTTCGGCGACGACGTCGTTGAACGCGTCGGCCAGTTTGCCGAATACACCCGTCCAGTCCTGCGGCAACTGCGCCGAGGCGTTGCCCTTCTTCAGGTCGGTGAGCGCCGCAAGGAATGTGCGGGTGTGGTCGGACAGCACGTCCACTTCATCCAGCACCGAGTTGATGACGGCGACATCGCTTTGCCAGAAGCCAGTGAGCTTCTCTTCGGGCAACCGCCGGTTCCGCGCGGCCGATCGCGAGCCGACCTCGATCGCCTTCAGCTTGTGCGAGGTACGCGACGTCTGCGCCGTGAGATCGTTGAATTCCGTGGCGATCTTGCCGTACAGCCCATCCCACTCGCTGGGCAGCGTCACGCCGCTTTCGCCGCGCCTGAACGCGCCCAAGGCCTTCAACACCAGTTTGAGTTCGCTGTCGCGCTGATCAGTTGAAGGCAGTTTCGCCACTACTTCCATGCTGTCCCCCATTCGTAAGCATTCCGCCGGTCAAGCAACAAATCGAAGCAGATTACTGGGTTCGGTCCACACCTACAACCGGGCTGGGCATACCTGCTCGCCGCAAACGCGGCGCAAACGCAGGAGGGACGGGCGCTGTAGGAGCATACCTACAACAAATGTCGGCAAAGCATGACAAGGCCTGTGGGCCGCGAGACACGCGGCAGGAGTCGGCCCCATAAGAGAAAAGCCGCCTCGCGGCGGCTTTTTCGAGGCGAGAAGGCGGTGCTCAGTCCAGCGCGATCTTCTTGCCATCCTTGTAGGTGTACAAGGTCATCGCCGGATTCTTGATTTCGCCATTCGGCTCGAACGCGATGTTGGCGGTCACGCCTTTGAAGTTCGTCTTCGGCAGTTCCTTGATGTAGACCTTCGGGTCCACGGAGTTCGCGCGCTTCATCGCATCGACGAGCACGAACGTGGCGTCGTATGTGAACGGGCTGTAGATCTGGAACTGGTTCGGATACTTCGCGTCGTAGCGCTTTTTCCAGGCCAGCCCGCCGGGCATCTTCGCCAGTGAGGCACCGCCCTCGGCGCAGACCACGTTGTCAAGCGTCTTGGCTCCGCCTGACAATTCGATGATCTTCTGCGTGCAGATGCCGTCGCCGCCGAAGAACTTGACATTCGACATGCCCAGTTGCTCGATCTGGCGCAGCATCGGCCCGGCCTGCGCATCCATGCCGCCGTAGAAGATCGCATCGGCCTTCTTGCCCTTGATGGCCGTCAGGATGGCCATGAAGTCGGTGGCCTTGTCGGTCGTGTACTGCTGGTCGACGACCTTCATGCCCTTGGACTCTGCAGTTTTCTTGAAGACCTCCGCCACGCCCTGGCCGTAGGCCGTGCGGTCGTCCACGATTGCGACTGTTTTCAGCTTGAGCTTGTCGGCCGCGTGCAAAGCCAGCCCCGCACCAAGCGCATTGTCGTTCGCGATGATCCGATAGGTGGTGTTGTATTTGGGCTTTGTCAGGTCGGGGTTCGTGGCCGCGCCGGTCACGTGAGGAATGCCGCAGTCGTGATAGACCTTGGAAGCGGGAATTGTGGTTCCAGAGTTCAGGTGACCCACAACACCGGCGACTTTGGAGTCGCACAGTTTCTGCGCGACAGCCGTGCCCTGCTTCGGGTCCGCGGCATCGTCTTCGGCTGCGATCTCGAATTTGATCTTCTTGCCGCCGATGACGATGCTCTGGGCATTGAGGTCCTCGATGGCCATGCGAACGCCGTTTTCGTTGTCCTTGCCGTAGTGCGCCTGGGCACCCGACATGGGGGCGACGTGGCCGATCTTCACCACCTGCACGTCCTGCGCGCTTGCGAGGCCTCCGAGAGCCGCAATCGCGGCGGCAACCGTCAGTTTTAGTTTCATCTGCATAAGCTAACCTCCAGAGTAGGGAAAAAGGTTGAGATATGTTTTTAGGCTCAACGGCCGCGAACATATCTCAATTCCCCCCCGCGAACCATAGGGGAATGTCATGTACGGGCCATAAGGGCGACTACCGGGCCCGCGATGGGACTAATGAAGCCCAGCCGGGCGCTTCATCAGGTTGGCCCACGGGCGCCCGGTTCGTCAGCGCAAGCACGGGCGACGCTCTCACGCACGACCGCCTCGATTTCCTCGCGCAGCATCGGCGCGATCGAGCGGGTCTGTTCCAGTACGGCGGCGGCGATCGCCTCGCGCAAGCGGCGCTCGAGGATCAGGTCGACGCGCTGCATCACCTTCTCGACGATCTGTTCCTGGGACAGGTCGCTTGCCGGCGCCGGGCGCGGCTCGGTGGCGGGCCGGACGACCTCGGTCAGCGTCGGCACGAAGCGCGGCGGCTTGCGGCGCGCCATCAGCCGGTCTCCCTAGGCGCGAGGTCCGCCCGCTCGATCGCATAGCCGCGGTCGGCGTAATGCTTCCAGCGCCGGCGGGCCTCCTGTCGATCGGCTTCGTCGAGCGTGACCACCTCGATCAGGCGCTCGAACCGCTCGAACCCTTCGGGCACCGCCGCGCCGAGGTTGACGAGCACATGCTGGTGAGGCGCAGTGCGGGCGGACTCGGCGAGCACCACCGGCGAGGCGGCCACGACGGCAGCCGGGCTGGCGCTGTCACGGCAGTGCGGGATGAAGTCGAGGGGCGAGAAGGTCCAGAGCGCGACGTCGAGTTCACTCAACAGGGCGGCCTCGCCGGTCACGACCACCTTGGCGCCGGCGGCCACGGCCTTGCGCAACAGCCGGCACGCATGCCCGACCTTGTCGGGCGCATTGAAGTGGAACGTGACTTCGGTCATGGCGCAAGACGGGCGGCCGCCTGTCGGGTCAAGCCGACTTGCGCTTCGCGCCGCGCCGTGCCGGTTTTTCGGTCGCGAGGCCGCCGCGGCCGAGCAGGAACTGCACGAGCAGGCCGACCGGGCGTCCGGTAGCGCCTTTGGCGCCGCCGCTCTTCCAGGCCGTGCCCGCGATGTCCAGGTGCGCCCATGGGTAATCGGCGGCGAAGCGCTGCAGGAATTTGGCGGCGTTGACGGCGCCGCCCGCCCGCCCCGCCACGTTCGCCACGTCGGCGAAATTGCTTTTCAAGCCCTCGGCATATTCTTCGTCCAGCGGCATCCGCCAGCACGGGTCCAGCGCGGCCTCGCCGGCATCCAGCAGCGCCTGCGCGAGCGACTCGTCCGAGGCGAACAAGCCGCTGCGCACGCCGCCCAGGGCGACCACGCAGGCGCCCGTGAGCGTCGCGACGTCGACCACCGCCGCCGGCTTGAACCGCTGCGCGTACGTGAGCGCATCGCACAGGATCAGCCGGCCTTCGGCGTCGGTGTTGAGGATCTCGATCGTCTGACCGCTCAGGCTGGACACGATGTCGCCGGGTTTCACCGAACGCCCGTCGGGCATGTTCTCGCAGCTGGGGATCAGGCCGACCACGTTGAGCGCCGGCCGCAGTTCGCCGAGCGCCCGGAAGGTGCCCAGCACGCTGGCCGCTCCGCCCATGTCGAACTTCATTTCGTCCATGTCCTGGGACGGCTTGATGGAGATGCCGCCGCTGTCGAAGGTGATCCCCTTGCCGACCAGCACCACCGGCGCTTCGCCGGCCGCCGCGCCCTGGTACTTGAGGACGATGAACCGCAGCGGCTGCTCCGAGCCCTGCGCCACCGCCAGGAATGAGCCCATGCCGATCTTGGCGACTTCCTTGGGTCCCAGCACTTCGCATTGCAGGCCGTGCGTCTTGGCCAATTTCCTTGCCTCGTCGCCCAGTCGGGTCGGAGTGGCGTGGTTGGGCGGCAGGTTGCCCAGTTCGCGCGCGTACTCGATGCCGTTGGCGGCCGCGCGCGCCGCATGGAAGGCGGTCTCGTGCGCTCTCGCGTCGCGCACCGCGATGGTCACGCGCTTGAGTTCGCGCCCTTCGGGCTTGGACTTGGTCGCCACATAGACGTAGCTCGCTTCCGCCGTAGCGCACACCGCGGCGCGCACCGCGTCTTCCTCGGCATCGCCCGGCAGGCAGATCACCAGCCGCTTGATGCCCGAGGTGCGCAGGCTGCCCACGGCGGCCTGCACCGCCGCCTGCACGCGCTTGCCCGATCCGTCCCCGCAGCCCGCGAGCAGCACCCGCGGCGCCGCGACACCCGAGGCGCGATAAGCCTGCAGCATTTTGCCCGGCTTGGGTTCGAGATCGCCGGCCTTGATCGCCTCCCCCGCCAGCTTCGACAATGCGTCCTTGCCCGGCTTGAACGATTCGCCGACCAGCATCACGAGTGCGTCGCACTTTTCGCCGGCCGCCGCAGCGAGGCCGAGGGTCTTGAGTTCGAAGTCCATAATTCGCTGTTTTTCTTTCGCTTTGCCGCAATCGCGCCGATGTTATTCCATTCCTCCCTGCGCAAGGAGCTGGCCCGCAGCTTCGGGGCGAGCCTCGTCGTGCTGGTGACCATCGTGATGACGATGACGCTGATCCGCACGCTGGGCCAGGCCACGCGCGGGAGCGTGAATCCTCAGGAAGTGATGATGGTCATGGGCTATACGGTGCTGGGCTACCTGCCGCCGATCCTCACGCTGTGCCTCTTCATCGCCATCGTCGGCACGCTATCGCGGATGTACCGCGACAGCGAGATGGTGATCTGGTTCGCCGCGGGCCGGGGCCTGTCCGCCTTTCTCGGCCCGCTGTTCCGTTTCGCCTGGCCGGTGCTGCTGGTGGTCGCAGCCCTCGCCCTGGTGGTGTGGCCCTGGGCCAACCAGCAGACGCAGGAACTCAAGGACCGGTACGGCAGCCGCGGCGATCTCGAGCGCGTCGCGCCGGGCCAGTTCCAGGAATCGGCGAGCGGCACCCGCGTATTCTTCCTGGACAAGGACGCGCCGGATAACAAGACCGGCAAGAACATCTTCATTTCGAGCAATGAGCGCGGCAAGGAAACAGTGACGTCGGCGCGCAGCGGGCGCATCGTGCAGGTCGGCGAGGGGCAGTTCCTCGTCCTTGCGAACGGCCAGCGGCTGGAGCGCTCCAGCGGCGACCCGCAGCTCAAGATCAGCGAATTCGAGGAACTGGCCAACCGCATCGCGATGAACGAGCTGGTGACGCGCGACGATGCCCCCGCCAAGACCCGCTCCACGCTGGCCCTCGCGATGGCGCCCACGCCGGTGCACCTGGGCGAACTCGCCTGGCGGCTCGGGCTCGCCTTGGCGGCGCTGAACTTCGTCGTGATCGCCATCACCGTATCGAGCGTCAACCCGCGCGCGGGGCGCAGCGGCAACCTCGTGTTCGCGCTGTTCGCGTTCGTCGTGTACTACAACCTCCTGAATCTCGGCCAGAGCTGGGTCAGCCTGGGGCAGGTGGGCTTCGGCCGGTTCGTGCTGGGACTGCACGGCGGGGTGCTGGCGCTGGCCCTGCTCTGGCTCGCCAAGCAGCACAACAACTGGACCCTGCGGCAGCTGTGGCAGCGCCAGGGCGATGGATCGCAGGAGCGCGCATGAGGACGATCCGGCGCCTCATCTACCGGGAGGTGGTGGCCGCGGTCGTTTTCGTCGCGGCGGGCTTCCTGGCGCTGTTCTTTTTCTTCGACTTCGTCGACGAGTTGCCCAACGTGGGCAAGGCGGGCGCGGCGTACCGGCTGACCCAGGCGCTCGCGTACGTGACATTGATGGTGCCGAGCCACCTCTACGAACTGCTGCCCATCGCCGTCCTCATCGGCACCATCTTCGTGATGGCGCGGCTGGCCCAGAGTTCGGAATACACGATCCTGCGCACCAGCGGCCTGGGTCCCTGGCGCGCAATGCGCACGCTATTGGCCCTCGGCTTGATGTTCGCGCTGCTGACTTTCGCCGCCGGGGACTACGTCGCGCCGATGGCCGACCGGACGGCCCAATTGCTGAAGGCGCGGCTCGAAGGGCGCATCAGCATCGGCCAGACCGGCGCCTGGCTGAAGGAACGGCAGCCGTTCCACTCCTACAACGTCAACGTGAACGCCCTCACTCCGGACGGCGACATGCAGGGCGTGCGCATTTTCGAGTCGGATGCGCGCGGTTTCCTGGTGTCGGTCACGCAGGCGGCGAAGGGCCGCTTCGCCGACGACGGCTCCTGGATGCTGGAGAACGCCGAACGCACCGAGTTCACGCCCGCCGGCGATGTCGCGCGCGTGGAGCGCGTGAAGGTGCCCAGCCTGCGCTGGCCGACCCAGATCACGCCCGAAATGGTGTCGGTCGCCTTGCTCAAGCCCGATCGCATGAGCACGATCGACCTGTTCGAATATATCCGGCACCTGGAGGAAAACGGGCAGACCTCGCAGCGCTACGAGATCGAGTTCTGGCGCAAGGTGTTCTATCCGCTCAGCTGCATTGTCATGGTGGTACTGGCGCTGCCTTTCGCTTACCTTCACTTTCGCACCGGCGGCATCACGAGCTACGTGTTCGGCGGCGTGCTGATCGGCATCAGTTTCTTCCTGCTCAACAACGTGTTCGGCTACATCGGCAACCTGCAGAACTGGCGTCCCTGGCTCACTGCGGCGGCCCCGGGACTCATCTATTCCGTACTGTCCCTGGTCGCCTTCGGTTGGCTGGTTTTGCGTAGATAGCATGGATCGCAAAGCCG
>JAGRPN010000092.1 GCA_019449555.1 Ramlibacter sp.
ATCCTGCTGTCGGACACGCTCGGCCTGTCAATGCTCACGGTCGCGATGAACAACGACAGGCCGGCGGGCTGCACCGAGGCGACGGTGTTGGGCCCCTTCCATGTGGCCGGCGCGCCGCAGTACGAACACGGCCAGGACCTTGCGGCCGGCGCGCGCGGGCAGCGCTGCGAGGTGCGCGCCACGGTGCGCGGCATCGACGGCGAGCCGGTTCCCAATGCGCTGATCGACGTCTGGCAGGCCGATGGCGAAGGCAAGTACGACGTGCAGCGCCCGGATCGCCGGCAGTACCAGGCGCGGGGCGTGCTGCGCTCGGGCCCGAACGGCGAATTCCATTTCTGGTCGGTGCTGCCCGAGTCGTACCCGATCCCGGACGACGGCCCGGTGGGCGAGATGCTGCGCGCCACCGGGCGGCATCCCTGGCGGCCGGCGCACCTGCACTTCATGATCGAGGCGCCCGGCTACGAGACGCTGGTCACGCACGTGTTCCGGCGCGGCGACGCGTACCTCGATTCGGACGCGGTGTTCGGCGTGCGCGAGTCGCTGGTGGCCGACTGGGTCGAGCAGTCCGACGGCTCGTGGCGCGTCGAGTACGACTTCGTGCTGTCTCCCCAACGCAATTGAAATCGCAACCATCCTGTGAGACCTTCGATGAATGGCGATCTAGAGAACAAATTGCTCATCCGGGAGCTGGTCGAGCGCTGGGCCGTCTGGCGCGATGCCGGCCACTGGGAACGCTTCGCCAGCGTGTGGCATCCCGACGGCGTGATGATGGCCACCTGGTTCCAGGGGCCGTTCCGCGAATTCATCCGCGTGACGCAGGAGGGCTGGTCCAAGGGCGTGAGCATCCTGCATTTCCTGGGCGGCTCGGCGATCGACCTCGCCGGCGAGCGCGCGATCGCGCAGACCAAGATGACGATCTCGCAGCGGGGCATGGTGGAGGGCGTGGACGGGCCGGTGCTATGCGACGTGGTCTGCACCGGCCGCTTCTACGACTTCATCACGAAGCACGAAGGCCAATGGAAGATGCTGCACCGCCAGCCGATCCACGAGAAGGACCGCATCGACCCGGTCAACCCCGGGGCGCAGCTCAGACTCGACGCGGCGGCGCTGGCCGACCTGCCCGAAGGCTACCGGCACCTCGCGTACATCCAGAAGCGCATCGGCTACAAGGTGAAGATGGACATGCCGATGCTCAAGGGGCCGGTGGTGGACCAGTTGTACCGGCGCGGCGCGCGCTGGCTGGCCGGCGGCGCGCTGGAGCGCTGACGCATGCATGAGCGAGCCCCGCGCGCTGGCCTATAGTCGAAGGCTGCGTTCGTATCATCAACATCCCATGGCCCTGCAACCCTCCCTCGCCGAAGCGCTCTCGAAAATCCGGGCCGCCGACGCCGAACTTAGAGCTTTTGCTTCAACACTGGACGAGCCTTCAGCAGTCGCCCTCGCATCGCGGCTGACCGGCCCCCTGGCCGGGCAATTGGTGGCAGTGAAGGACATCTTCGACACCGCCGACCTGCCGACCTGCTATGGCTCGCCGATCTACGCCGGGCACAGGCCCGCGTCCGACGCGGCGATCGTCGGCATCCTGCGCCGGGCCGGGGCGCTCGTGATCGGCAAATCAGCCACCACCGAATTCGCCTACCTGGAGCCGGCGCCGACGCGCAATCCTGCCGCGCCGGGCTGCACGCCGGGCGGTTCTTCGGCCGGCTCCGCCGCCGCGGTGGCCGCCGGTCTGGTGCCGTTGGCGGTCGGTTCGCAGACGGGAGGTTCGACGATCCGGCCGGCCTCGTACTGCGGCATCGTCGGCTTCAAGCCCAGCTTCGACGTGCTGCCGACCGCGGGAATGAAATGCTTTTCGTGGTCGCTCGATACGGTCGGGCTGTTCGCCCGCTCGGTGCGCGAGGTCGCCATGTTTGCGCAGGCCGTGAGCGGCAGCCGCGTGGTCCCGCAGCCGCCGCGCGCTCCGGGCGCCTGGGTGGTCGGCGTGCCCGATGGCTATCCCTGGGGCGAGCTGTCGCCCAGCGCGCGCGAAGCGATGGGGCGCGGCGTCGAGTCGCTGCGGCAGGCCGGCGCCCGCGTGGTGCATTGCACGCTGCCCTCGTGGGCAGCCGACGCGTTCGCCGCGCATGACATCGTGCAGGGCTGGGAAGCGGTGCGCTCGCTGGCCCACGAGATGGACACCGCCGCGAACCTGTTCTCGGCGCTGTTGCGCGACTACCTGGGCGCTTCCTTGCAGATTTCCGACGAGGCCTACGCGAGGGCGCAGGAGGTGTCGGCACGCGCCCGCGCACAATGCGGCGAGTGGCTGCCGGGCATCGACGTGCTGCTCACGCCGAGCGCTCCCGACGAGCCGCCCGCGGGCTATGCGACCACCGGCACCTCCACGTTCAATCGCGCCTGGACGCTGCTCAGTGCGCCTTGCATCGGCGTGCCGGGCGCACTCGGCGTGAACGCGCGGCCGATGGGCTTGCAAATCATCGCGCCGCCGGGGCGTGACGATGTCTGCCTCGCAGCGGGCGGCCTGCTGGAGCGCGCGCTGCAGGCGGCCTGACGCTATCTGCGTTCGCTCGCGGTACACGCGCGCGTTTTTCCGAATCCCACTTTGGCGGAGCGGCAGGACAAGAAATCCCCCGCGGCAGGCCGCTCTCTAAACGTTCATCACGGTGACGGCGCGTGTATTGAGGTACGCCTCCATCGCCTCGGGGCCGCCCTCGGAGCCGTAGCCCGAATCCTTCACGCCGCCGAACGGCATCTCGGCCGACGGCATCGCCGGCATGTTGATCCACAGCATGCCGACTTCGACCCGGCGCGCGAGCAGGTCGGCATTCTTCAGCGAGCGCGTGTACGCATAACCGGCCAACCCGTAGGGCAGTCGGTTCGCCTCGGCGATCGCCTCGTCCAGCGTGTTGAAGCCGCGGATCGCCGCCATCGGGCCGAACGGCTCGTCGTTGAACACCTTCGCTTCCAGCGGCACATCGGTGAAGATGGTGGGCTGCCAGAAATTACCGGCATCGCCCACGCGAGCGCCGCCGTGCGCCACCGTCGCGCCGCGCTTGACCGCATCCTCGGTGAATTCGGCCATGGCCGTCACGCGCCGCGGGTTCGCCAGCGGGCCCATCTGCGTGCCTTCGGCCAGCCCGTCGCCGATCTTCAGGCCCTGCGCATGCTTGACCATCGCGGCCGCGAAGTCGTTCTTGATGCTCTCGTGCACCAGGAAGCGCGTCGGCGAAATGCAGACCTGCCCGGCATTGCGGAACTTGGCGCCGCCCGCGGTCTTGACGGCCAGCGCGATGTCGGCGTCCTCGGCGACGATCACCGGCGCGTGCCCGCCCAGTTCCATCGTCACGCGCTTCATGTGCTTGCCGGCCAGCGCGGCGAGCTGCTTGCCCACCACCGTCGAGCCGGTGAAGGTGATCTTGCGGATGATGGGATGCGGGATCAGGTAATTGGAAATTTCGGAGGGCGTGCCGTAAACGAGTCCCAGCACGCCGGCCGGCAGGCCCGCGTCGGCGAACGCACGAATCAACGCAGCCGGCGCGGCGGGCGTCTCTTCCGCCGCCTTGACGATCATCGAGCAGCCGGTGGCCAGCGCGGCGGCGAGCTTGCGCACCACCTGGTTGATCGGGAAGTTCCAGGGCGTGAATGCCGCCACCGGCCCGACCGGATCCTTCAGCACCATCTGGCGCGCCGCGAGGTTGCCGCGCGAGGGCACGATGCGGCCATACACGCGCAGCCCTTCGTCGGCGAACCACTCGATGATGTCGGCCGCGGCCATCGCCTCGCCCTTGGCTTCGGCCAGGGGCTTGCCCTGTTCCTGTGTCAGCAGTTGGGCGATGTCGCCGGCGCGCTCGCGCATGAGGCCGGCGGCCTTGCGCATGATCTTGTTGCGCTCGATGGCGGGCATGTCGCGCCACTTCTCGAAGCCTTTTTTTGCAGCGGCGAGCGCGCGGTCCAGTTCCGCGGTGCCCGCATGGGCGACGCGGCCGATCTCCTTGCCCGTGGCCGGGTTGAACACGGCCAGGGTGCGGCCGTCCGCGGCGTCCTGCCATTCGCCGTCAATGAAGAGTTGGGTATTGGGATAGGTCATCGCTGGTTCCTGTGTAGCTTGGCAAAGACGGATATTTTGCGGCAGTTGCCTGGCAGCCGCATCGCGGAGGGGATTCGGCGTCATGGGAATGGGCATGCGGCTGAGGCCGAGACAGGCCGATTGCGGGTCCTGATTTTCACCAAGCGCGCGCTTGCTAAAAATAAGGGAGTTTGCTATGGTCGGCTGGCCATGGACACCCGTGCCAGCCCGCCGACCCCCCAGAGCGCAGCGAAGCGGCCACGCGGGCGGCCGCGCAAGACGGCGCAGGATCGCGACGACGGCAACCGGCGCCAGCAATTGCTCAATTGCGCCGCCAAGCTGTTCCGGCGCAAGGGGTTCGGCGCGACCAGCACGCGCGACATCGCCGCCGCCGTCGGCATGCAAAGCGGCTCGCCCTTCTATCACTTCAAAAGCAAGGGCGCGCTGCTGTACGCAGTGATGGAGGAGGGCATGCGCTCGGCCATTGCGCGCCAACAGCAGGCTTTGCGCCCGGCCGACGCATCGGGGCTGGACTCCGAGTCGCGCCTGCGCATCCTGATCCGCGATCATTTCGACGTGCTGCTGGGGCCGGGCAGCGACTTCATCCCGGTGATGCTGTACGAGGCGCGCTCCATCACGCCGCGCCAGCGCGCCGCGCTCGCCGAACTGCAAGGCGAGTACGAGGGCCCGTGGATTCCCGTGCTGGATGCGCTGCATGCCGGCGGGCGACTCAAGGCCGACGTCAAGCTCGCGCGCCTTTTGATGTTCGGTGCGCTCAACTGGTCGGCGCAGTGGTACGACCGCCGCAAGGGCGCGACGCTGGACGAGCTCACGGACGCGGCGATGGCGCTGTTCCTGGCCGCGCCCGCGGCGGCGGCCAAGGGCGCGGCCGCATCGGCTGGATGAGGAGAGCTTCTTGACCGGGCATTACCGCTCCATCTTTTCGGCCGGGCTGTTCGCCGGGCAGGTGATCGTCGTCACGGGCGGCGGATCGGGCATCGGCCGCTGCATCGCTCACGAGCTGGCCGTGCTCGGCGCGCACGTGGTGCTGGTCGGCCGCAAGTCGGACAAATTGTTCGAGGTGGCGGGCGAGATCACGGCCGATGGCGGCCGCGCGAGTTTCCACGCCTGCGACATCCGCGACGAGGAAACGGTGAAGAACACCGTGCAGGCGATCATCGTCGTGCACGGACGCATCCACGGTCTCGTGAACAACGCCGGCGGCCAGTACGTCAGCCCGCTGGAGGCGATCAGCGGCAAGGGCTGGAACACGGTGCTCGCCACCAACCTCACGGGCGGGTTCCTGATGGCGCGCGAATGCTACCTGCAGTCGATGCGCCAGCATGGCGGCGCCATCGTCAACACCGTGGCCGACATCTGGGGCTCGATGCCGAACATGGGCCACAGCGGTGCGGCGCGCGCGGGCATGGTGAGCTTGACCGAAACCGCCGCCCTCGAATGGGCGCGCAGCGGCGTGCGCGTCAACGCCGTCGCGCCGGGCTACATCGCGTCCAGCGGCATGGATCATTACCCGCCCGAGATGGGGCCGCACTTGCGCGAGATGCGCAACACCGTCCCGATGGGCCGCTTCGGCACCGAGGCGGAGACGTCGGCGGCCGTGGTGTTCCTGCTCAGCCCGGCGGCATCGTTCATCAGCGGCGAAGTGCTGCGCGTCGATGGCGCGCGGCCGCAGGTGCGCATGGGCTGGCCGATGCAGCTGCCCGATGCCCAGGCGCAGCAGCGCGATGCGGTACGGCCGTTCGAGGGCTTCCATCGGGCCCGAACGCCGAAGGTGTTTTCGCAGCCGCCGTCGCAGCTCGGTCAGGCCAGCCCCCACCCCAACCCTCCCCCGGAAGGGGAGGGGGCAAATTCGGCAACTCCCCGCGAGAGTGAGGGAGCAGTTTCTTCAACTCCCTCCCCCTTCGGGGGAGGGCAGGGGTGGGGGCAATGACAACTTACGCCTCCACCTGGAACGCGCAAAGCGCGATCGCGCAGCAGCGGCGCGAAGCGATGCTCGCGCGCGTAGCCCAATTGCGCGCGCTCGAGGAGCGCGCCACCGCAACCTCGGCCAAGTCCAAACCGGTGTTCGACAAGCGCGGCCAGCTCCTGCCGCGCGAGAGGGTCGCGCTGCTGCTCGATCCGGGCGCGCCTTACCTGCCCTTGTGCTCCTTGGCCGGCTACCTGCAGGACACCAAGGACCCGGTGCAATCGGTGCCGGGCGGCGGCATGGTGGCGGGCATCGGCTTCGTCAGCGGCGTGCGCTGCATGGTGGTCGCTAGCGACTCCGGCATCGACGCGGGCGCGATCCAGGCGATGGGCCTGGACAAGATCCTGCGCGTGCAGGACATGGCGCTGGAAAGCAAGTTGCCATTCATCCACCTGGTCGAGAGCGCAGGCGCCAACCTGATGCGCTACCGCGTCGAAGGCTTCGTGCGCGGCGGCGCGCTGTTTCGCAATCTCGCGCGGCTGTCGGCGGCGGGCATTCCGGTCATCACCGTGCAGCACGGCTCGGGCACGGCCGGCGGCGCCTACATGCCGGGCCTGAGCGACGTGGTGGTGATGGTGCGCAAGCGCTCGCGCGCGTTCCTCGCGGGCCCGCCGCTCCTGATGGCCGCCACCGGCGAGGTCGCGACCGAGGAAGAACTCGGCGGCGCCGAGATGCACACCGCTGTCTCTGGCCTCGGCGAGTATCTGGCGGAAGACGATCGGCATGCGTTGGGGATCGCGCGGGAGGTGGTGGGTAAGTTGTCATCCCGGACTCGATCCGGGATCCATGCGGGCGCGCCAACATGGATTGCGGGTCAAGCCCGCAATGACGAGAAATTGGCGGACGGTGGGGCGCCGGGCCGGCCGCCGCCGCGCTTCGACCCCGAAGAACTCCTCGGCCTCATGCCCGCCAACCTGCGCGAGCCGGTGGACATGCGTGAAGTGATCGCGCGGATCGCCGACGGCTCCGACCTGCTGGAGTTCAAGCCGCTCTACGGCGCGGCAACGGTGTGCGTGCAGGCCGCCATCGAGGGCCACGCCGTCGGCATCATCACCAACAACGGGCCGATCGACGTCGACGGCGCGAACCGGGCCACGCACTTCATCCAGTGGATGTGTCAATTGGGCCATCCGATCATCTACCTGCAGAACACCACCGGCTACATGGTCGGCAAGCACAGCGAACAGGGCGGCATGATCAAGCACGGCAGCAAGATGATCCAGGCCGTGACCAACGCCACGGTGCCGCAGATCACGATCATGTGCGGCGCGTCGTTCGGCGCCGGCAACTACGGCATGTGCGGGCGCGGCTATGCCCCGCGGTTCCTTTTCAGCTGGCCGAGCGCCAGGACCGCCGTGATGGGCGGCGAGCAGGCCGCGCGCACGATGCAGATCGTCACCGAGGCCGGCCTGGCGCGTAAAGGCATCGCGCCCGATCCGCAGCAATCCAAGGCGCAGTTCGACCAGATCGTCTCGATGTTCGAGGCCCAGGCCGATGCGTTCTACACGTCGGGCCTGCTGCTCGACGACGGCGTGATCGATCCGCGCGATACCCGCGCCGTTCTTGCTTTCTGCCTGGACACCTGCGCCGAGGCGGCGCAGCGGCAGCTGCGGCCGATGCAGTTCGGCGTGGCGCGCATGTAACACCTTGATGGAGACCGGCATGAACTACACCCATGAGCATCTCGAGATCCAGAAGACCCTCAAGCGTTTCATCGACGACGAGGTCAATCCGCACGTCGACGAATGGGAGGCCGCCGAGATGTTTCCGGCGCACCAGGTCTTCAAGCGGCTCGGTGAACTCGGGCTGCTGGGCCTGACGAAACCCGAGGAGTACGGCGGCGCGGCGCTGGACTATTCCTACTCGATGGCGATGGCCGAGGCGCTGGGGCACACGCATTGCGGCGGTGTGCCGATGGCGATCGGCGTGCAGACCGACATGGCCACGCCGGCCCTGGCGCGCTTCGGCAGCGACGAACTGCGGCGCCAGTTCCTCGCGCCGGCCATCGCGGGTGACATGGTGGCGTGCATCGGCGTGAGCGAGCCGGGCGCGGGCAGCGACGTGGCCGGCATCAAGAGCCGTGCGGTGAAGGACGGCGACGACTACCTCGTCACCGGCCAGAAGATGTGGATCACCAACAGCCTGCAGGCCGACTGGATGTGCATGCTGGTCAACACCGGCGAAGGGCCGATCCACAAGAACAAGTCGCTGGTCATCGTGCCGATGCGCGATGGCCCGAACGGCAAGCTTACCAAGGGCATCGAAGTCGCGCAGAAGATCCGCAAGATCGGGATGAACTCGTCCGACACGGGCCTGATCTATTTCGACGAGGTGCGCGTGCCGCAGCGCTATCGCATAGGAAACGAAGGCCAGGGCTTCATCTACCAGATGCAGCAGTTCCAGGAAGAGCGGCTGTGGGCGGCGGCGAGCTGCCTGCAATCGCTGAACAACTGCATCGAATGGACTGTGGAGTGGGCGCAGCAGCGCAAGATGTTCGGCGCCACGCTCGCGGACCAGCAATGGGTGCAGTTCAAGCTGGCGGAACTCAAGACCGAGGTGGAATGCCTGCGCGCGTTGACCTATCGCGCCGGGGAGCTGTACCTGCAGGGCGAGGACGTGCTGGAGCTCGCGTCGATGGCCAAGCTCAAGGCCGGCCGCCTCAACCGCCTGGTGCCCGATACGTGCATGCAGTTCTGGGGCGGCATGGGCTACACGTGGGAGAACAAGGTGTCGCGCATGTTCCGCGATGGCCGCCTCGCGTCCATCGGTGGCGGCGCCGACGAGGTGATGCTCGGCATCCTGGCGAAGATCATGGGCACGGCGAAAAGGATGCCGGTGTGACGCGGATCCGCCGCCTGCTCATCGCCAACCGGGGAGAGATTTCCCGTCGCATCATCCGCACCGCCCGTTGCATGGGCATGGAAACGGTTGCCGTGTATTCCGATGCCGACGCGAACGCGCTGCACGTGCGCGAAGCGACGGTGGCATTCCCGCTCGGGGACAACGCATCGACGGACACGTACTTGCGGATCGACAAGGTCATTGCCGCCGCGAGATCGACGGCCGCCGACGCCGTGCACCCGGGCTATGGTTTCCTCAGCGAGAACGCGGATTTCGCGCAGGCAGTGATCGATGCCGGCCTGGTGTGGGTCGGCCCGCCACCGCAGGCGATCCGCACGCTCGGCAACAAGGCGTTGGCGAGGCAATTGGCCCAGAAGCTCGGCATCCCTTGCCTGCCGGGCTACGAAGGCGCCGACCAGTCGAACGAGCGCTTCGCGGCGGAAGCGGAGCGCATCGGCTTTCCAGTGATGGTGAAGGCGGCGGCCGGCGGCGGCGGACGCGGCATGCGGCTCGTGCGTCACCCCGACCAGCTTGCGGCGGCCGTGCAGAGCGCGGGTTCGGAGGCGCAGTCGGCGTTCGGTTCGGGCGAGCTGCTGCTGGAACGCGCGCTAGTGGCTCCGCGGCATGTGGAACTGCAGGTGTTCGCGGATGCGCACGGGCACTGCATTCATCTCGGCGAGCGCGATTGTTCGGTGCAGCGCCGGCACCAGAAATTGATCGAGGAGACGCCGAGCCCGGCCGTCGATGCCGCCGTGCGCGCGCGCATGGGGCGTTGCGCCGTGGAACTGGCGCAAGCCGCGGGTTATGTCGGAGCGGGGACGGTGGAGTTCTTGCTGGAGGGCAGCCCCCACCCCGACCCTGCCCCGAAGGGGGAGGGAGACATTCCGTTCTACCTGATGGAGATGAACACGCGCTTGCAGGTCGAGCATCCGGTGACCGAGGCCGTGACGGGGCTGGATCTGGTCGAGTGGCAATTGCGGGTCGCGCAGGGCGAGTCGCTGCCGCTGTCGCAGGAGCAAGTCCGCTTCGATGGCCATGCGATCGAGGTGCGCCTGTGCGCCGAAGACGAGCGCTTCGCGCCGCACACCGGCACCGTGCAGCATCTTCTTTTTCCTCCCTTCACGGCGGGGCCCCCGCAAGCCACTGCCGCATTTCTCCCTCCCCTTCCGGGGGAGGGCAGGGGTGGGGGCACCGCGCTGCGCGTCGACCACGCCCTCTTCGAAGGCCTGCGCATCAGCCCGTATTACGACTCGATGCTCGGCAAATTGATCGCGCACGCGCCCACCCGGGAAGAGGCGATCGAGCGCCTCGCCGCCGCCCTCGACCGCACCGAGCTGCTCGGCCTGCCGACAAATCGCCGCTTGCTGGCCGCGTGCCTGCGCCATCCGCGGTTTCGCGCCGGCCGCGCCCTGATCCCGTTCCTCGACGAGCACGGGGACGAGCTTCGCGAGCTGATGGAACAGCAGGAGCAACTCGCTGCGGCCGATGGCGCGCTCGCCGCCATGTTCGGTTCGGCGCGCGTTGCGGCAACCCAATTGCCTTGTCCGTTCCCGCGCCCCTTGCGCCTGCGCCATCGCGGACGCCTGCTGGCGATCCAGGTGCGCGAGCTGGCCGGCGGCTTGCTGCAGGTGGAGCAGGACGGCCAAACCCGCAGCGTGCGGCCGGCGAATGCCGTCAGCGTCACGATGGACGACGGTGTGCTGCATGTCCAGTGCGGCGCGACCGACCTCTTCATCGAAGACGCGTCGTTCCAGCCGGCGGGCAATGGGGGCGCCGTGGCGACGGCGAATGAATTGCGCGCGCCATTCAACGGCAAGGTCATCGCCGTGAAGGCGCAGCCTGGAACCGCGGTTGCGCGCGGGGACACGCTGTTGGTGCTCGAGTCGATGAAGCTCGAGCACGCCTTGGGCGCGGTGCGCGCGGGCGTCGTCAAAGCGGTGCACGTCGAGCCGGGGCAGCAGGCCGCCACGTCGCAACTGCTCGTCACCTTCGAGGCCATGCAATGAAGGAGGAATTGCAGCGCGACATCGAGGCGCTCACGGACACGGTCCGGCGCTTCACGCTCGAGCGCATCGCGCCGCATGTCGCGCAGTGGGAAGAGGCCGGCGAAATACCGCGTGAGCTGTACCGCGAGGCCGCCTCGATCGGCCTGCTGGGCCTGGGCTACCCGGAGGCGCTGGGCGGCACGCCCGCGCCGTTCGCGTTGCGCAACGCCATGTCCACCACGATGGCGCATGCGAGCGGCAGCGGCGGCGTCATGGCCAGCCTGTTCTCGCTGAACATCGGCCTGCCGCCGGTGCTGCGCCATGGCAGCGAGGACGTGCAGCGCGAGGTGATCCCGCGCGTGCTGCGCGGCGAGAAGATCGCGGCGCTGGCGATCACCGAGCCGGGCGCCGGCTCGGACGTAGCGGCGCTGCGCACGACGGCGAAGCGCGACCCCGGCTCCGGCGACTGGATCATCGACGGCGAGAAAGTCTTCATCACCTCGGGCATGCGCGCCGACTGGATCACGATGGCGGTGCGCACGGGCGACTCTGGCAAGGGTGCCGGCGGCATTTCCATGATCGTCGTGCCAGGCGACGCGGCGGGCCTGTCGCGCACGAAGCTGGAGAAGATGGGCTGGTGGTCTTCGGACACGGCGCATCTGCGCATGGACAACGTGCGGGTACCCGCGCGCTACCTGCTGGGCGAAGAGGGCGGGGGCTTTCGCATCATCATGACCAATTTCAACGGTGAGCGGCTCGGCATGTCGGCGATGGCGCTCGGTTTCGCGCAGGCCTGCTACGACGAGGCGCTGGAGTGGGCGCGGCAGCGCCGGACCTTCGGCAGCGCGCTGGTCGAAAAGCAGGTGATCCGCCACAAATTGATGGACATGCGGATGCGCATCGAGTCCACGCGGGCATGGCTCGATGCCGTCACGGCGCTCGCCGACGCGGGTAAATTGGATTCCGACCCCGATTGCGTGGCGCAGGTCTGTCTGCTGAAGAACCACGCGACGCAGGCGATGCAGTTCTGCGCCGACCAGGCGGTGCAGATCCTCGGCGGCATGGGCTACATGCGCGGCACCAAGAGCGAACGCATCTACCGCGAAGTGAAGGTGATGATGATCGGCGGCGGGGCCGAGGAAATCATGAAGGACCTGGCTGCACGACAATTGGGCCTATGACCAAGCAAAAACAGGCCGAAGCGCCGCGCGAGTTCGAGCCCGAATTCGTCACCGGCCTCAAGGAGATTTTCGAGGAGAAGGTGGTCTTCAACCGCGTGCTGGGCCTGAAGATCACGGGCATGAGGCCCGACGGCACCGCGACCGGCCGCATCGACATGAAGCAGGAGCTGGTCGGCCACTTCGCGTACAACCGCATCCATGGTGGCGTGATCAGCGCGAGCCTGGATGCGATGGCGGGACTGGCCGTGATGGCCGCGATCGGCGCGCGCCACATGGACGAGCCGCCGCTGCAACGGCTGCAGCGCTTCGGCCGGCTCGGCACGATCGATCTTCGCATCGACTACCTGCGCCAGGCGATCAGCGATCACTTCGAGCTCAGCGCGCAGGTCGTGCGCCTCGGCTCACGGGTTGCCTCCACGCGCATGGAATTCCGCGGCGCCGGCGGCGAACTGCTCTCGACCGGCGCCGCGGCGTACATCGTTTCCTGAGGCGCTCCG
>JAGRPN010000093.1 GCA_019449555.1 Ramlibacter sp.
ACCTGGGACGACCCCAACCACATGAAGTTCTACAACGATGGCGCCGTGAACTTCCCCTACCTCTCTGACGGGATGTGGTTCCTGACGCAGCACAAGCGCTGGGGCCTGATCAAGGAGCACCCGGACTACCTGGGCACCGCCACGCAGATCAACCAGATCGACATCTACAAGCAGGCCGCCGCGATGACGAAGACACCCGTCCCGAAGGACGTGATGCGCGGCAGCAGGCTGATCGACGGCGTGGTCTGGGACGGCAAGGACCCGAAGAAATATGCGGACAGCTTCAAGATCCGAGCGGGGGTCGCATGATGGTCAGCGCCGTATTCCATTCACCTCTCGAGCAGAGCGCAGCGGCTCCCTCCCCCGCCGGCGGAGCGTTGGGGAAGGGGCACACGACTTCGCAAACTGCTGCCCCCTCACCCGCGTTCCCCCGGAGAGGCAGGGAGCTGAAAGTCCCCGCCCTCCACGACGGGCGAAGAGAGCAGAAAATTCCCTTCGACTGGCGCGACCTGTGGCTGCGCGTGCTGCCGCCGGTCTTCGGCATCGGCCTGCTGGTGGGGACCTGGGCCATCGTCTCGATGAAAAGCACGAGCGGATTCCCGTCTCCGATCGAGACGTTCAGGCAAGCGATCGACGTCTTCAGCGACCCGTTCTACCGCAAAGGCCCCAATGACCAGGGCATCGGCTGGAACGTGCTGTCGTCGCTGCAGCGGGTGGCACTCGGCTTTGGCCTGGCAGCACTGGTGGGCATCCCGCTGGGTTTCATGATCGGCCGCTTCACTTTTCTGTCGCGCATGTTCAACCCGCTGATCAGCCTGCTGCGGCCGGTGTCGCCGCTGGCGTGGCTGCCGATCGGCCTGATGGTGTTCAAGGGCGCGAATCCGGCCGCCATCTGGACCATCTTCATCTGCTCGATCTGGCCGATGATCATCAACACGGCGGTGGGCGTGCAGCGCGTGCCGAGCGACTACCTGAACGTCGCGCGCGTGCTCAATCTTTCCGAGTGGAAGATCGTGAGCAAAATCCTGTTTCCGGCCGTGCTGCCGTACATGTTGACCGGCGTGCGGCTGGCCGTGGGCACCGCCTGGCTCGTGATTGTCGCCGCCGAGATGCTCACCGGCGGCGTGGGCATCGGGTTCTGGGTGTGGGACGAGTGGAACAACCTGAACGTCAGGAACATCATCGTCGCGATCTTCACGATCGGCATGGTGGGCCTCATCCTCGAGTGCGCACTGATCAAGCTGGCCACCGCCTTCACTTTCGAAGAGGTGAAGACATGAGCGCCAATCTCACCACCAAATACATCCAAATCCACGGCGTCGAGCAGACCTTCAGGACCGCCAGGGGCCCCTTCGTCGCACTGCGCGATGTCAACCTCACCGTCGCGAAGGGTGAGTTCGTCGCGCTGATCGGACACTCGGGTTGCGGCAAATCGACCTTGCTCAATTTGATCGCCGGCCTCACCACGCCTGCGCACGGCAGCCTGATCTGCGCGAACCGCGAGATCGCCGGGCCCGGTCCGGACCGCGGCGTGGTGTTCCAGAACCACTCGCTGCTGCCGTGGCTCACCTGCTTCGAGAACGTGCACCTCGCGGTGGAACGGGTGTTCGGCGCGGGCGAGTCGCGCGCGCAGCTCCAGGCGCGCACCGACGCGGCGCTCGCCATGGTGGGACTCACAGCGGCCGCGCACAAGCGGCCGGGGGAAATCTCGGGCGGCATGAAACAGCGGGTCGGGATCGCGCGGGCGCTGTCGATGGAGCCCAATGTGCTGCTGCTGGACGAGCCGTTCGGCGCGCTCGACGCACTGACCCGCGCCAAACTGCAGGACGAGCTGCTGCAGATCGTCGCCAAGACCCACAGCACGGTGGTCATGGTGACGCACGACGTGGACGAGGCGGTGCTGCTGGCCGTCCGCATCGTCATGATGACCAACGGCCCCGCCGCGACCATCGGCGAGATCCTGGCCGTGGACCTGCCACGCCCGCGCGACCGCATCGAACTGGCGGAAGACGCGCGCTACGTCCATTACCGCAAGGCGGTGATCGACTTCCTCTACACGCGCCAGGGACACGTCGAGAAAGCAGCTGCCTGAACAGCAGAGCCGAAGCGGACAGCGTGAGGGTGCACCTGCGTGAGCCGGTCCGGCCCTCACTTGGTGCGCCGAAAGTTGTGCCGAGCGCCGCGCTTTGGTGCGGCTGGCGAACCGCGCGCCTACACGAGGTGGCATGACCCTTGCACTCCCCGTGGCAGCAGTATCAGAAACGGAGGCCGCGAAGTGAAGAGATCGAAACTGGTGATGGTGGGCAACGGCATGGCAGGCGTGCGCACGCTCGAAGAGCTCTTGAAAATCGCACCCGAGCTTTACGACATAGCGGTCTTCGGCGCCGAGGCGCACCCCAACTACAACCGTATTCTGCTGTCGCCGGTGCTCGCCGGGGAGCAGACGCTGGACGAGATCGTCCTGAACTCGTGGGAGTGGTACGACGAGAACCGGATCGCGCTGCACGCGGGCAAGAAAGTGGTCGAAGTCGATCGCATCCGGCGCGTGGTCCGGGCGGAAGACGGCACCGAGGAGCAATACGACCGGCTGCTGCTGTGCACCGGCTCCAACCCGTTCATCCTGCCGGTGCCGGGCAATCAGCTGGAGGGCGTGATCGCCTACCGCGACATCGCCGATACCAATGCGATGATCGAGGCTTCCCGGAAGTACAAGAAGGCGGTCGTGATCGGTGGCGGCCTGCTGGGGCTGGAAGCGGCCAACGGGCTGATGCGCCGCGGCATGGACGTGACCGTGGTCCATGTGATGCCCTGGCTGATGGAGCGCCAGCTCGACGACGTGGCCGGCAAGTTGTTGCAGAAGTCGCTGGAAGAGCGCGGCCTGAAATTCATGATCGGCGCGCACACCGAGGAGCTCGTCGCCGGTGAAGATGACCGCGTCAAGGCGGTGAAATTCAAGGACGGCACCGCGATCGATGCGGACCTGGTCGTGATGGCGGTGGGCATCCGTCCCAACACCGAGCTGGCCGAGAAGATGAAATTGCACGTCAATCGCGGCATCGTCGTACACGACACGATGCAGACGGTCACCGATCCGCGGATCTACTCGGTGGGCGAGTGCGCTGCGCATCGCGGCGTGGCTTACGGATTGGTGGCCCCGCTGTTCGAGCAGGCCAAGGTGGCGGCCAGCCATCTCGCGCAGTTCGGCATCGGGCGCTACTCGGGCTCGCTCACTTCCACCAAGCTCAAGGTCACCGGCATCGACCTGTTCTCCTGCGGCGACTTCACGGGCAAGCCGGGCGACGCGGGCACCGAAGAGATCGTGATGTCCGATCCGTTCGGCGGCGTTTACAAGAAGCTCGTCATCAAGGACGACAAGCTGATCGGCGCCTGCCTGTATGGAGATACGGTGGACGGCAGCTGGTACTTCAAACTGCTGCGCGAGGGCCGCAGCGTCGGCGACATCCGCGACAAACTGATGTTTGGCGAGTCGAGCCTGGGCGATGGCGGCCACGAAGGCCACACCAAGGCCGCTTCCATGCGCGACGATGCGGAAGTGTGCGGCTGCAACGGCGTGACCAAGGGCACGATCTGCAAGGCGATCAAGGACAAGGGACTGTTCACGATCGACGAGGTCCGCAAGCACACCAAGGCGAGCGCCTCCTGCGGGTCCTGCACCGGCCTGGTGGAGCAGATCCTGATGTTCAGCGCCGGTGGCGACTATTCGGCCGCGCCGAAGAAGAAAGCCCTGTGCGGCTGCACGGACCACAGCCACCAGGAAGTGCGCGACGCGATCAGGACGCACAGATTGCTGACGATCGCGGACACGTTCCGGTTCATGGAGTGGCGCACGCCCAACGGCTGCGCCTCGTGCCGCCCCGCCGTGAACTACTACCTGATCTCCACCTGGCCCAAGGTCGCGAAGGACGATCCGCAAAGCCGCTACATCAACGAGCGCAGCCACGCGAACATCCAGAAGGACGGCACCTATTCCGTCATTCCGCGCATGTGGGGCGGCGAGACCAGCTCCCACGAACTGCGGCGCATCGCCGACGTGGTGGACAAGTACAGGATTCCCACCGTCAAGGTCACCGGCGGCCAGCGCATCGACCTGCTCGGCGTCAGGAAGGAAGACCTGCCCGGCGTCTGGCAGGACCTCGGCATGCCGTCCGGCCACGCTTACGCGAAGGCGTTGCGCACCGTGAAGACCTGCGTCGGCAGTGAATGGTGCCGCTTCGGCACGCAGGACAGCACCCAGATGGGCAAGGACCTGGAGCGCGCGCTGTGGCGCATGTACGCACCGCACAAGGTCAAGCTGGCGGTGTCGGGCTGTCCGCGCAACTGCGCCGAGGCGGGCATCAAGGACGTCGGCGTGATCGGCGTCGATTCGGGCTGGGAAATCCATGTCGCGGGCAACGGCGGCATCAAGACCGAAGTGGCGCATTTCTTCTGCAAGGTCAAGACCGCAGCGCAAGTGCTGGAGTACGCCGGCGCCTTCCTGCAGCTGTATCGCGAGGAAGGCTGGTACCTGGAGCGCACCGTGCATTACATCAACCGGGTCGGCCTCGATCACGTGAAGAAGAAGGTCCTGGATGACCACGAGGGGCGCAGGGCGCTATGGGCGCGGCTGCAATCCAGCCTCGAGGGCGAGCCCGATCCGTGGTTCGAGCACGAGAAGGCCGCAGTGGACACGCGGCAATTCACGAAACTGGCAGCGGCGGAGCAGGCGGCATGAAGATGAACGAATGGACGGCGATCTGCCGCGTCGAAGACATCCCCGTGCTCGGCGCCCGGCGCGTCGCTCGCCCCGGCGGCATGGACGTCGCGGTGTTCCGCAATGACCAGGACCAGGTGTTCGCGCTGCTGGACCGCTGCCCGCACAAGGGCGGACCGCTGTCGCAGGGCATCGTGTTCGGCACCAGCGTGGCTTGCCCGCTGCACAACTGGACGATCGGCCTGGCGGACGGCTGCGCGAAAGCGCCGGACGAAGGCTGTGCGCAGCGCTTCAGCGCTAAAGTGGAGAACGGTGCCGTGTACCTCGATGCAATGGAGCTGGCGAGCCTGGCGATCGATGCGCCGCGGCCGGTTGCAGGCCCGGCTGCGCTGCGGTGAGGGAAACGCGATCCACCTGCCCTTATTGCGGCGTCGGCTGTGGCGTGGTCATCGAATCCGAAGGCGGGCAGATCACCGGCGTGCGGGGCGATCCCGACCATCCGGCGAACTTCGGGCGGCTGTGCACCAAGGGCTCGACACTGCATCTCACGGCCGCTGCACCGATCACGCGTCAGGCGCGGTTGCTGCACCCGATGCGGCGCGAGTGCCGCGGCGAGAAACCGCTGCGCGTCAGCTGGGACGACGCCCTGCGCCTCGCCACGGACAAATTCGCACAGGTCATTCGCGACCACGGCCCCGATGCGGTCGGTTTCTACATCTCCGGCCAGCTGCTGACCGAGGACTACTACGTCTTCAACAAGCTCGCCAAAGGCTTGATCGGCACCAACAACATAGACACCAACTCGCGCCTGTGCATGAGCAGTGCGGTCTCCGGCTACAAATTGACGCTGGGCGCGGACGCGCCGCCCAACTGCTATGACGACGTGAAGCATGCGCAATGCATCTTCATCGCCGGCAGCAACACGGCGTGGACGCATCCAATCCTGTTTCGCCGCATCGAAGACGCGAAGGCGGCGAATCCGCAGTTGAAGATCATCGTCTGCGACCCGCGGCGCACTGATACCGCCGAGATCTGTGACCTGCACCTGCCGCTGCAGCCCGGCACGGACGTGATGCTGTTCAACGGCATGCTGCACCTCATGCTGCGGGAAGGCTGGGTGGACCACGAGTGGATGGCGGCACACACACGCGGCTTCGACGACATCCAGGCGGCGGTGCGCGAGTGCACCCCCGAGGCTGTGAGCCAGCTCTGCGGCGTCGGCAAGGACGACCTCTTCTTTGCCGCGAAATGGTTCGCCACCTCCCGGGCCACGCTGAGCCTCTACTGCCAGGGCCTCAACCAGTCCTCCAGCGGGACCGCCAAGAACGCGGCCCTCATCAACCTGCACCTCGCGACAGCCCAGATCGGCAAGCCGGGATCCGGCCCTTTCTCGCTGACGGGCCAGCCCAACGCGATGGGGGGACGCGAGGTGGGCGGGCTCGCCAACCTGCTCTCCGCCCACCGCGATCTCGCCAACCCGCAGCACCGCGCCGAAATCGCCTCACTGTGGGGAGTTGCGTCGGTGCCCGAAAAGCCGGGCAAGACGGCGGTGGAAATGTTCCAGGCGGCGGCCGACGGCGAAATCAAGGCCCTGTGGATCGCCTGCACCAACCCGGCGCAGTCCATGCCCGACCAGGCGACTGTGCGCCGCGCATTGGAGCGCACCGAGTTCGTCGTGGTGCAGGAATCATTTGCCACCACCGCCACGTGCGACTACGCCGACCTCTTGCTGCCCGCCACCACCTGGGGCGAGAAAACCGGCACCGTCACCAACAGCGAGCGCCGCATCAGCCGGGTGCGGCCTGCGGTGCCCGCCCCGGGCGAAACGCGGCACGACTGGGCCATCGCGGCCGAGTTCGCACGGCGCCTGGAGTTCCTCCTCCCTCCCCCGCCGGGGGAGTGCGGGGGTTGGGGAGGCCGCGCTGAGCCCCCATCCCCGCCTTCCTCCAAAGGGGAAAGGAGCAATTCACTCTTTCCGTACAGCGATGCCGAAGCCATCTGGAACGAGCACCGCGAGTCCACCCGCGGCCGCGACCTGGACATCACGGGCATGAGCTATGCCTTGCTCGAACAAGGTCCGCTCCAGTGGCCGATGCGCGCCGGCGAAGTGCAAGGCCAGGCACGTCTGTACGAAGACGGCGTCTTTCCCACGGCGGATGGCAAGGCGCGTTTTGCGAATGTGCGCTACCAGCCGGTGGCCGAGCCGCGCGAGTTGCGCTTTCCGTTCTCGCTGACCACGGGCCGGCTGCGCGACCAGTGGCACGGCATGAGCCGCACCGGCACGATCGGCCGCTTGTTCGGCCACGCCGCCGAACCGGCGGTGCAGCTGAACCCGCAGGACATGGCACGTCGGCTCCTCGATGACGGTGACCTCGTGCACGTCACGAGCCGGCGCGGCTCCATCGTCGTGCCCGTGCAAGGCAGCAACGAAGTCGCGCTGAGCCAGGCCTTCATGGCCATGCACTGGGGCCCGGAGTTCCTGGGTGGATCGTCCAGCACGGGTAAGCCGCTGGCGGGCGTGAACGCCCTCACCACGTCGGCGCATTGCCCCACGTCGAAGCAGCCCGAACTTAAGCATGCGGCTGTGAAGATCCTGAAAGCCGATATGCCGTGGTCGCTGGTCGGGGCTGCCTGGCTGCCGCACGACGAGGCTTTGCAGGTCCGCGAGCGATTGAAGGAGATGATGGCACTGTTCCCGTTCGCCTCCTGCGTGCCGTTCGGCCACGAGCGCGCCGGCCTGCTGGTGCGTGCCGCGGCGCACGAGGCGCCGCGCGACGACGCCATTGCGCGCGTCGAACAGCTGCTGGGCGTAGCGGGCAGCGACTCGCTGCGCTATGCGGATCGCAAGAAAGGGCAGCGCCGCGCCATGCGCCTGGTGCGGCACGGGCCGGAAGCGCGCCTGGAAGCGTTCGTGCTGGCGGGCGACACCAGCGCGCAGGCCTGGATCAAGACCCTGTTGCAGGACGAACTCCCGGCCCAGGCTTATGGGCGACTGCTCCTGGTGCCCGGCGCCAAGCCGCCCGCGGCCCTGCAATTTGCGAGCAGGCAGGTCTGCACTTGTTTCAACGTCACCGACACCGCGATCGAACACCAGCTGCGCTCTTGCGCGGGCGATGAGCACGAGCGGCTGGTCTCGCTGCAGTCGAGCCTGAAGTGCGGCACCAACTGCGGGTCCTGTGTGCCTGAGCTCCGGCGCCTCGTGCGCTCGGTGGTCCCCTTGAGGCAGGCTGCCTGAAATGTGACCCGCAATGACAATTCACCTCATAGCGTGAAGTCATGAGGCTTCACGGACAATCCGTGCCATGGGCATCAGCCAGTACCTGAAGGAGATCGGCCGCGGCAGGCAAGGGGCGCGGCCGCTCAGCCGTGCGCAGGCGGCCGATTTGTTCGGGCAGGTGCTGGACGGCAGCGTGTCCGACCTGGAAATCGGTGCTTTCTGCATCGCGATGCGCGTCAAGGGCGAAACGCCCGAGGAGATGGCCGGATTCCTCGATGCCACGTACGAGCGCATGCAAAAGATCCCAGCCGGAGCAGCGCCGGTCATCGTGCTGCCGAGCTACAACGGGGCGCGTAAATTGCCGGTGCTCACACCTTTGTTGGCCCTGTTGCTCGCAGGCCGAGGGCTGGCGGTGCTCATCCACGGCGCGGCCACCGAATCGGGGCGGGTATTCGTCCCGGATGTGCTGGCCGCGCTCGACATGCAAGCGCTTCCTGCGATCAGGGCCATCGGCGCCGGTGAGGTGGCGTTCGTGCCGACCGGGATGCTCTGCCCTGGCTTGAAGCGCCTGCTGGACGTGCGGCGCGTGGTGGGCGTGCGCAATTCCAGCCACAGCCTGGTGAAGTTGATGAATCCATGCGCGGGGCCGGCGGTCGTGGTCAGCAGCTACACCCATCCGGAATACGCCGTCTCCATGGCCGCGGTATTCGAGCTGATGGGGTCCACGGCCCTCTTGCTCAGGGGCACCGAGGGCGAAGTGGTGGCGGACGCGCGCCGCTTGCCGCAAATGGACGGGTTCATCCGCGGGCGCCGCGTGCCGTTGGAGGAGGGCCGGAAGGGAACCCTTACGGACCTGCCGGACATGCCGCGCGGCACCGACGCGCAAACGACGGCCGCGTACATTCGGGATGTGCTGGACGGCCGCAAGCCGGTGCCCGATTCGATGGCGCTGCAGGTGGAACATATCTTGCATCTGGCGCAGTCAACATGAACCCACCCAAAGTCATCCTCGTCGGAGCCGGCCCCGGCGACCCGGAACTGCTCACCGTCAAGGCCGTCAAGGCAATCCAGCGCGCGACCGTGCTGCTGGTGGACGACCTCGTCAATCCGCAGATCGTGGCGCTCGCGTCGGCCGGCGCGCGTGTCATCCACGTCGGCAAGCGCGGCGGCTGCAAGAGCACCCCGCAGGCCTTCATCGAGAAACTGATGGTGATGGCGGCGCGCGAGGGCGAGATCGTGGTGCGCCTCAAAGGGGGCGACCCGTTCATCTTCGGGCGCGGCGGCGAAGAAGTGGAACACCTGCAAGCAGCCGGGATCGAGGTCGAAGTGGTCAGCGGGATCACCTCGGGGCTGGCCGCCGTCACCTCGCTGGGCGTGCCGCTGACGCATCGCGAGCACGCGCACGGCGTCGTCTTCGTGACCGGCCATGCGCATCGCGGCTCGCCGGGCACCGACTGGCGCGCACTCGCCGCGACGGCGCGCGACGCCAAATTGACCCTGGTGATCTACATGGGCGTGAGCGGCGCGCAACGCATCC
>JAGRPN010000094.1 GCA_019449555.1 Ramlibacter sp.
CACGTGCGCCCGCGCATCGCGGCGGGGCGCAACGTCAGCGCGCGGGCTTACATCGAGGCGCTGCAATTGCGCGAAGAAATGAAGCGCCAGTTCGCCGCCGCGTTCGAGGGCATCGACGCGCTGCTGACGCCGACCACGGCAACCACGGCGCTGCCGCTCGAAGATGTGGACCAGGCCAAGGCGCCGTCCCACTACACGCGGTTCGGCAACTTCCTCGATCTGTGCGCGCTCGCGTTGCCCAATGGCAGCGGCGCGGGCGGCTTGCCGATTTCACTGCAGGTCGTCTGCCGCGGCTACGACGAGGCCATGGCCCTGCGCATCGGCTGGGCGTGGCAGAACGCCACCGAGTGGCACCTGCGGCGCCCGCCGGAATAACGCGCGGATTCAGCGTTCCTGCCGCCGCGATTCGCGAGCCGCGTCGGCCGCCGCGCGCTCTTCGCGCTCGCGCGTGGGCGCCGAGGAGTCGCTGGCCATCGCCCGCTCGCCGAAGCCGCCCGACGCGCCCGCCGCTGCCCGCCGGCCCGTCGTGCGCGTGTCGGTCGCACCGGTCCATTCGGAGCGCGCTGTCGCCGCCGCCTGCTCGGTGTCCACGCCGACGCCGGCGAGGTAAACCATCTTGCCGCCCAGCCAGCCCGAAACCAGCAGCATCGCGATCGCCAGTACCGACAGTCCGAGCGACACGTTGGGCGCGACGGAACCCTGCGCGCGCGTCCAGGCGTTGATGACGTACAGGGCCACGATGGTGAGGTTCAGCGTCATGTGGATCAACGCGGTCTTCTTGATGGCCTTGTCCTTCAGCGACAGCAGGTCGATGAGGCCCGGCAGTGCGGCCGCGAGGGCGCCGATGACGCCGCCCACCATCGCATAGAAAGCCACCGTCGACCAGGTCGCTGCGTTGGCGGACCGCAGCGCCACCAGATCGGCCACCAGCGAGAACACCCAAAGGCCGATCGGAATCGTCACCAGCATCGGATGGATCGGATGGCCGGCGATATTGGCAGGAGTGCGCATGGAGTTCTCCCGGGTGAGGATGGCAGTCCAGTCTACGGCGACGGATTGCCCCTTATGTAGGAAGGGCGCTGATTTTGGCCGTCGCGCCGCGCTCGATATGACTCTGCGCTGCGATCACTCTGCAGTCGCCGAACTCTGCTGGTGCACCGCGCGGCATACACGCAAAGATAAGATGCCCGAATGAAGGAAACGGCCGTGAGGCTCCTCGGTTTGTTCTGCGTCGTCGCCCTGGCAGGGCTGCCCCGGCCCGCATCCGCGGAATCGCTGCGCTGCCCCGGCGGTATCGTCGCGGAAGGCGATACCCGGCTGTCCGTCATCTACAAGTGCGGCCAGCCCCTGTTCGCGGACACCTTCTGCGCGCCGGTTTACTACCCTGGCACGATCCAGGTCGTTCCCGAGCCCTTCGCCTCGAGCGTCGTTCCTTGCCAGCTGGTCGAGGAGTGGCTGTACGAGCGCGGCCCGGGCAATCTCGTCGCGACCGTGTTCGTGCGCTCGGGTGTCGTCCAGACCATCGTTTACGGCCGCGAGCCGCGCTAGCATCACTTGCGCGCCGCGGGCGCAGCGACTTCATAGCGCGGAGTGCCGCTCGTGCCGATCATCAGGTAGTTGACCACGCCCTCGATGTCGTCGATGTTGCCGATGAGCGATTCGAGATCGCGGGACTGCGCCGCGCTTTGAACGCAGCCCATCAGCGTGACGGTTCGGCGCTGCCCCGAGGCCCAGACACTCGTGTCCGCGAAGCGGCCGGAGTAGCGCGTCGCAATCACCACGCGCGGAACGATCTCCTTGTCGTACAGGAACGAATTCGGCAGCCGGCAGCGCCCTGCCATGTGGCAGCTGACGCCTCTTTGGGACCTGCCGTGGGCTTCCTCGCGAACCTGGTCCCGCGAATACAGCGGACCCGCCGGCACCGGGCAGCCGGCCAGCCCCGAAGTGATCTGGACGAACGGGTCGTCAAAATAGTTCGTCCGCTCCGGGGCCTGGCTACCCGCGTGCCCGGCGGCCAGCACGAGCCACAACGCAGCCGCCATGTTGCGAAAGAGGGTGTCTCGCATGGACGCCTTCGGCAATGCGAAGCTCAGCGCTGGGGGCGCGTGCCCAGCGCCGCAAGCAGTCCCAGGCCGATGAACGAGGTGCCCGCGAGCCGGTTGCCCCACGCGGCGGGGCGTGCCGCGCGGCTCAGCCGCGGCGCGATGAAGCTCGCCATCAGTACATAGATGAGGTCGGTGCAGCAGGCGACAGCGACGAACACCGTGCCGAGCGCCAGCGTCTGCACCAGCGGGCTGGCGTGCGCGTCCATGAACTGCGGCAGGAAAGCGGCGAAGAACAAGGTGGTTTTCGGGTTCAGCAACGCCACCACGAAACCATCGCGGAACACGCGTCGCAGCGGCTGCCGCGGCACGAGCGGCGCCGCGTCCGTGATCGCCGGCGGCGTCCGCCACAGCCGCACGCCGAGATAGACGAGGTAGGCGGCGCCGGCCCATTTCACCACCGTGAATGCGGCCGACGACACGGCGAACAAGGCGGCCAGCCCGAGCGCCGCGCTGGCTGCGTTGGCGAGGTTGCCCAGTGCCACGCCCAGCACCGAAGCAAGGCCGCAGCCGCGACCCTGGGCCAGCGTGCGGGCCACGATGTAGACGACAGCGGGGCCGGGTGTGAGAGCCAGCACCAGGCTGGCGCCCACGAAAGCCAGGAGCAACGGCGTGTCGGGAAGCATGCGAACCCCTGAATGCAAAAGCGCAAGTATCGCTGCGCCGCGGCTGTTTGCAAGGACTCGCGCTTTCTTCGCAGCGCCGTCAGCGCCGCGGCAGCGACTGGCTCGGGGCCGGTTGCGCGTGTTCCTCGTCCCCCGCAGGTTCGGCTTCATCGGCGGGAATCGCGGCGGTCCAAACGGCCACGTCTTCGGGCGTCATGGTGCTGGCGGGGGTGAGGCGCCCGTCCACATAACCGAGCTGCTCGATGTCGTGCAGGTACTGCTCGCGCGAGAGCAGGGTGCCGGCGCAGACGTGCAAGTGGTCGGCCGGCGACTGGCGGGTTTCGGCCGCCAGGCGGGCGATGAGCTTGTCCATGACCCAGCGCGGCACGCGATGCCGCTCGCCGGGATAGATGTAGCCGAACAGCGTGAGATGAGCGAGCAGCACCCGCCAGTGCGGCTCGAACCGCTGCAGCAGTCGGGCCCAGTCCAGCTGCTCGGCCTTGGCCCGCAGCAGGTGGGCGATGTCGGCGCCGTCGAAGCGCTCGCGCTCCATGATGAACGCCTTGGTGAACAGGCCGTCCTCGATGTTCGCGAGGCGCACCGGCACGCCCAGCACATCGACCTGCGCGTTGTCCCGGAACCAGAGCTCGTCCACCGGCGCGATGCCGTTGCCGGAGTTGAAGATCAAGTCGATGAAGTCCTCGCCCGCATAGACCTTGGCCAGCCAGTGCGGGAACGGGATTTCGGCACGCCAGCCTTCGGCCCGCATCAGCGCGGCGAGGCGCTCGTAGTCGCCGCGGCGGATGAACAGGTCCAGGTCCTTGGTCGAGCGGCGGATGCCGGTGTAGCACGCATGCGCGAAGGCTCCGCCTACCAGGAAAGGCACTTGCGCATCGACCAGCGCCCGCAACGCGCGCCGGTAGAAGCCGGCGGTTGCTGCCGGCACTTCGTCCTCGAGGGACGCGGCGAGCGGGAGGCAGGACATGGCCTCCAGCCTAACCTCGGCCGCCGCGCCTGTGCCAGGACAACTGACCTCATGCAGCGTCGGCCTCGGCCTACACGCTGCCGCGTCCTGAAGACGATATGGTTAGCGACTCAACCAGACGACGCTCTATCTCATGGGTAAATCCGCCAGCACAGTGCGCTTCGCCGTCGTCGGCGACCTCCATGTCACCAAGGATTCGGCCGGCAGCCTGCGCGGCTTGTTCGCCCAGGCCTCAGCCACGGCCGACGCGCTGCTGCTCTGCGGTGACCTCACGGATTACGGCACTGCCGAGGAGGCCCAGGTCCTGGCCGACGAGCTCGGCGCCGTTTCCGTGCCCATCGTCGCCGTGCTGGGCAACCACGACTACGAATCCGGAACGCCGGAGACCGTCACGGAACTGCTCACTCGCGCAGGGGTGCGCGTCCTCGACGGCGAGGCCTGCGAGATCGAAGGCGTGGGCATCGCGGGCGCCAAGGGCTTTGCCGGAGGGTTCGGCCACGGCTCGCTCGGCGCGTGGGGCGAGCCCGCGATCAAGCAGTTCGTGCAGGAGGCGCTGCACGAGGCGATGAAGCTGGAGTCCGCGCTGGCCAAGCTGCGCATGGCGCGGCGCATCGCGCTGCTGCACTATTCGCCGATCACCGGCACGGTGCAGGGCGAGCCGGTGGAGATCTTTCCCTTCCTGGGCAGCAGCCGGCTTGAGGAGCCGCTGCTGCGCTACCCGGTGGATGCCGTCTTCCACGGCCACGCGCATCGCGGAACGCTCGAGGCGAAGACCATCAATGGCGTGCCGGTGTTCAACGTGGCCAAGCCGCTGCTGCTGCGCAGCCGGCCGGACCAGCCGCCGTTTCGCCTGTTCGAGCTGCCGCGCGAGGCGGCGCCGGCGCCGGCAGGCGCCGCATGAGGCGCGGCAGGGCTATTCGCGTTCGGCTGAGGGTGCCGTCCCGTGCAGCCGGCGAGACATGGCGCGGGCCCGTTCCGCGGCCGCGCTCCAGCGGGCCGCCGCCTTCACGCGCTCGTTGACGTCCGTGGTCGGCTCGTCGAGCTGCTTCCATAACAGCCGCTCCTCGGCCAGCGCGGCTTCGTATTCCAGATCCTGAAATTGTTCGGTGCTGTTCACGTTGTCGACTCCCGCTCGATGCACTGATCTGCATTCACCTTTTCATGATAGACCACGCCGGCCAGGGAGCAAGCGGAAAGTCGCCTCGGCGGCTCATGTGTCGAGGGCCGGCCCCGCGCCGCGCCCGCGCCGTTCAATCCGTTCCGCCCGGCTCCACGGCCGGCACCGCGAGTTCGCGGCCGACCATCGTGCGCGCGTAGAAATAGTTATTGCGGGCGCTCTCGCTCAGTTCGTCGAGGTTGACGCGGCCCGCGCCGTCGCAAGGGAAGGCGTATCCGCGTCCGCTGTCGAACAGGGAGCGGAAACACAATCGGAACGACCCCGATTCCACCCGCAGCACGTCATTCATGGACATCTCCGTTGCACTGGAGCCGCAGCTTCGGCGGCGCCTGCTTCCTCAACGGCACGAGTCGCAGCGCGGACGACGTCCTGCTGCAAAGGATGCGTGAAGACTGTGAAGGTTTGATGCCTGCTGACTTGCGACAAGTGACGGTACGACTGCCGCGTCACAATGGACGGGCCGAGGAGGAAACACTATGCCTTACATCCGGATGGACGTCGCGTTCACGGCTGCCGCCGCCGCGGCGCTTCGGGCCGAACTGGGTGCCGGCTGGGACAAACCACGGCCCATGTTCACCCTCGAACCGCTGCAACACAAATTGCCGTGCACGGGCGACCTGGTCGCGGATCTCAGGTTGGCCGATCGCGCCTGGCGCGTCGAGCAGCGCGCGGTGCGGGTCGACCAGCATGCCAACGCCACGATTTCGCTTTTGCTTGGCCTGGCGCCGGACGCCGGGCTCGGCTGCGACGTGCAGGACGAACGCGTGCAACTGACCGACAACGCCCGCGCCGCGCTGTTCGCCGAGTACGTCGGCCGGGAGCAGCCTTCGGAATGCCGCGTGGTGATGGTCGCCCTCAGCGCGACGCCCGACCTGCGGGCCGGGGACATCGTGCAGGACACGAGCTTTTCGCGTCACATGTTCTTCATCGACGAGCGGCTCTTTCTGTGGACGCCGTCGAACGAAGTGCATGTGCGCTACCTGCTGGACGTGGGCATGAAGGCCGGGGAGTTGCAGCAGCTGCGCCAGTAAGGCGTGGCCCGGGCGGGTTTGATTCCTGTACGATGATTCGGCTGCGCAGCGTTCGCGGCGCACGCGGATCTACGAATCAGGAGACATCAATGCATCGTCGCAGCATCGTCATCGCAGCGGTTGCCGCCCTCGCCACGGTCACCGCCGTCCAGGCGCAGGACAAATGGCCCGCCAAGCCCATCACCTACATCGTGCCGTTCGGTCCCGGCGGCACTACCGATGTGCTGGCCCGCCTGGTGACGATCAAGGCCGGGCCGGCACTCGGCACCAGCTTCGTGATCGAGAACAAGCCGGGCGCCGGCGGCAGCATGGGTTCGGACTACACCGCCAAGGCGGCGCCGGACGGCTACACGATCCAGGGCGGCACCATCAGCTCGCATGCGATCAACGTCAGCCTGTATTCGAAGCTGCCCTACGACCCAGTCAAGAACTTCCAGCCGATCACGATGATCGGATCGATGCCCAACATCCTCGTGGTGCGTGCCGACAGCCCGTACAAGACGGTGCCGGACGTGATCGCGGCAATCAAGGCCAAGCCCGGCACGATCAACTACGCGTCATCGGGCAACGGCACCTCGCAGCATCTGTCGGGCGTGTTCTTCGAGCAGATGACCGGCGGCAAGATGGTGCATGTGCCCTACAAGAGCAGCGCGGAATCATTGACGGCGCTGATGAGCGGGCAGGGCGCCGACATCATCTTCGAGAACCTCGCGCCGGCGCTGCCGCACATCAAGGCCGGCAAATTGCGCGCCCTCGGGGTGACATCCGAGAAGCGCTCCTCGTCGCTGCCCGAGGTTCCCGCCATCGCCGAGACACTGCCCGGGTTCGGCATCGTCTCGTGGCAGGCGATCTTCGCGCCCGCCGGCGTGCCCAAGCCGGTGGTGGATAAATTGTCCGGCGAACTGATCAAGGCGATCAACGATCCCGACGTCAAGTCCAAGCTGGTCGCGCAGGGGATCGAACCCGGCGGCATGTCGCCCGCGGAACTGGGCGCCTTCCAGAAGTCCGAAGTCGAGAAGTGGGCCCGCGTGATCAAGGCGGGCAACATCAAGGTGGATTGACCCCGGTCGGGGCGGGCGCCCCGACGCGTTTGCCCGCATTGCGCCAAGTCAAGGAAAAGCGCGCACGGCGAACCATGCTTCTGGCATGCCAAGCTTTGCCCGGATCATGGGGTTTGCCCATGAGGCGCCGCAACCCATCCATATCCACGGGCATGTGAGCGCCGGCTTCGAGGCCGTGCGCGACGCGTTCCAGCAGAACTTCGCCGGGCGCCGCGAAGCGGGCGGCGCCTGTTGCGTGTACTGGCGCGGCCAGAAGGTGGTCGACCTGTGGGGCGGGGTCCGCAACAAATCGACTGGTGAGCCTTGGAACGAGGACACCATGGTGCTGATCTGGTCGGCCACCAAGGGGCTGGCCGCGATGACACTGGCGCTCGCCCACTCCCGCGGCTGGCTCGATTACGAAGAGCGCGTCTGCACCTACTGGCCGGAATTTGCCCAGAACGGCAAGGACAAGATCACCGTCCGCCAACTGCTGGCTCACCAGGCGGGCCTGTTCGCCTTCGATGAGCCGGTGGATCGCAGCGTGGTCGCCGACCTCGATCGCCTGGCGGTCGTGCTCGCTCGCCAGCGACCGGCGTGGCAGCCGGGAGCGCGGCAGGCCTATCACGCGCTCACCCTCGGTTTCTACGAAGGTGAGTTGCTGCGCCGGATCGATCCGCGCCATCGCAGCCTCGGGCAGTTCTTCCAGGACGAGATCGCCGCGCGGCTCGGACTCGACCTCTACATCCGGCTGCCCGAATCGATCCCGAACGCCAGGCTGGCGACGCTGGCGAGCCCGAGCCCGCTCGAGATGCTGCGCGGGTTCCCGATCCGCCTCACGCTCGCCTCGTTCAACCACCGCTCGAACATCTATCGCGCGCTCATCGCCAACCCCGGTGCCGATATCTCCCGGGACGGGCAGCGGATCTACTCGCGCAATCTGGAGGTGCCCTCCGGTGGCGGCGTCGGCACCGCGCGCGCAATCGCCAAGGCGTACAGCGTGTTCGCCATGGATGGATACGAATTGGACTTGCGACCGCAGACGCTGCGGGCGCTGGCGGCACCGGCGGTTCCGGCGACGCACGGCTTCTATGACGAGTGCCTGTTCGGCGAGGTCCGGTTCTCCCTCGGGTTCATGAAGCCCAGCCCGGCCTGGCCCTTCGGAAGCGAGAGCTCGTTCGGATCGCCCGGATCGGGCGGCACCCTGGGCTTCGCCGATCCGAAGGCCGGCATCGGTTACGCCTACGTCACCAGCCAGATGGGGACAACGCTCACGGGCGACCCGCGCGACGTGGCGCTGCGAAACGCCCTGTATTCCATCATTCCACCGGCGCGGTAGGAGATAACCGCAGCGAACGATTCGGCCATTGCGGCGGGCCGCAGCGCGTCCGTGCGTTTGAGCTAGAGTGGAGCGCGCAAAATTCGAAAGGAACGCACCGCATCATGACCCCCGTCACCAGAAAAGACACCTTCTACAGCGACATGCTGGTCCGCTTTTCCCATTGCGATCCGGCAGGGATCATCTTCTATCCGCACTATTTCGTGATGTTCAACGGGCTGATCGAGGACTGGTTCAACCATGCGCTGGAGATCGACTACGCCAACTTCATCACGACCCGGCGGATGGGGTTGCCGATGGTCAACCTGGTGTGCGACTTCATCAAGCCTTCGAAGATCGGCGAGATCATCACACTGACCCTGAAGATCGAGCGCATCGGCAACAGCTCGCTCAAGCTGATCGTGAGCGCGCTCTACAAGGACGAGGTGCGCTCGGCCGCGCACCTCACGGTCTGCGTCAATTCGCTGGAGACGGGCCGCGCCGTGCCCATTCCGGACGATCTGCGCAAACGCCTGGAGGATTTCCGGCAGGGCAGATTGGACATCCCCCGCCCCAAGGAACTGCTGCACGAATAGCGTTCGCACAGTCGCACGACACTTGCCCATCACTTTGGAGCGCACCATGAGCGATTCCCCCGCCGCGATCGACACCGGCACCGGCGACCTGATCGCCACGCTGCAGGACGGCGTCCTGACCCTCACGCTCAATCGGCCGCAGGCGCGCAATGCGATGTCGCGCGCGATGAACGAGGCGTTGCAGCAGCAGCTCGCACAGGCGGAGCTCGATCCGGCGGTCAGGTGCATCGTGCTCACCGGCGCCGGCAATGCGTTCTGCGCCGGAGGCGACGTGAAGGGCATGGCCGCCGCGGGTGACGGCACCGTCGGCGCGATGACCATCGACCAGGCGATCCATCGCCAGCGCCTGAACCAGCGCGGCACCGCGGGCAAATTGTTCAAGATGCCCAAGCCGACGCTCGCTGCCTTGCCGGGGCCCGCGGCCGGCGCGGGCCTGTCGCTGGCGCTCGCCTGCGACCTGCGGGTGATGGCCAGCACCGCGATCCTCACCACGGCTTTCGCGCGGGTCGGGTTTTCCGGCGATTACGGCGGCACCTATTTCCTCACGCAATTGGTGGGCGCGGCCAAGGCGCGTGAACTGTATTTCCTGTCCGAACGGGTCGCCGCCGACGAGGCGTTGCGCCTTGGCCTGGTGAACTGGGTGTGCGAGCCCGACGCGCTGGCCGGCAAGGCCCGCGAGATCGCGCTGCGGCTGGCGAACGGGCCGACGGTAGCCTACCGCTACATGAAGGAAAACCTCAATCGGGCGATGCACGGCGAGGTGGAGGAGTGCATGGACCTCGAGGCGACCCACCATATCCACTGCGGCCAGACCGAAGACCACCGCGAGGCCGCTCGCGCTTTCGTCGAGAAACGCGAGCCGGTTTTCAAGGGACGCTGAGGGGCGGACGCGCTCTTGCGCGGCGCGGGCCACGTATTGAGTGGGCCTGCGGCGTTTCCCCGTGTACTTATCTGCTGGCTGGCGTTAGCATCGCCCCAGTCGCGCCAGCGTGGCGCCGACCCGAGGGGAAGGCCCATGACCGCACAAGCGGCAGATCACAAGTTTATCCAGCAGGTTTATCCCGCAAGGGGGCCCGAGGCCGTCTTGCGGCATTCGAGCTGCCAATTTATCCGAGGTGATATCCCGCACCGGGCTAGAGAAAACGTGTCCGGCCGCGAACTTACGCGCGTCGATGGCGACCTCTTATCGCGCAGTTGCGGGATAAGAGGTTTTGGTGTGCGGTCTACATTACGTTAGACCGCACGCAACCGCGATGAGACACTACTGCTCGCTGTTCATGCGATCGGACAGGCAAGACCAGGCCCACGCGCTGTTCGAACCATCAGTCATCGCCTCACTTCAGTTTGAAGACCTTCATTCGCCGGAGCGATTGGCACGGTCTCAGCGTTTGCGCAGTGTTGGCCTCGTCTCACGTAGCGACCTCCCTCGCTATTCCTGGTCCCTGAATTCAGGTGAAACGGTGGGAACGGACGAGACAGATCCTTATATTCACGTCGCGTGGCTGCTGTCGCAGTTCAAGCCTGGGATATCGTTGGTGTCCGAACGCGATCGCGGCGTTGAGTTCTCTTTGAGCTTTTATTGGGGTGGCGGTGGTACCGGAGGCGGGCCGTTCATCTCGACTGCCTTGGCGGAGTTACTTCTGCGTCACCAACTCGGACTCGATGTAGGCTTCTATTTTGAAGGGAGTGGCAATGCGGTCTAACAGGTCCTTCAACACGGCCGCACAACGGTGTCCGCTCCCTTCGGTCGCACCTGGCTTGTGCGCCGGTCAAGTCCGACGTTAGACGGCACTTATAGAGAGGTACTCATGCGGTCTGCAATCTTCGTCGCTCCAGTTTGGATTTTCGCACTAGGTGCAATCTGGCTGGGCGCATCGCGTAGCGGCAGCGACATTGGCACAGTGTATGTGGGCCTGGGCGGACTTGGCGTATGCATCGCAAATGTGCTGGTGCTCCAGCACCGCCGACTTTCTGAGCTTGAGCGCCACCTCGAGTCGCTGACCAACACGCTGGCCTCGCAGTCTGGCCGCCGCGAGGCGCCTTGAGATGGCGCCGCCTAACAAGTCCTTCGACACGGACGCACAAGTGCGTCAGTGCGCGTTGCGCACGCGCTACGTGTGCGCCGGTCAAGTCCGACGTTAAGCCGCATGAAAGTCTCTCTCGATGCTCGTCGCGCTTGGGCGGTTGCCGCATCCTTCGGCGCATTTGTCGCTCTTAGTCTACTGGTGGCGTATCTGCTAGGGTTTCTTCCTTCCATCGAAGAAAAATGCTCGGCCCAATGCACGGCGCGCGGGTTGGAGGGTCACATGATTCACATCTACCCCGCGGCGATGACGGCTGGCATGCGGGGCAGGGGCCCGTCTGAGTGCAAGTGTTTCCGGCCAGGGACATACAACCCACTCGCGCAATGAGCAGGCGGCTTAACAGGTTGGTCAACTCGGACGCCCAAGGGCATCCGGCCGCTGCGCGGCCCCTTTCCTTGGGCGCCGGTTACCGCCAACGTTAAGGCTCAGCATATGAACGCACGTGGCCTGACTTACCTGAAATGGTTCACCATTCTGTATAACATTTGTGCTGTCGCCGTTGTTGTAATCTCGCATTCGATGATCGCGTGGAAATGGCCATCTATTTCCAACGTCGCACCTCTTGACGTCCGCAGTACTCTAAACGTTGTGCTCGTGCTCGCGCCAGGTGCGATTGGTGCGTTGGTGCATTACGTGTTGGAGAGGCGGCTGAAGGAGGCGGAGGCGAAGGCCGGCGCTAGTCGCACAAGCTTAGGAAACGACCGATGAAGAGCATTGAGCGTTCGCACCCGAGCTTGCACTGCTCGCGCGCCTTCGATGGGCAGAACCTTAACTTGTCAGTCAACGCGGACGCCCAAAGGCGTCCGGCCGCTGCGCGGCCGACCTTGAGTGGGCGCCGGTTACTTTCACGTTAAATGGCAGCGCTGACAGTCACTCCAGAAGCGCTCGCCTGCATTCGGCAGACCATTGAGCGCGAAGCGATTCAGAAACCCTTGGTTGCGATCGCGTGGTCGGAAGGGCAGGCGGACTTGAGTCGTGACGCGTCAGGCAACCCGGTGTGGGTGCGCGAACCCGCCGGCTGGTTGGCTACGGTGCTGGACCTGGCGGAAATTGAGGAAGCCGGGGGCGCTTGGCCAAGCTCGGTCGTTGAGTTGCATGGCTACAAGTTCTCGCTCTCAGAAATGGCGACGCCTCCTCAGTTTGCAGGTTGCACACTCGCCTATGAGGAAGGAAAGTTGGTAGTCCATGAATCAGCCATTTAACTTGTCAATCGACGCGGACGCCCGAGTGCATCCGGCCGCTGCGCGGCCAGTGCTCGTGTGCCGGTCATTTTTACGTTAGACATCAGTGAGCCGGCTTTTCTCATGCTAATAGTCACAAGCTACCCCGGGCAAAGTCTTCGATTGATCGAGGCGCCGGAACACCTCATCCCATATCTCTTGGCAGACGGCAAGAGCATCCCGTTTGTCCGTCGAGCGACAAAGGGAGAAGTCGAGACGGCAACGCCGCTGAGCGATTCGGAGCTCGAGCTTAAACGGCTGCACGATAAAGACCCTCGCTGGGGCAGCTGGTGAGCGGAGTGCTGTCGAAAGCTCTACGATCAACCATCGTGGCCCCGATGCCTAACCGGTCCTTCGACACGGACGCACAAGTGCGTCTGTGCGCGTTGCGCACGCGCTTCCCGTGCGCCGGTCAAGTCCGACGTTAGCCAGCACGTTCAATGTCACTGTGAGGAGGCGGATATGGACTTCGATCAGAGTGTTCTTCTCACGATTTTGGACAAGCTCTTGATCGGGCTTCTCCTCGCCATAGCGGGGTACTGGCTCAACGGAGCATTGGAACGCATGAAGGGGAGAATTGCGCTTCAGAATGCGTTGGCGCCAGCGCGCTCTGCAGCGTGTGCAAAGCTGTGGGGCTACACCCAACGGCTCACACCCAGGGGCAACATTCTGCCTTCCGCGGAGGACTGTGAGAGAGCGTTCACAGAAACGCGCGCTTGGTACTACTCGGAAAGTGGAGCGATGCACCTTTCTCATCGCGCTACAAGGCTTACTCTCCAGTTGCTGACCAGCTTAGAGGGACGAGACCTTGAGCAGGCGAAGACCGTCGCTTCGGCATTGCGGACGCAGTTGAAGCTTGATCTCGGGACGTACTCGAAATCTGAGGCGAAGCGGTCCGTTCAGCATGCCGGCTAACAGGTCGTTCGACGCGGACACGCAGCGGCATTGCGCCGCGATGCGTGCTGGTGAGCGTACACCTCGCGGCGCAATGCCACTGCGTGCCGGTCAACTCCGACGTTAGCCTCATAGGAAGCTCATGTCTGAACCAATGTCCAAAACTCGCCGCGAACTCCTCATTGAGATGGAGAGCATTCTCGGTAACGAGTGCTACAACGCGAGCATCGAGAACTATGGGCCGGGTGGTGTAAGGCAAGCACCAGGAAGATCATTTCGCTATCCCATCACTCTTCGTGACACGGATGGAACGACGACGAAGGTGAAAGCCAGCTCCATCAATTCCTTTTTTTCTGATGACCAGGTTCGCAGCGGCTACTACGCGTTTGGCGCGAATCAGCTCGATGTAATGAGCGGCCTTGAGAAGATTTTGGAGCTGCTGGAGCAGCGGTACGGGCTTAATCTGGCCAAATAGAGTGCACCCGACTATCCGCGACGCTGGCATGAGGGCTAACAGGTCAATCAACACGGACGCACGAATGCGTCCGCTCGCTGCGCTCGCACCTTGTTCGCGCGCCGGTTATCTCCAACGTTAGGCAGCAATCCCGCTCGAGGAATCGCTTTGAATTACTTCTGCCCTCAGTGCTCCGAACCGGTCCATCCATTCGCGACGGCTTGCGGCCGCTGCAAGGCTCGGTTTGGAGGGCGGAGTGGGTGGTCTCCCATTTCAGAAGAGGCGCTTGCGCAATCCAAGCGGGGCTCCATTGGGGGAATTCTTCTTGTCACTGTCATCAACCTAGTAGTCCTCTTTTCGACATCATTGCTCGCCGCTGGGGGTGACGGAAGCGATGATGGCGTTACGACTGTTCGGATCGGTGGGAGCATATTCATTGCTTTTTTCTCGCTCGTGGGCGTGTTCAGGTGGCTGCAGGGCCGTCCCGGCACTCCAATCGCGGCATTGGCCTTACCTGTAGCCTTCCTTGGCAGTGCAATCTTTGCTGTCATCGCCAGGGCTCTCGGTTACCACGTGGGGTGAGCATGCCTAACAAGTCAGTCAAGACGGACGCCCTCGCGGCAGGCTTCGCCTGCCTGTGGTCCGCCGCTTACCTCCGACGTTAGGGCCTTGCACATGAATGACACGCCAAGACAAGCCGACCGCATTTCCACCCTGTACTTGCTTTTGATGACATCGTTTCTTGTTGGCGCAAGTACCTTATTCAGGGCTTTCTCCTATGCAATCGAACGAGGGGTTTCGCCGCCAGTGGTCGCAAAGGTGGCCATATGTTTGTCGCTCTTTTCTGCCTGTTGCATCTGGCTCAACAAGAAGAATTACTTTTACGATCAGGTGCAGCGAAAACATCTAATGAATCTTCACTTGAGCTTCCTGCAAATCATATTGACCGTCGCAACACTGCTATTTTGGGTGTTTCTGAAGTTGGCCTTTTTCGGTTCCAAATGAGACGCAGCCCTAACCCTACGTTGGAGGCGACTTGCGCAAAAGGCCGCGCAGGCGCCTCAACTCCACGTTAGACGGCTCACACGTAGTAGTGTCCGCACTGCACCCTACACTCCGGAAGAGTGCGTTCAGACTTTCTTAAGGTCTGAACTTCAGTCTACATGGACAGTCAGCGTTGACTGGACTCGGTCGAAAGGAAGGATCATGAAGCCAAGCAATTTTGCCGTGGTGCTGGGCGTCGCAGCGGCCATGATGAGCATTTCATCGCATGCGGACGATCATCGCAAGGAGTCACGAGGCAATCATCGCGTCGACTCAGGCATGCAAGCCGTCTTTACTGGCACAAAGAGTGGGCAGCCGGGCCACGGCTGGCGCTACTTCGCCGATGCACGCGAAGGCAGGGCAGTCGTGATCAGCCCTGGCGGCGACTATTTCTACAGTCACGGGAATGGTCTCGCCCTCGTGTTCAAGGCAACGGGCGCCGTCTAAGCCTGCCGTTTTGGACCTTATGAAGTCCGACCCGTTCTGCACCTGTGGCTTGCGCCAAGACGTAGAAGTTCTGCACTGGAGCAAAGCGCTCGAGGACAACGAGCAGCTCGCCCTGCAGCAGGCCGACACCGAGGGTTTTTCCCGAGACGCACAAACAGCAAGTGTGACTTGCGTCAAAGTCATGTTGCGGGCGGGGTCAGTAATGTGGTCGTTCTCAATGCCAAAGGAGATGCCATGGTCGCTCGCCGCAGTCTCATCGCAAGCAGCCTAGCCGGCGCAGCCGCACTCTTGGACGGATGTGCCACCGGTACGTCGCAACCGTCTGCTTCGTCATCCGGCAAGATAAAGTTGACTATCCTGCACCACACTCCGAAGGACCCTGCCGCCTTCGACAAGTACTACGAGCAAACGCACCTGCCGCTGGCTGCAGCCGTGAAGGGTCTCCCTGCGATGGAGCGCTCTAAGCCGATGCCGCTGCGGCCAGGTGCGCCCACGCCGTACTACCAGATGGTCGAATTCCGGTTCGACAGCCCAGACCACTTCCGATCTGTGATGAGCTCACCGGAATGGGCGAAGGTGGGTGACGACGTGAAGAACTTCGCCACCAACGGCATCACCATCGTGGCCTCCCGCATTTTGTGAGTGGCATCCGCCGGACTCGCGGTCAAGTCCAACGTTATGCTGCACGCGCCCATTGACACATCGCTTGTCGCATGGGCACTCGGGGTTGTGCTCGTCATCGCAAATGCGATTGTCTGCGTGGCTGTCGCACGCGCGGGTGGTCTCACGCGTGGACAGATCATTGTGCAGACGGTAGTCGTGTGGCTCATTCCTGTGATCGGCGCGGGGATGGTCGGCACATTCTTGTGGTCGGAGGCTCACCCGCGCCGGCGGCTGGACCAAACAAGTAACTTGGGGGAAGCGCCTGGCATCGACGGGCATTTTCTGGATGCGGGTGGTCATGCGCCATAGCATGTCAGTCAACGCGGACGCCCAACGGCGGCCGGCCTGAAGATTGACGGCGACGCCCATGAGAAGGCGACTACGGAAAAGGTGAGGGCCCCGGGTGATGTGGCAGTACCACGGTGAGCGCATTTCCCTCGAGAGCTACCACGGCGTGCCTGAAGGCTGGCACGCGCGCGAGATTTTAGAGGAGCATCGCCGGTTGGGTGGGGCCTTCGACCTCGGCGGACCGGAAGCTTGCGAACCAGGCGCGCCGTCGTGGATGCCGGACCGATACGAGTGGTTGCAGTATCGGCAAGCGATGTACCGCGTTGCGGACGGACTTCTGGTTGACGACGCAGCCTGTGTGGAACTCGCAGTCCGTTTCATCGAGCTGCGCTACATCGGCTCGTATTCTGGGTTCATTCGCTCGCTTCTGAGCAGACGGCTGAAGCACTGCGCGCTCACTCAAGATCAACGCCAGCGCTTGCACGCGCACTTTTCCGCCCTGGCGATCGGAGAAGACAGGTGTGACGAATTTCGTGACTACATCCGCCTGTGGCGCCGTTTTATATCTCCCGAGCAAACCCAGGAGCTGGCTGCACGACTCAAGGCGCAATCGAACGGCGAAGCGAGAGCAAAATGGCTGTTATCGACGCTCTCGCCGGCGGAGCCAGTGCCGAGGAAGGCGAAGCCCAATGAACGGGAGCCCTAACAAGTTCGACGTTAGCCAGCACATGAAAGCTGCCGTGGCTCTTGCGCTGTCATTGATTCCCGCAATCGGTGCGACTGCAGGCGCGCCAGTCCACTTTGATCTCTTCGGCCACTTCGACAATGTCGTGTCCAACGACCAGGGTGAGCATTGCGGCGGCTATTCACTGGACTTGTGGAACGCAGACGGGCGTTTGATCGGTCTCTTGCACGAACATTCGGGACTCTGCGGAGACCCGCCCTGCGCTGTGATCGATTCGGCAATGTTCGACGCAAGCACGCGTCGCTTGCAGTTCAAGACAGTGATTGGGTCAAGGAGGTTCGCGTTTGCGGGCTCGGTTCGCGGCCAGCTCGTATCCGGCACGCTCAATGGCCGGCCGATTCGGCTAAAGCGGGAAGAAGCATCACGAGCGGATACGTTCGAGCCCGACACCAATGCCCGCGCTTGGTGCACATTTTGGGAGAGCGTTCCCCGATGTACCGGCGTCAAGGAGCTATGCAGCACGTTGCGCTGACAGTGCAGCCAAACGGTCGTGAGCGAGGAGGTACCATGTCGTGCATATTGATGAGACGGAGGCGGTCATCGAAGCGTCTTTGGAAGCGGGCACAAAGATATGCGCAACCTGCAGCGCCACCTGGAAGCCCCTACCTTCCCGGTAGGCCGGTGGTCCAACATCTGGCTTCGCCAGCGGTCGGCCGTGCATTCCATGAGAAGGCTTGTCCTGTTTGCCTTGATTTCATTATCGGGCGCTACCGCCGCGACCGAGCCAACGATCAAGCGTCTTCCTCCAAGCGCCTTCCCGGAGTTGCCGTCCGCGATACGCCAGGCGCTCGAACGACGCGACTGCGCTATTCCACAGATTTGGGAAGGCTGGAAACAAAAGCGCCACAACGTCATTCGAGGCGCTTTCTTCAAGAAGCGACAGATCGATTGGGCGGTGCTGTGCTCCATTGCCGGGAAGTCGGCGATTCTGGTGTTCCCGCCAGGCGCATCGCAACCGGCTGAACTGGCTTTGGCCGATGACAACTCCTTTGTGCAAGAAGTTGAACCGGGGAAGTTCGGATTTTCGCGCGCCATCAATGCCACAGGCCGCAAACGTATTCTTGAATATCACGAAGAGTACGGCGGCCCTGGGCCGCCACCGCTGGATCATCAAGGAATCAATGATGCGTTTGCCGAAAAGGCGTCGGTGATCCATTATTTCTACAATGGTGAATGGCTTGAGCTTCAAGGCGCCGATTGAGAAAGACAACATCGGCCCACACTATCGTGTCGTCCCATGCAGCTACCTTTCACGGTTGAGCAGTTTTTCGAAGTCATCCGCGCGTACAACACGGCGGTGTGGCCAGCCCAGGTGGTGCTGCTTGCGCTCGCTGTCGGCGCTGTCGTCCTCCTGATCTTCCCGCAGCGCTGGTCCGGCGCCGGCATTTCACTCATTCTTTCCACCCTCTGGGCCTGGCTCGGTTTGGTCTATCACCTTGCCTTCTTCACGTCCATCAATCCGCTCGCGTATGCATTTGCCGCCATATCGATCGCCGGCGCCGCGGTCTTCTTCTGGCAGGGCGTCGTTCGGCGGCGGCTGGAGTTCCGATGGGTCGCAAGTGCCCGAGCTGCCGCCGGGCTTGGCCTCGTCGTGTTTGCGCTCATCGTCTATCCGGCTTGGTCTTCCCTCTCGGGGCACGCCTATCCCGCCTTACCTACATTCGGTCTGCCCTGCCCGACAACTCTATTCACGATCGGCCTGCTTGCGTTCGTCGTCTCCCCATATCCGCGCAGCACGCTCGTCGCCCCGGTCTTGTGGTGCTTCGTTGGCGCTCAAGCTGCAGTTCTTTTTGGCGTGCACGCGGACCTCGGGCTCGTCGTCGCCGGCCTTTTCGGCATAGTGCTGCTCGTCAGGTCGAGAGGAGTCAAATTGCGCCCGAGCGCCGCCCCGTGAAGCTGACGGCTAACCCTTCCATCGGGACCCGCAACGGCATGCCACGCTTGGCTCTGATTCCTATCCTGGGGACGGGGTTTAACTGGCCGTGAGACCTGCTGGCCGCGCGTTGCACGCTTCCTCCATGCCTGCGTCCGCAGCGATCAGGACAGTCGCGCTGTTCGAGGCTTTCAAGGGTGCTGTGGTGCTGCTGGGCGCCAGTGGGCTTCTCTCGCTGGTTCACAAGGACGTCCACGCTGCCGCGGCAAAGATCATCGAGCATCTGCACCTGAACCCGGCGGCGCGGTACCCACAGATATTCCTCGACGCGACCTCGAACCTGCACGACAGCCGGTTGGTCTTGCTCGCTGTCGGCGCAGGAGCGTACGCGCTCGTTCGTTTTGTGGAGGCATATGGACTCTACGGCGAGAAGGCCTGGGCCGAAGTTTTGGCGGCTGTCAGCGGCGCGATCTACGTACCCTTTGAACTGTTCGAGCTTTTTCATCGGCCGACCTGGCATGGCGCGCTATTCCTCGCGATCAACCTGATCGTTGTCGCGCTCATGATCCGGGCTCTCCAGCAACGCCGAAGGCGCAGAAGCCAGAATGCGGCCTGACTGACCTTCATCGAGAGGGCTGTCCTCTTTTCAAAGGCGTCCAAGTACGCTGCCACTTCCTCCGGAGTCCGGAGTTACTCCGCGACGCGAGCGTTTTCCCGGTTGCCGCCGGACCACGGTTGCTCCTAAGCTCGCCCGATCGCCCAGAAGGACCAACTCAAATGATCAATTCCATCAATCGTCGTTCCCTGCTGCGCGGCGCCATCGGCGCCGCGGCGGTTTCCCAGAGTCCCTTCAGCTGGGCCCAGGACAAATATCCCTCCGGCAACATGCGCGTGATCGTGCCGACCGGCCAGGGCGGCTCGGCGGACCGGCTGGCGCGCGTGTTCGACGATTTCTGGGGGCCGCTGCTGAACACCCACTTCGAATACCAGTTCATGGCCGGCGCGGCCGGTCAGGTGGGCTACGAAACCTACGTGGGCAAGATGCCCCACGATGGCCAGCACCTCCTGTTCGGCAACATGGGCCCGGAGATGATCATGTACGCGCTGCAAAAACCTTCGTACAAGTTTCCGCAGGACTATCAGTATTTCTGCCGCCTCGACGTCGACGACAGCATCATTTTTGGCTCCAGGAAGGGCAAGATCCAGACCTTGCAGCAGGCGCTGGACGAATCGAAGAAACGCACGCTGAACGTGGCCGTGAGCCGCCTGCCGCACCCAGCGTCGATCTGCCTGCTGGCGCTTGGCAAGGCCATCGGCGGCAAGTTCAATCTGGTGCCCTATGGCGGCGGCAACCCGACCAGCGTCGCCGTGCTGAACGGCGAATGCGACATCGGTGCGCTGCCGATCGCCGGCATTGTGGTGCAGAGCGAAACGCTCAAGGTGCTCGGCATCTTCAACGACGAGCACAAGATGGGCAAGCACACGGACGCGCCGTCGGTGAACAAGGTGGCAGGCACCAAGATCCCGGCGCTGCCCTCGTCGCGCTCGTGGGCGGTGCACAGCGAATTCATCGAGAAGTCGCCGCAGAAGTTCGCGCTGCTCGAGAAGACCGCGCGCCAGGTCTTCGACAACCCGAAGTACAAGGAGGAGTACGCCAAGACCGGCGCGCCGGTGGAGACCATCCAGTACGGCGACCGCAAGCTCTGCACCGAATACGCGAACCACATGGTGGAGCTCGCCAACGAGTACCGCGACCTGCTGACCGCCAAGAAAAAGGGCGGCAAATGACGACGCAGAAGCGCGTGGCGCTCGGCGCCGAACTCGTGATCCCGGTGCTCGCACTCGCGTTCGCCATCTATTTCCTGGTGAGCACCGCCGATCTCGAGTGGGAGGCCAAGGCCAACGGCGTCATCATCGGCGGCCTGCTCCTGCTGCTGCTGGCGGTGCAATTCGTGCGCAGCGCCATTGCGTTCGTGCGCGGCCGGGCAAACCTCAGCTTCGCGCCGTTGCTGCAACCCGCCGACGCCCTGCGCAAGCGCATCGGCATGCTGGCCGTCACGATCGCGCTGGTGGCGACGGTGCCTTGGCTGGGCCTGGGCCTGGGCCTTTTTCTGTCGCTCGCCGCCAGCCTCATCCTGATGGGCGTGCGCGGAGTCGGGCACGCACTGCTGGTGGCCTTCGCGGTCGCCCTCACTACCACGCTGCTGTTCACCGTGGCGCTCGATTCGGGGCTGCCGCGCGGACCGGTCGACAATTTTCTGTTTCACCTTCTGCGTTAGGCCCCGATGACCTGGGACCTTTTGGGGCAACTGCTCGGCGACCAGCTTTCGCTTTGGTGGATCATCTGGCCGGGCATCCTGCTGGGCATCGTGGTGGGTTTTCTCCCCGGCTTCAACGCGGAGAACACTCTCATCATGCTGCTGCCGCTCACACTGGCCCTGCCGGTGGCGCATGCGTTGGCCTTCATGACCTCGCTGTATTGCGCAACGCACCTGGGCGGCGGCATCCCCGCGATCCTGGTGCGCATTCCGGGCACGCCCGGCGCGGCCGCGACCACGCTCGACGGCTATCCCCTCACGCAGCAGGGGCGGGGCCAATTCGCGCTGGTGCTCTCCTTTGTCGCGTCGGTATTCTCCGGGCTGATCGCCACGCTGTTGACCATCGCCCTGCTGCCCTGGTTGTCGGCGATGGGCCTGCACTTGCGTTCGGTGGAGATGGTGGTGGTGATGCTGTTCGGGCTCACGCTGATCGCCGTCATCGCCGCAAAGGACGTCCTGAAGGGGCTGATCGCGGGCCTCTTCGGCTTGCTGATCGGCGTGATCGGGGCCGACCACATCTACAACGCGCCACGCGCCACCTTCGGGTTCCTCGAGCTGTACGAAGGCGTGCCGCTGGTGCCGGCGCTGATCGGGCTGTTCGCGGTGGGCGAAGCGCTGATGATGGTCGAGCGCAAGCTCATTGTCAGCGCCGACGCCGACGGGCGCCGGCGTACCTCCGGACAAAACTGGGGGCAGACGATCGAAGCGCTGGTCTACTCGGTGCGGCATTGGTGGCACATCGTGTGGACCGGCCTGGTCGGGCTGGTGATCGGCATCGTCCCCGGCGCGGGCGCGTCGATCGCATCGTTCGTTGCTTACCAGCAGTCGCGCATGTGGTCCAAGCACCCCGAGAAGTACGGCACGGGCGAACCGGACGGCGTCATCGCGGCCGAAGGCGGCAACAACGGCGTGTGCTCGGGCACGCTGGTGCCGATGATGGCGCTGGGCGTGCCCGGCGGGAGCACGGCGGCGGTGATGATGATCGTGCTGCAGTACCACGGCATGACGATGGGCCCGCAGCTGTTCACCGAGAATCCGCAGCTGGCTTACGGGGTGTTCGTCGGAATGGCGCTCGCCTACGTGTTCATGATGTTCACCATCCTCCCGATGGCGCGCTACATGTCGCGCATCGTCCTGATCGAAACCACCTACCTGGTGCCCATCATCATTTTGGTCACGGTGGTCGCCGCGTTTTCCGAGCGCCAGTACGTGTTCGACATGGGCGTGGCCGTCGTCTTCGGCATCATCGGCTACATCGCGCACAAGACCCAGTACCACGTCGCGGCGATCCTGATCGGCGTGGTGCTCGGGCCGATCTTCGAAAAATACCTGGTTCGCGCGCTGCGCCTGTCCGAAGGCGATCCCCGGATCCTGTTCTCTTCCACCACCGGCAACGTGCTGTGGGGGCTGCTCGCGCTCTCGCTTCTGTTCCCGGTATTTCGCGCCTGGCGCGCGAAGATGAAGGCCTCGAAAACATGAGCGTTCCTGTCCACCCGCCGACGCAACTCGCCCGCAACGTGCGGCGCATCGGCCGCCTCGAGATTCCCGGCGGCGGGCAGGTGCGGATTCACGGGCACTACGCCTACGTGGGCCACATGAAGCCGCCGCACGGCACGAGCATCCTGGACATCGCGGATCCCAAGAATCCGCGCGTCGTCGCCACCCTGGAACTGCCGGACGCCCAGTCGCATACGCACAAGGTGCGCGTGGCCGGCGACATCATGATCACCAACGTGGAGATGAACAACCGCCACCTGCTGCGGCGCGGCTCGCAGCGGCTGGCCCACGCCGAAGCGGCGCTGTCGGCATCGCTCGGCCGACCCCCCACCGATGCCGAACTGGCCGCGGAACTGAAGGTCAAGCCCCCCGAGATCGCGCTCATCCGCGACTTCATGCGCAGCGGCTACGAGGAGGGCGGCTTCAAGGTCTGGGACATTGCAGACAAGTCCAGGCCGCGCCTGTTGCACCACGAGAAGACCTTCGGCTTCGGCGTGCACCGCTTCGACATGGACGAGCGCTACGCCTACATCTCTACCGAGATGGAAGGCTTCGTCGGCAACATCCTGGTGATCTACGACCTGGCGCGGCCCGAGAAGCCCCAGGAGATCGCCCGCTGGTGGATGCCGGGGCAACACACTGCCGGCGGCGAGAAGCCCACCTGGAGCGGCTACAAGAACCGCCTGCATCACACTCTGCGCGTGGGCGACCAGCTGTGGGCATCGTGCTGGCACGCCGGGCTGCGCGTCATCGACGTGTCGGACATCCGCGCGCCGCGCACGGTGGGCGCGTACGACTACCATCCGCCGTTTCCCGAACCGACGCACACGGTGCTGCGCGTGCCCTTCAAGCTGGGCGGGCGCGACGTGGCTGTGGTGTTCGACGAGGAACACGATCACGTGCCCGGCCGGCTGCACGCCGGCATGTGGCTGTTCGACGTGAGCGACCTCGGCAACATCCGGCCGATCTCGATGTTCCATGTGAGCGAGCTCGATTCGCCGTGGTCACGGGTGGGCCGCTTCGGCGCGCACCAGCCGGCCGAGCACATGAAGCACGGCAGCCTGGTGTTCGCCAGCTGGTTCAGCGGCGGGCTGCGCGTCATCGACATCGCCAACCCGGAATTGCCGGTGGAGGTGGGGCATTTCATCCCCGAGCCCGCCGCCGGCCAATCCAGTCCGCAATCGAACGACGTCGACCTCGATGACCGCGGCCTCATCTACCTGCTCGACCGCAACCACGGAGTGGATATCCTCGAGTTCCAGGGCGGCGCCGCGAGCTGAGCGAAAATACCCGGTTTACAGCAGCAACATACCAACAGGAAACACATCATGAAGATCTGGAAGGCCGCGTTTGCGGCTGTCGCCGCATCACTCATTGCCGTGGGCACCGCCTCGGCCCAAGGCTGGCCCTCGCGGCCGATCAAGATCATCGTGCCGTTCGCCCCGGGTGGCAGCACCGACATCATCGGGCGCCTGGCGGCCGACCAGCTGGGCCGCGATCTGGGCCAGCCCGTCATCGTCGAGAACGTCGGCGGGGGAGCCGGCGCGATCGGCACGATGCAGGCGCTAAGAGCTCCCGCGGACGGCTACACGCTGGGCATCGCGACCGTGAGCACGATGATCGTCTACCAGTCCGCGAAACCGAAACCGGAATACAGCGTCGACGACTTCGCGCCGATCACCAACATCGCTTCGATGCCCAACGTCCTGTCGGTCGGCCCCTCGATCAAGGCGAAGGACCTGAAGGAGCTGATCGCCTTGCTCAAGGCGAGTCCGGGCAAGTACACCTTCGCGACTTCCGGCATCGGCAGCATCAACCACCTGCTGGGCGAATCGTTCCAGGCCTATGCGGGCGTGAAGCTCGTGCACGTCCCGTACAAGGGGTCCGGCCCCGGCATGCAGGACGTCATGGGCGGGCAGGTCGACATGATCTTCGACCAGTTCCCCTCGTCCAAGGGTTCCATCGACGGCGGCAAGCTTCGCGGGATCGGCATCATCTCGCCCCATCGCGTGCCCGGCTACAACATCATGACGATGGAAGAGGCAGGCCTGAAGGGTTTCACCGACGAGGCCTGGTACGGGCTGCTGGCCAATGCCAAGACGCCGCCCGACATCGTGGCCAAGCTGGGCGACGCGATGAAAAAGGTGATCGCCAATCCGGACTTCCGCGCGAAAGTGGAGAAAATAGGCGCGCGTCCCGTGGGCAACTCGCCGGCCGAATTCAAGGCCCAGATCCTGCGGGAGGTCGAACAGACCAAGAAGCTCGTCAGGGAACGCAACATCAAATTCGAATGAAAGAGAACACAGTCATGGCTAAAGACAACAGCAACTACGTCATCGATATCGGGCCGGTGCCCTCACTGGCCGTCGAGGGCAGCGACGCGCGCTTTCCCGTGGGCCGCATCTACTGCGTGGGCCGCAACTATGCAGAGCACGCGCGCGAGATGGGGCACGACCCCGACCGCGAGCCGCCGTTCTTCTTCATGAAGGCGCCCAACTCCGTCGTCCCGAGCGGTTCGACCATCGCCTACCCCGTGGGCACCAAGGACGTGCATCACGAGATCGAGATGGTCGTGGCCATCGCCAAGGGCGGCAAGAACATCCCGGTGGAGAAAGCGCTGGAGCACGTATGGGGCTACGCGGTCGGCCTCGACATGACCCGCCGCGACATCCAGGGCGAGGCCAAGAAGATGGGCCGGCCCTGGGAAATGGGCAAGAGCTTCGACGAGTCGGCGCCGGTCTCCGCGCTGCGGCCCGCCAGCGCCATCGGCCATCCTGCCAAGGGCGCGATCTGGCTCAAGGTGAACGGCCAGGTCAAGCAGCAGGGCGATTTGGCGATGCAAATCTGGAGCGTTCCCGAGCAGATCAATTACCTGTCGAACCTGATCACGCTCCAGCCCGGCGACCTGATCTTCTCGGGCACCCCGGCGGGCGTCGGCCCGGTCAAGCCGGGCGACAAGCTCGAGGGGCACGTCGACGGCGTCGGGGACCTGAGCGTCAATTACCGGGCTTGAAGAAGTCGGGCGCAAGCCGGGGCCAGCCGGCCTCGGAGCTCATCTCGAAACGAATCGCCGAACTCGGGGACTGGCGCGGGGAAACCCTGGGCAGAATGCGCGATCTCATCAGGCAAGCAGACCCGGAGGTCGTCGAGGAGTGGAAGTGGATGGGCACGCCGATCTGGTCGCACGACGGCATCATCTGCACTGGCGAATCGTACAAGTATGTCGTGAAGCTTACCTTCGCCAAGGGCGCGTCCCTGGAGGATCCGGCCCGTCTTTTCAACTCGAGCCTGGACGGAAAGGTACGCCGCGCGATCGACATCCACGAAGGAGAACAGGTTGACGAGTCCGCCTTCAAGGCGCTCGTTCGCCAGGCGGTCGCCCTCAACAGTTCGGGCAAGCCGAAAGCTTCGAAGAAAGCGAAGTCCTGAGGCGTCTTTCCGGCCTAAGTCTTCGCTGCGAATTGCCTGAGGCACTCCATCTCGCGAGCCGTGAGCTCGGTGCTCGTGGTTGCCGACCTGGCCAGCGCATCGCACGACGGGTGCTGCCCGATGGCGAGATGATGCAGGTACTCGACCATGTAGGCGAACGTTGCTTCGAACGCGTTGGACATCGCAAGCTCGCCGGGACCTCGATGCGCCATTCTCGATGACTCCTCGGCCAGGCGCGCGACCACGTCGATGGCAATGCTCAATTGCGGCCCCTCGTGCCAGGACGGCGCGTCAGCGCAGACGGTCCGCAAGGGCGTGGGTTGCGCCACCAGACGCGGGGCTGGACGAACGCCAACCGGTGCTTCGGGGAAGGATTCACGGAGTGCCAGCGCGGATTTCATCTCGTCTTCCTTGGTTGAGGCTGATCGAACACTAACAACGGAGCGCTTGGCCCAACAGGGATGGACCAGCCAGATCGAATGGGAGAAATGCCCCCAGCCGGGCAGCTGGGCCGGGCGGAGCCGCCGGCCGATAGCTGCATCGGGACACTTGTCCCATGAAAGCTGAGCCTTTCATCCCATGCGGGCGCGCTGCTGCGGGCTTACCGTTCGCGCAGGAGACTGGCCCACAGCGGGTGATTACGCCAAGGAGACGAGCATGACCCACCGGGAACCCGAGGCTGCCCATGAAAGCGCGAACCAGATGGGCAAGGTGTTGCTCTCGTTCGTCCTTGCGGCGCTTGCTGCTTGCCTTGTATGGAGATTCGGCGAGCCCCTTTCGCTGAACAAGTCCGGCGCCGGCGAACCCTGGTGGGTCTATCTGCTTTTCTTCATTCGACCTGTGTTCGCGCTGCGTCGGGTCCTCGGCGATCCACCCAAGATGCGCAAGCCGATTCGCGATCGGACGTTCTCGGGCTCAACGTCGATATTTCCGGAGGATCCAACGGCACCCATCCTCCGGTAAGCGACACGCGGCGCCGCTGCGAAGCCGCTGTTCGGGCGCAACGACACGCTGGCGGCGCCGACTGGTACCCGAAGCTGGAGTACCCCGCCGCCTGATCGCATCCGTCAGGAGAGGGTGGCTCCGCCATGGCGTTCCAGCCGCAGCACCGCATCGTCCACCATCCGCTGCAGGACGTCGGCCGCGGGTTCAATGGCATGGACCAGCCCGGCCGCTTCACCGAACCACACGGCGGTGTTGTCGGGGTCGCCGGCGGCGAACGCCTGCCGGTAGCGCGGTCCTTCCACGGCGACGTTCTTTTCCAGTTCGTCTTCACGCCCATGCCACCGCGCGGTGAACGCATTGCTGGCAATGCGTGCCGTGAATCCCTTGGGCCAGGGAATCTGGCGCGCGATGTCCGCGACCCGGGTGCGCAGCGTACCGTCACCGTTCGCCTCGACGATCGCCTGGTGATGGCGTTGCTTCACCAGCGCCTCCTTCGATGCCCACAGCCGCGTGCCGACCAGCACGCCGTCGGCGCCGAGCATCAACGCGGCCGCGAGTCCCCGCCCGTCCGCGATGCCGCCCGCCGCGAGCAATAGCGTGTCCGGCGCATGCCGGGCCAGGAAATCGGCCGCTTCGGGAACGAACGTGAGCGTCCCGCGCAAGGCGCCATGGCCCCCGGCCTCGCCGCCTTGCGCCACGACCACGTTGGCGCCCGCATCGACTGCGTCGATGACATGCTCCATGTCCTGGCACTGGCAGACGAGAAGCGCGCCGGCGGCGCGGATCTCATCGGCGAACGGGTGCGGGTCGCCGAAGGAAAGCATCACGGCCGCGGGCCGATGCTTCAACACATTGGTCAGGAGCGAGGGCGATTTGCGCAGCGACCAGGTGATGAAGCCCACGCCGATGCGCTGGTCGCCCGCCGCATCGAACTGCTCCTCGAGCCAAGCCGGGTCGCCGTAGCCGCCGCCGACGAGGCCCAGGCCGCCCGCGCGGGTGACGGCCGCCGCGAGCGCGCCCCCGCCGGCGAAGGCCATCGGGGCCGAGACGATCGGGTGGCGCACACCCAGGGCGCGCGTGAACCTGGTGGATAACTCGGTCATCGAACGATTCCTTCCATGAGCCCGTTGCCGGGAAGCGCGGTCATTATCTGCCCGCGCCAGAGGCCTTCTCGTGGATCACGCCGATTGACGCTGCGTCGCCACTGCCTGTACGCTTCGCTGCTTCCACTGCGGGCAAGGCGTGAGTCGCCGGCTGCGCGTTGCATCTTTCTTACCAGGAGCCTCCATGCGTTTGCTGCAAAAGCTCGTCTCCGGCCTCGTCCTTCTGTGCTGTGTGTTTGCCGCCCCGGCAGCCGAACCCGAGTACCCGGCCAAGCCGATCAAGTGGATCGTGTCGTATCCGCCGGGCGGCACGACCGACCTGCTGGCGCGCCTGATGGGGCAGTGGCTCTCGCAGCGCCTGGGCCAGCAGGTGATCATCGAGAACAAGGCGGGCGCCGGCAACAACATCGGCACCGAGTTCGCGGTGCGCGCGCCGGCGGACGGCTACACGATCTTTCTGGTGAACCCGGCCAATGCGATCAATGCCACGCTGTACCGCAAATTGCCCTTCAACTTCCTGGAAGACCTGGTGCCGATCGCCGGGATCGTGCGCGTGCCGAACGTGATGACGGTGACCAAGAACTTCCCCGCGAAGACCGTGGCGGAATTCATCGAGTACGGCAAGAAGAACCCCGACAAGATCAACATGGCCTCGTCGGGCGCGGGCACGTCCGTGCACCTGTCGGGCGAACTGTTCAAGTACATGACCGGCATCAGCATGAAGCACATCCCGTACAAGGGGGCCGGCCCCGCGATCACCGACCTGATCGGCGGCCAGGTGGACGTGCTGTTCGACAACATGCCTTCCATCATCGGCCACATCCGCGGCGGGGACGTCCGTGCGCTCGGGGTCACCACCGCCCAGCGCTCGCCCGCGCTGCCCGACGTGCCGGCGGTCGCCGAGACGGTGCCGGGCTACGAAGCAAGCGCCTGGTTCGGCGCCGCCGCTCCGAAGGGGACGCCGCAGGCCGCCATCGACCGCCTCAATCGCGAGATCAATGCCGCGCTGGCGGACCCCGGCATGAAGGCGAAATTGGCTGCGCTCGGCGGCGTGCCGCTGCCCGGAACGCCGGAGCAGTTCTGGGCCATCCACAAGATGGAAACCGAGAAGTGGGCCAAGGTCGTGCAGTTCTCCGGCGCGAAGGTGGAATAGCCCGCCCCGCTCAATCGCACGTCTTATTTCGCACGACAAAAGTTCTCGGCAGGCATTGGCCGAGATCAACAAGAGCGCGCCCGGCGAGCGCAGCGGGCACAAACGCCGATGACAACGCGCGGGCCCGGCCACACAATGCCCGCCGGAACAACCTGGAGAACCCCCATGCTGAATCGCCGTGAACTGCTGGCCGCAGGCGCAGCCACCGCCGCGGGCGCCATCGCCCCGAACGCGCTGGCGCAATCGTTTCCGTCCCGGCCGATCAAGATCGTGGTGCCGTTCCCGCCGGGCGGCACCGCCGACATCCAGGCGCGCCTGCTCTCGCAGCACATGACGCAGACGCTCGGGCAGCCGGTGGTGATCGAGAACAAGCCGGGCGGCGGCACGATCATCGGCTCGGCATTCGTCGCCAAGTCGCCCCCCGACGGGCACACGCTCCTGCTGATGTCCAACAGCTTCGTGATCAACGCGAAGCTGCACACCAACATGCCGTACGACGGGATCAAGGCGTTCGAACCGGTGGCGTGCCTGACCAATTCGCCGCAGCTGATCGCGGTGAACGCGGCCAGTCCCTACCGCACTTTCAAGGAATGGGTGGATGCCGCGAAAGCGAAGCCGAACACGATTTCCTACGCCACCGTCGGCCCCGCCACCACGCAGCACATCGCGGGCGAGATGCTGCAGCGCGCGGCCGGCATCCGCCTGATCTACACGCCGTTCACGGGCGGCGCGCCGGCGGTCCAGGCGGTACTCGCGGGCCACGTGGACACGGTGCTCGCCAACGTCTCCGAGATGTCCAGCTTCCTCGAAGCGGGCAAGATGCGGGCGCTGGCGGCCACGACGGCGCAGCGGCTCGAGTCGCTCAAGCAGGTGCCCACCGTGATCGAGTCCGGTTATCCGGGCTACGAAGCGGCGGCCTGGTTCGGACTGGTCGCGCCCGCCGGCACACCGCGCGACGCCATCGCAAAACTGGCGCAGGCGACCGCCGCCGCGCTGGCGGATGCGGAGATCAAGAAGAAACTGATCGCCGTCGGGCTCGAGCTGTACTCGATGGGCCCGTCACAGTTCGGCGCGCACATCGCGGACCAGTTCGCGAAGTATTCGAAGGTGATCGACGAGGCCGGCATCAAGGCCTGAGCCGGGGGCCGGAGGCGGCAACTGCTGCTGCGCCGGCCGCTTGCGTCAGCCCGGTTTCCTGAATTCGGCCAGGGGCACGATGCCTTCGTCGCCGTCCTCGTACACCAGGTGCGCCACTTTTCCTTCGACGACCCAGCAGGCCTTGAGCGACTGGCCCGAGATCATGGCGCTGGCATCCTTCAATTGCGGCCGCATGCTGGCTTCGATCTGCTCGAGGATCTTCTCGCTCGAGCACTGTGCGTCGGACAGCCGGACCGAATCGCTGCCATTGCTGGCCACGACCTCATCGGCGAAAGCGGGGGCGGCAAGCAGGGCCGCAGTGCACAGAAGGGCAAATCTCATGGATATCTCCGGAAGCGGGCTGAACGCACCGACATGATTGGATGCTCCGCCCGTGCCGCGTACCCGCCTGTAGGACTCCCGCAATACGGGCAGTCGTCGCGCGCCGCTGGTGGCCGCAGGCCGAACCGCTGCGGGGGCCGGGAGCTTGTCGCCTGCCGGGCTCGCAACCACCGATTGACGCGCCCCGTGCAGCCGGCGGCGATTGGCCGTCAGATCAGCCGCGCGCCAGCCTGGGCCTTGCGAACCTGATAAAGCAACCACCTGAGGCGATGGCCCGCGACGAACCTCAGCCGCCGGGTGCGGGCCACGTCCGCCGGATCGGGAGCAGGGCCTTGCGCGCTGCAATATTCGTCCGCGGCCTGCTCGACGCGGCATTCCGCCTGGAAGGCGGTGTCTTCAGCGCACTCCCATTGGGCGACGAGGCTGGCGAAGTGAATCATGGCGGATACCGGTTGCGGACCGCAATTTGGCGCCGGAGCGCCCCACCGGCGCTTGACAAACATCAACCACGTCGGGCGCCTCGCCGGCCGCCCGCGCGCGATTACGCCTTCTTCGCGGGGCTCCACCAGTTGCCCGAAGCCACCACCATGCTCAGCAATTGGATTTCGCCGTCGTAGTAGCCCGTGGTCAGGTGCTTGGCGTTCCAGGTCCACATCGTGTCCAGGAAACCCTGGAAGCGCGCGTCGACGCAGGCCCCGGCGCAGATCGGGCCGTGGTAGGCCGGGCTGTTGCCGCCGGTCAATTGGGTCCCGTTGAGCGCGTACCCGGTGCCGATGTTGACCGGATCGCCGCCGGACGACGACTTGAAAAAGTCGATCATCTTGCCGGTCACCGACGCGAAGCGCGCATCGCCCGACAGCATGTAGTCGGAAGCAAAGCGCCACGGGTTGCGGCAGGCGTTCCACCAGAAGTAGCCTTCCTTGTCGTTGCCATCCCCGATATAGCCGGTCGAGGGCATGGCCGCCGAGTCGTCGTCGGTGTTCATGACGAAGTCGGGCACCAGGCCGACGCCGGGCGAGTACACCGTCTGCATCCGATCGAGCAGTTTGTAGGCTTTGTCCACGGCACTCTGCCAGAGATCGTCTCCCGTGGCGGCCTGGAACGCGCGGAAGTGGCCGATCATGTAATCCGAAGTGCGGTTGTTGGCCGCGCTGCGCAGGCCCTTCGTCGCGCCGTTGGCCTTCATGTTGGAGGTCTTGATGGCGCCGATCGTGTTGCGGGCTTCCTGCAGATAGTTCCATTTGCCCGCGGAACCCCACTGGCGGTTCGCCATGAGCAATGCCATGGCAATGTCGAGGTCACCGTCCATCGCATTCCAGCCGTCGCCGGCGGATCCGCCGGCATTAAGCCGCCAGTCCATCAGGTATTTCGCGTTGGGGTCGTACGGGACCAGCGCGTAGGCGGGACGGGCCCGCACCACCGACAGCAGGCCGTCGAACAGCGCCTGCGCCTTCGAGTCATGGCCGGCGAAGAGCACGGCGATCAGCATGCCGTAGCCCATGCCTTCGGATACGGTCAGCACCGAGGCGTTGGAAAACTGGATCGCGTAGCCGCCGGCAACGATCGAATCGGCCGAAACCACCCGCGCGGCTTTCCACGCGTCGTACTGCGCCGTGAGGACCGCATCCATGGTCGATGCGCTCTGCGTCGGCCCGATGCCGGCGACATAGCGGTCCAGCCGGGCGCCGAAGGGATAGGAGGTGCCGGCCGGCGTGGCCGCGTACAACGAGGGCGTGGCCGGCGTGGCCGGCGTGGCCGCGCTCGAGTCGGCTTCGGCACCACCTCCACCTCCACCCCCGCCGCAACCGGTAAGTGCAAGGGCGGCCGCGGCCGAGCCAGAGATAAATAGGCGTCTTCTCATGTTCAACAAGATGTAAAAAATAGGGCTCCACGCGGCAGCGACTGCCATGCATTCGGCCTGTTGAAAGATGAGCTGCGGTTTAGCGGCCCGGGCTCTTGTCATCCGCGCCGATGGGGCGGCGATGGGATGCGCTCGGGACCTACCTCAGCAAGATAGTTCACTGTAGTAGGAGAAGTCCCACACGCAAGCGATGAGGGGGCCTACAGGAGTAACGAAATCTGTTGGATGTGTTAGGGGGAACCCGCGGCTTTGTAGATCCTCCTGGCCGCCCTGGCATCCATACAGGCAATGGATGAGAGCCGCGCCAGCGCTGACTCGACAGCGGTTGCGGATGGGTTGCACAAAGTTGCTGCTGAGTTCTATCGTGCCGGATGAGACGCTGAACGGGCGATTTCGGGAGCTCAGCCTCAGCCGCAGACCTTACGTTTGATCGCGAACTCGAAAGCGTGGGACGAGGTGCGCAGCGGCGCGAAGCGGGGCGCGCAATGGGCTGCAATGAGTGCACACGTGGTGTGTGCGCCGGCGGGATCTGGACGCGCCGAGGTACTGCTCGCGGACGAGGCATAGCGCCTCCCGCGGCCAGATTCGGGCTCCCACAGATGAGAACCAGGTTGCAAAGAATTACCGCCTTAGCGCTGGACAGATGTTTGCAACGTGGATTACAGGAACGATGCCCGCAGCAGTGGAATTTGTCTGCAAAGTGCGCTCTGGGCTGGCGCACTTTTCCAGCTGGGCTTCAATGGATTCTCGATCGAAAACGAACTGGTGCCCGCGTTTTTGCGCGGCGATACTCGCGGCGGGCGGATGGTCGGCGCCGTCAATGGCGCAGACGTTCGACCGGCCTGCGGCACCCCCGGCCGCGTACCCGAGCGGCGCGCCCGCGAGCGCGGCCAGCGCAACGGCTGCCACGGTTCCCGGCGCCGTGCCCGCGAGCGCGGCGGTTGGCGCGGTTCCCGGCGCCGTGCCGCCCGGTGCGGCGGTCCCTGGCGCGGTGCTAGGCAGCGGGCCCGCTCCGGCGGTCGCACCTCAGGCTCCGATGGGAGTGGGGGCGCCGCCGCCGCCGGTCCAGCCGCGGCCCGTGCCCCGGCCGCCGCCGGCGCCTGACTTCCAGCCGCCACCCCCGCCACCCGCGCCGCGCCCGCCGCTGCCGCCGCCCCCGCCCGCCCAGCCGGTGAAGGGCTTGCCGGCCGATGCGCCACCGCTCGTCATCAGTGGTGGCGTGTATTCGGCGGACCGGGACCGGCGCATGGTGATCGTCAATGGCAAGGTGGTCAAAGAAGGGGCCGACCTGGGCTCGGGCTTGCTGCTCGAGCAGATCACCCCGAGCGGCGTCGTCGTGGGGTTCCGGGGCACGCATTACCGGCTCATGTATTGAGCCGCGCTGCTACTGCACGCTGGGCAACGAGTTGGCCATGCTGCCAGGCCATCTTGCAGGCGCCGCGACGCATAGCGTCACCGCTGCAGGAATTGCAGCAGCAGTTTCGTCACTGCCTCGGGCTGCTCCTGCTGGACCCAGTGGCCGGCGCCGCTCACCAGATCGCAGCCGCTCATCCGGGTGCACGCGCTGGACTGCATGGCCTCCAGCGCGCCCGGCCGCTGGTGCACGCCCCAATCGCTTTGGCCGGAGATGAAACAGGAAGGCACGTCGATGGTGCGGCCGGAAAACACCGCGAGCTCAGTGGCATTGATGCCGCCCGTTTCGCAGCGATACCACTGCAGCCCGCCCTGGAAGCCCGTCCTGGCGAATTCGGCGCTGTACACGGCGAGTTCGCTTTCGGGCAGCCACTCGCAGGCGGCGATCTGCTGCGGCGCCGGCAGGTACGGCGCCACGGTTTCCGCCATGCCCTGGCCCAGCTCCATCACGTAATAGGTGGGCATCTTCGCGAGTTCCGCGGCGCTCCACGCCTTCAATGGCGACGGCTGGTTGCCCGCCCAATCGGCGCTCTTGACGTGGAAATAAGCGCGCAAAAAGGCATGGATCCCCTGGGGAGCATGGCGCATGTCGTCGTCGGCCAGCGGCGTCGAGTAATAGTGCTGGTAGTGCTTGCGCGGGGGCGTCAGCGCGGCGAGCGCGCCGTGAATGTCCCGTGGCGCCGAGGGCGGGCGCGGTGACCCGTTCGCGGTGCCGAACGGCAGCGGCGGCAGGCCGGCGAACGGCGCGCTCATCAACACGACGGAGCGGAACACGTCCGGGCGGATGAGCGAACAGCAAGCGGCCACAGGCGAACCGAAATCGTGGCCGGCAACCGCTGCGACGGACCGGTAGCCGAACGCGTTCACCAGCGCCAGGGCGTCGGTAGCCAGATTGAGCAGGCCGAACGGGCGCAGATCGCCGTCGTAGCGACCGTCCCAACCCGTGGTGCGCCCATAGCCGCGCTGGTCCGGCGCGATCACGTGAAAGCCCGCTGCCGCGAGCGGCGGCATGACCTTCCTCCACGTGAAGGCGAGTTCGGGAAAGCCGTGCAATAGCAGCGCGCAAGGCCGGTCCGCTGATTCGAAGCCCGCCTCCAGCACGTGCATGCGCAGGCCGTTGACGTTCTCCACGAAGCGCGAGCGGATTCCGGAGGGCAGGGGCAATGCGTCGAGAGGCTGCGGCATGCTCATGAGAGGAGCGGACATCAGGTGCACGGATTGTGCCGCGAACCCCGGCGTCGCGCAGCACGCGGCGCGATCGCTACGGCTGCCCGCGCGAGACGATCGCGGCCTTCTTCGCTTCGTATTCCTGCTGCTGGATCTCGCCCCTGGCGAAGCGCTCGTTCAGGATCTGCAATGCGGGGTCCTCCGGGTGCGACGGGCGATCGGTCCGATGCCACGGGCCGCAGTGCCCGCCGCCCGCACCGTGGCCGCGGAACATGCCCGCGACGCAGACGATCATCATCAGGAACATCAGCAACGGGAAAATCCACCCGAAGCCCCAGCCATGCGCCATGTGCCAGGGACCCCAATCCCAGGACGGCGGGGCAGCCGCCTGCTGCGCCAGCGCGAGCAGTGGCTGGAACAGGATGGACAAACCGGTGAGCGCGCGGGTCGAAAACTTCGTTGTCATTTCCATCTCCTTTCAGCGATTCAGCAGCAGCCGCGGCCGTTTTTCGGGGCCGAAGCTTCCGTTCGCGGCCCAGCTCCGGCAGCGCAGCGATCGCCCCATGTGGTGCATGAAGCGTCGCCTGCGGGCTGCGGTACCATCTCCAGCGCTGCCTGCAGCACTTTGCGGGCGGGCACTTGCCGAACCTTGTCGGCGCGCTCGATCGCCGCGCGGATCTCGCGGTCGGTGAGACCGGCCTGGCGCGCTTGCGGCACGAGGTGTTCGAGGCACGGTATGCAGTTGCTGCCCATCGCGGCGCCGAGCGCAACGAGTACGCTTTCACGGGGGTTCAGATCGTTCATGGCTGGTTCCTTCAAAGTGTTGGCCGGCGGTTCTTTCGCCTGCCCCCACTTGGACGAAGCGACTCCCGGGATGGATACAGCGTCCTCGTCGAGTGCAACCGTGGCCGGTACTGCAACATTCCGCTGCCGAGCTTCACATTTCTTAACCTCGGCATTGCGAGGCGCCGGTCGTCAGCGCCTCCCGGCAGCGCGTTAGAAGAAGGCCGACACCGCATTTCCGCGGCGCCGCTCCAACAAGGAAGAAACAATGAAACGAAAACTCCAGGCCCTGCTGGCCGCGTGCGGCATCGCGATCGCTACGCATGCCGCGGCGCAGATCACTCTCTACGAAGGCGAGGGCTTCACGGGCCGGGCGTTCACGACCCGTGACCGGGTGTGGAACTTCGAGCGCTTCGGCTTCGACGACCGGGCCTCTTCCGTCGTCGTGGAACGGGGCCGCTGGGAGGTCTGCGAGCATGTGCGCTTCGAGGGCCGCTGCGTCGTCCTGCGGCCGGGCAACTACCCGTCGCTGCGCGAAGCCGGCATGAACAACCGGATCTCGTCCGTGCGTCCGCTGCAGCCTGGACGCGGCCACGGCCACGAGGGCCCGCCCGACGTGGTGATGGTGCCGCGGCCGGTCCCGCAAGGTCCGATCTACGCGCCGCCACCGCCGCCGGCCTACTACGACGTGCCGGTAACGTCGGTGCGCGCAGTGGTGGGCCCGCCCAGCCAGCGTTGCTGGATCGAGCGCGAGCAGGTCGCGCAGCCCCGCCAATCGCAGCCCAACGTCGGCGGCGCGGTCGTGGGTGGGATCGTCGGCGGCCTGCTCGGTCACCAGATCGGCGGCGGCACGGGCAAGGACCTCGCCACCGCGGGCGGCGTGGTCGCGGGCGCGGTGATCGGGGGCAACGTCAACCGCGGCGAAGGGCCGGCTTACGCCGAGCGGGACGTGCAACGCTGCCAGACGGTGACCAGCACGCGCCCCGAGTACTGGGACGTGACCTACATCCACCAGGGCGTCGAGCACCGCGTGCAAATGACCGCCGCGCCGGGACCCACGATCCGGGTGAACCCGCAGGGCGCGCCGATCGTGCTCGCGCGCTAGCGTCGCGCGGGCAATTTCCTCAAACGCCCAAGCCGAGCCACTTGGCTCGCCGTTCGGCCGAACCGAGCAGGCGCATGAGAAGACGCCGCGTACGCTGGCTGCCGGGCGAATTGTCCGTGAGCCAGTACGCGAACGTGGTCAGGTAGATGGTGGTGAGCGTCGCCTCTTCCAGTTCGCGGCGCCAGCCCACCGACGGCATCAGCGCCACGTCCCTGAGCCATTGCACCGTGCGGCTGATGCGCTTGATGCCGCGCGCCTGAAGGTGCAGATGCTCCGGGTGCAACTTGTAGCGCAGCATGCCGCCGACGAGCCTGCGGTGCGGCGCGAGCGCGTCCAGCCACGCCATGATCGCGCGGTACAGGCGCTCGCGGATTTCGAGTTCCCCCCAGCCGGCCTGCGTGCCGGCGGACAGCAGCTCCGCATCCGCGATGTCGAACCAACCCTCGGCGATGTCGTCCTTGTCCTGGAAGTGGCGCCGTAGGGCGGCCAGGCTGATGCCGGCTTCGCGGGCGACGACATGCACATGCACGGCGTCCCAGCTGCCCGCTCGCTCGGCGAGCGTGAGCGCCGTCTGCACAATGGTGCTGCGGACCGGGTCCAGGAGCTCGTCGGGCGTGGGTTCAACGGGTATGTCCAACGAAGCCATGCGAATTCGATCCACCCCGAGCTAGCGGGCGCCTTGCACTGCGTCGAGGAAGCGCCTGTTGCGTTCGTGGGCTTGCGCGCTGTCCGTTGCCGGAGCCGGGCCGGCCACGAAACCGGGCAAACGCCGTGCCGCTGCCGGTGCGGAAGACTGCGGCGCCGGCATGGCGGCTGTGACTGCCGAAGGGGCCGGCGCGGCCACGCCGATGGTCGCCAGTTCCGTCCCGTTGGCCAGCACCACCGCTTCCGGCCGGATCGCATGTACCCACCAGCCCGCGGCGACCGGGTCGCCCAGGGCGAAAGTCTGCTCGGGCTGGCCAGCGACGCTCAACAGCACCTGCGAGCGGTCGCTGCCGCGGTAGATCACTCCATGCAGTGTGATGCTGGGTCGCGTCGGGCCGGGCGCCTGTGGGTGCGGTGCGCGGCCAACTGTTGCTGGCGGGGCAGGCAGCCGCTGCCCCGGTGCAGCCGCAGCGACGGGCTCCGCAGGGGCCGGCTCCGGCGGGCCGGCAGGACGCAACAGCACGATGGCGATGATCGCGGCGAACACCGAAGCGCTCGCCAGCAGCGCCGGGCGTTTCACAAGAAGCTCACGAAGGCACTGCCGACCTGGTTGCCGAGATAGTCGTAAACCGGGCAGGAACCGCTCAAGCTGCCGCCACTCAAGTTGTCGCAGACCAACTGGTATGTGACACCCATGCTGACGGTCATGTGGAAGTTGCTGAAAGAATCGAAATACGCATTGCCCGAGCTTGCGTAGCTGCCGCCCAGGGCAGGGCAGAAGACCTGCCCGTACGCCGAGTAGTTGTTGCTGGCGCCGACGGCGCCGGTCACGTCCAGCACCAGGAGAGTGCAAGATTCCAGCCCCGGCGCGCTGCTGGAGAAATCCCATGTCAGGCCGGCGAACGTCGAAGCATTGCCGAATGTCTGCGCGTTCAGGGCCGCTGCGGAACAAAGAGCGGCGATCAATGCGAGCTTGCGAAATGAGCGCATGGAAATCTCCGAATCGAGGACATTCGATTCTGCCGCGGCGTCCGGTTGCCGTGGGTCGCTGCCGCGCGGCTGAGCGAGCTTGTTTCAACGGCTGAGCGGTCCCCGGCCGCAACGCACGACGCTGCGGCCGGGCAGAACGCCTTCGCGCGGTTAAAGCAGCGGAACCGACTCGCGCCAGCGGCGCAGCACCAGATACAACTGAGCGCGGGCTTGCGCGGCCGCGATCCGCTGCGACGCCAGATCCTGCGCGAGCGAAACACCCGGCGCGCCGGCGCGGCCCACCAGGTAGAGGCGGACGGCGCGATCCAATGCGAGCTGCGCGGTCGCGCGGGCCTCTTCGGCCGCGCGCCAACGGGACAATGCCGTGTCGAATTCCACCATGCGCTATTAGATGCGAGGGGGAGAAAGGGGCTGTTTGACCGGCATCAAGTCGAACCGATCCTCGTACACGCGCCAAGTCAAGCCGGGTTCATTCTGCCGCGGCGCAGCCCCGAGCGCGCCGGATTCGCTTACCGCGCGCCGCTGGCCCGGGCCGCGATCAGCTCGTGCAGCTTCTGAGCCAGTGCGGCGAAATCCACGGGAGCCGTCATGTAGGCGTCGGCGCCGGCGCGTTCCGCGGCGAGCCGGTCTTTCTCGTCGAGGTACACGGCCGATATTTGGACCACCGGCAAGTTGGCGGTAGCCGGGCTGGACCGCAACAAGCGGCAGACCTCGAGCCCGTGCAGGTCGGGCAAGTGAACGTCGAGGACCACCGCTGACACATACCCGGCCAGTTCGAGCGCCTGCGCCCCCGCCGCCGCCTCCACGGTCCTGAACCCCGCCGCCCGCAAAGCGCGGGCGATCGCGTAACGGTTGGCGTCGTGGTCGTCGACGACCAGGATGCTGTGGTCTGCCGGCTCGATCATTTCAGGTCCGGGTGCCCGTGTTGCCGTTGATGAGATTGGCGCCACCTCTGCCTGGGCGGCAGCGACGGGCGTCGCATAAATTATCACCCTTTGCGCACCGACACGGGAACCGGGGGTGTGCCCCGACGACATCCTTCCAATCCGGCCGCGCTATCGGAGCGCGGCGCCGGGTTCAGGCAATGAAGCCAGCGATGGCGCGGAGGAACAATTCCGGCGCCTGCAACTGCGGCACGTGCGCGCAGCCGGGCACGGTCAGGCGGGCGCGGGGCGCAGCACGCAGCTCGACGAGCCGGTGACGACGCAGGAACTGGCTGCCGACACGCTGGCCCTCATGGACCAATTGGGAGTGGGCCAGGCGCACGTGGTGGGCCGCTCGATGGGCGGCGCGATCGCGCAGCACATGGCGCTCGCAGCGCCGGATCGGATTCATTCCCTCGCGCTGTGCGCATCGTTCGCACGGCTCGATCCGCTCGGGCGGCGCGTGCTCTCGAACATGCGCGAGGCACTCGAGTGGCGCATGAGCTGGGCCGATCACGCGCGGCATTCGGTGCAGAACTTCGTTTCGGCCGGGTTCTTCAACGAGCAGCCCGAGCAGGTCGCGGCGATCGAGCGCCTGATCGGCGGCGAGACCCGCTTGCCGGCGTGCTACGTCCGGCAGAACGACGCCTGCCAGACGCACGACACCTTGCCGGACCTGGGCAGCATCCGCCAGCGCACGCTCGTGATGGGCGGCGACAGCGACCCGATCTGCTCGCTGACGGCGACGCGGGCGCTGGCGGCGGGCCTGCCGAACGTGCGCACCGAAATCTTTGCCGCAGCGAGCCACTTCTTCCTGATCGAGCAGCCGGACAAATTCAACCGGCTCTTGCTCGAGTGGCTGGCGCACTGAGGGGCGCCGGGCCGGTGGCTATGATCCGCCCAGGATGACGGGCCCCGATTCCCACTGCCAACGCGATCCACCGACGAGCGGCGCCGCCAGACGCGCCTCGCGCCCGTTCAACGTCATGGCCAAGCCGGCCGGTCCGGCGTGCAACCTGCGCTGCACGTACTGCTTCTATCTCGAGAAGGAAGCGCTGTTCCCGCCACGCCCCGGCCGTCGCATGAGCGAGGAAACGCTGGAGCTGTTCGTGCGGCAATACATCGAAGCGCAACCGGGTGAGCGGGTCGTGTTCGCGTGGCAGGGCGGCGAGCCGACGCTGCTCGGGATCGACTGGTTCCGCAAGGCGCTGGCGCTGCAACGCCGGCATGCGCGAGGCCGCACGATCGAGAACACGTTGCAGACTAACGGCACGCTGCTCGATGACGCGTGGGGCGCGTTTCTCAAGGAGCACGGCTTCCTGGTGGGGATCAGCATCGACGGCCCGCCGCATTTGCATGACCGCTACCGGCTGAACACGCACCGGCGCGGCACATCGACCCGGGTCCTGCGCGGCCTGGAAGTGCTGCAGCGCCATGGCGTGCCGTTCAACACGCTGACCTGCGTCAGTGCAGCCAACGCCGACAGCCCGCTCGAGGTCTATCGCTTCCTCAAGCGCATCGGTTCGCGCCACCTGCAATTCATCCCGGTCGTCGAGCACGTGCCAGAGGCCGGCGCGGACGGTCCCGCGCCGCCGCCGCAAGACGCGCCCGCGCGCATGAGCCCGTTCTCGGTCAGCGGGGAGCAATGGGGCCGGTTCCTGGTCGCGATCTTCGATGAGTGGATCCGCGCCGATGTCGGCGAAATGTATGTCGACATGTTCGAGCTCAGTCTCGCGAAGTGGCTCGGCATCCCGGGCGGCTTGTGCGTACACGGCGAAACCTGCGGCGACGCGCTGGCGATCGAACACGACGGTTCGGTGTACGCCTGCGACCACTATGTGTATCCCCGATTCCGGCTCGGGAACATCCGGCAGCAGTCGCTCGCCGCGCTGGCGGACGCGCCACGGCAGCTCCAGTTCGGGCTGGACAAGTCGCATCGCCTGCCGGACGCGTGTTTTGCCTGTCCGGTGCTGTTCGCGTGCCATGGCGGCTGCCCGAAGCACCGCCTGCCGACGCTCCAGGGCGAGCGGCGCAACCACCTGTGTTCCGGTTACCTCGCGTACTTCAGCCACGTCGATGCATCCATGCGCACGATGGCCGACCTGTACCGGCGCGGCAAGAGTCCAGCCGCGATCATGGCGCTCGCGAAAACATAAGCAGCCGGCTGCGCGCCGCGGTTTGCACGCGCGCCATTGGTTTACTTCCTGCTGCAACTGTGGCGGCGCAACGCTGTCAAATCGCGGCTAGGCCACGCTTCGTGGTTCTTGCCGAAAGAGGAAAATGAATCGAATGCCCGACTACCTTGATCCTTCCCGCTACCTGAATCCCTCCAACGTGCTGAATCCGTTCATGCTGTGGGCCGACGTGGGCCTGCGGGCGCTCGACCTCACCGTGGCGTCCTCGCAGAACCTCAGCGAGGGCGTGGACCGGTTCACGCGGGCCAGCGCGAGCCCGGGCGCGACCGAAGCCGCCTTCAGCTTCGCGGCGCCCGGGCGCGAGCCCGGCTCACCGTCCCCCATGCTCCTGGGGTCCCAGGTGCAGCGCTCGCTGATGGACCTGATGACGCAAGGCTGGGTGCAGTGGATGGCCGCGCTCGGCAGCTTCGTTTCGCTGGCGGCCGGCCGCAGGCTGTCCGGCGCGACGCGGCGCAGCCTTCCGGCGGACCTCACGAGCAGCGAGCCCACCTCCGGCGAGGCCGCGACGGCTCACACGCGAGCGCAATCGGAAATCCCTTCGCACCAGCAGCACGGCCGGCGCGCCGAAGCCCACGCAAAGCGCGAGCCGATGGAACACGCCCTGGCCTCCAGCGAGTCCAGGCGGCGCCGCACCGGCGGCACGCGCGCCGGCAGCGCCCGTGCCGGCAGCGCCCGCTCGAAGGCCAAGCCCCGTTCGCGCCGGGCCTGAGCCGCCGTGATCCGGAGCGGTCCGCAACGGTTGCCGAAGCGAGCTCCCCGGGATGCGATTTCCGCAACGCGGCCGCGCGATGGCCGCGCTAAGCTTGGCCTGCTGGCTCGCCGCCGGCGCGCTGGCGCAGCCCGCACCCGGCCAGCCACCGGCCGAGCTCCTGGCCGCGCTGTCGGCAACGCGATCGCACGGGTGTGCCGGCCATCCGGGCGTGCGCGCGCCGCTGCATCCCGTGCAGCAGCTGAGCGAAGCGGCGCAGCGCATGGCGCGCGGAGCACCGGCCGGCCAGGCCATGCGCGAATCGGGCTACCGCTCCACACGCCTGTTTGCCGCCAACATGAGCGGCTACGCGTCGGCGGCGGCCGTGGCGAATGTCATGGCTGAAAAATATTGCAACGCGCTGAGCGATCCCAAGCTCACCGACATCGGCTTGCACCAGCAGGGCGCGTCGTACTGGATCGTGCTCGCGTCGCCGTTCGCGCCGCCGCAGTCGGGCACGGCCGCGGCGGCGCGCACCGTCCTGGCGCTCACGAACGCCGCCCGCGCCCAGCCACGCAGATGTGGCGCCACGTCCTTCGAGGCTGCGCC
>JAGRPN010000095.1 GCA_019449555.1 Ramlibacter sp.
ATTCGGCGCTGATACTCGCGCTCGTCTGCGGCTTGGCCGCGGTGGCTTACGGGTTCTGGGCCCGGGGCTGGATCCTTGCCCAGGATCCCGGCAACCCCCGCATGCAGGAGATTTCCGCCGCCATCCAGACCGGCGCGGCGGCTTACCTCGCGCGCCAATACAAGACGATCGCCATCGCCGGCGTCGTGCTGGCCATCCTGATCGCCGTCTTCCTGGACGGCCAGACGGCGGTGGGCTTCGTGATCGGCGCGGTGCTTTCCGGCGCTTGCGGCTTCATCGGCATGAACGTGTCGGTGCGCGCCAACGTGCGCACGGCGCAGGCCGCCACCCGCGGCATCGGGCCGGCGCTGGACGTGGCGTTCCGCGGCGGCGCGATCACCGGCATGCTCGTGGTCGGCCTGGGCCTGCTGGGCGTCACGGCGTTCTACTGGTTCCTGGCCGGCAACGGCAACTTCACGCCCGACCGCAAGCTCGCGACGCTGCTCAATCCGCTGATCGGTTTTGCGTTCGGCGCGTCGCTGATCTCGATCTTCGCGCGACTGGGCGGCGGCATCTTCACCAAGGGCGCCGATGTCGGCGCCGACCTGGTGGGCAAGGTCGAAGCCGGCATTCCGGAGGACGATCCGCGCAACCCGGCGGTGATCGCCGACAACGTGGGCGACAACGTCGGCGACTGCGCCGGCATGGCGGCCGACCTGTTCGAGACCTACGCCGTGACGCTGATCGCCACCATGGTGCTGGGCGCGCTCTTGATCACCGCGTATCCCACCAATGCGGTGATGTACCCGCTGGCGCTCGGCGGCGTATCGATCATCGCGTCGATCATCGGCACGTTTTTCGTGAAGGCCTCGCCGGGCATGAGGAACGTGATGCCCGCGCTATACAAGGGCCTGGCGATCGCCGGCGTGCTGTCGCTGATCGCCTTCTACGGCGTCACGGTCTGGCTGATGCCCGACAACGCGATCACCGCCAGCGGAACCCAGCTCCGCCTGTTCGGCGCGTGCGCCATCGGCCTGATCCTGACCGGCGCGCTGGTCTGGATCACCGAGTTCTACACCGGCACGCAGTACTCGCCGGTGCGCCACATCGCGGCGGCCTCCACCACCGGCCACGGCACGAACATCATCGCCGGCCTGGGTGTTTCCATGCGTTCAACCGCCTGGCCCGTGATGTGCGTGTGTATCGCGATCCTGGCCGCGTTCAAGCTGGCGGGCCTGTACGGCATCGCCATCGCCGCGACCTCGATGCTGAGCATGGCCGGCATCGTGGTGGCCCTGGACGCCTATGGCCCGATCACCGACAACGCCGGCGGCATTGCCGAAATGGCCGACCTGCCCCCCAGCGTGCGCGACGTCACCGACCCGCTCGACGCCGTGGGCAACACCACCAAGGCCGTGACCAAAGGCTATGCCATCGGCTCGGCCGGCCTGGCGGCGCTGGTGCTCTTTGCGGACTACACCCACAAGCTCGAAACGTTCGGGCAGGCGATCAGCTTCAACCTGAGCGAACCGCTGGTGATCGTCGGCCTGTTCATCGGTGGCCTGATCCCCTACCTGTTCGGTGCGATGGCGATGGAAGCGGTCGGCCGCGCCGCCGGTTCCGTGGTGGTTGAAGTGCGCCGGCAGTTCCGCGAGATCAAGGGCATCATGGAAGGCACGGCCAAACCCGAGTACGGCGTGGCGGTGGACATGCTGACCAAGGCAGCCATCAAGGAAATGATGATCCCGTCGCTGCTGCCGGTCGTGGCCCCGATTCTGGTCGGCTTGATCCTGGGGCCGCAAGCGCTGGGCGGCCTGTTGATGGGTACGATCGTGACCGGCCTGTTCGTGGCCATCTCGATGTGCACCGGCGGCGGCGCCTGGGACAACGCGAAGAAGTTCATCGAGGACGGCAACTACGGCGGCAAGGGGTCGGAAGCGCACAAGGCGGCCGTCACCGGCGACACCGTGGGCGATCCCTACAAGGACACTGCCGGGCCCGCCGTCAACCCGCTGATCAAGATCATCAACATCGTGGCGCTGCTGATCGTGCCGCTGGTGGTGAAATTCCATCCCGGGCCGGACGTGCCGGCCCCGAAGCTGGAAGCCCCGGCCGCCGTCACCGCTCCTTCTTCCAGCGGAGCTGTCACGGCCCCCGCCGCGCCCGCCAGCAAGTAACGACTGGCTGCACGACGATCCGAAGCCCGCTCGCGCGGGCTTTTTTTTTGGCGTTATCCGGGTGCTGCCCGCGTCACCGCGCGCAGCAGCCGGCTGGAGGGCTCCACCAGCTCGACCAAGCCGGCGACCCGGTCATCTTCGATGCGTTCGAGGATCAGCTCGTTGATGCCGCCGACGATCGCCATTGCCGTGACGGGAGCCACCCGCGCCGCTCCTTCGGCTGCCCGGCCGTTGACGACCCGGAGGATGAAATTCGCGATCTCCTGGTTCACGCGCCGCCTGGCCGCCAGTCCTGGCTTCCCTAGGCCCAGGATCTCGATGAACAAGGTGCGCATGAGCGCGGGGTTTTGCGCCATGCAACCCAGGTACGCCGCGAGCGCGCGCTCGACCTGCGTCTCCCAGTCGTGTTGCGGGTCGATCGAGTCCCGCAGCACCTTCAGCGCGTTGTGGCTCGCCGCTTCATAGAGCGCGATCAGGCACTCGGCCTTGGTCGAGAAATGCTCATAAAAAGTGCGACGCGATACACCGGCTTCCCGCACGATGTCGCCGATGGTGGTGTCGCCATAGCCTTTCGCCGCTACGGCCTTCGCCATGCCCTCGAGCAGGCGGCGCTTGTGGCCATCAGCCGGAGTCTGCGTTTCGGTTGGAACCATGGCGCCGATTTTCAACCTGTTGGGCTTCCCGCACTGGAAATACCTCGCCCGCATGCAATGTAATCACCGGTACCCTCGGGTACCCACTACGAGAACTTTTTGCGCAAGGCAGCGGCTCGCGGGCGCGGCTCGGCTTTGAAGCAAAATGTTGGCATGCAACTTCACTACATCGCCAACGCGGCCCAGGCATCTTCTTCCGGCCGCACGATCCCGGTGATCGATCCTTCCGACGGCCAGGCTTTCGACGAGCTCCAGCGCGGCAGCGCGGAAGACATCGACGCGGCGGTGCGCGCCGCGCGCCAGTGCTACGACGCCGTCTGGAGCAAATTGAGCGGCGCCGAGCGTGGTCGCCTGCTGATGCGGCTATCCAACAAGGTCGCCGAGCACGCCGAGGAACTCGCGTCCCTCGAACAGCGCGATTGCGGCAAGCCGACCAAGCAGGCGCGCGCCGACGCGCTCGCCCTGGTCCGCTACTTCGAGTTCTATGCCGGCGCCTGCGACAAGTTGCACGGCGCCACCATCCCTTACTTGGACGGCTACAGCGTGTTCACGTGGCGCGAGCCGCACGGCGTCACCGGGCACATCATCCCGTGGAACTACCCGATGCAGATCTTCGGGCGCAGCGTCGGGGGCGCGCTCGCCGCAGGCAACGTGTGCGTCGTGAAGCCCTCGGAAGACGCCTGCCTGTCGTTGATCCGCGTCGCGCAGCTGGCGGCCGAAGTCGGCTTCCCAGCCGGCGCGATCAACATCGTGACCGGCTACGGCCACGAAGTGGGTGACGCGCTCGCGCGCCACGAGGGGGTCGACCACATCAGCTTCACCGGCAGCCCCGCGGTCGGCACGTTGATCCAGCAAGTCGCAGCCCAGCGCCACTGCCCGGTCACGCTCGAACTGGGCGGAAAGAGCCCGCAGATCATCTTCGCCGACGCCGACCTGGACGCCGCGCTGCCCATGGTCATCAACGCCATCGTGCAGAACGCGGGCCAGACCTGCTCGGCGGGATCGCGCCTGCTGGTGGAGCAATCGATCTACGAGCCCCTGCTGGAACGGCTCGGCAAGGCGTTCGAGAACCTGCGGGTCGGCCCGGCCGTGATGGACCTGGACGTGGGTCCGCTGATCCGGGCGAGCCAGCAGCAACGCGTGTGGGACTTCCTCTCCGACGCCCAGGTCGCGGGCGTTCCGATGGTGGCGCAAGGCCAAGTGGTCGAGGAAGCGCCCGAGACCGGCTACTACCAGGCGCCGACCTTGTTGCGGGACGTGCCGGTGGAACACCGGTTGGCCCAGGAGGAAGTGTTCGGCCCGGTGCTCGCGGCCATGAGCTTCACGGACGAGGACCACGCGGTGCAGCTGGCCAATGCCACGCGCTTCGGGCTGGTCGCCGGCATCTGGACGCGCGATGGCGGCCGCCAGTTGCGCATGGCCAAGCGGGTCCGCAGCGGTCAGGTGTTCATCAACAACTATGGCGCGGGCGGCGGCGTGGAGCTGCCGTTCGGCGGCGTCAAATCATCCGGCTACGGGCGCGAAAAGGGCTTCGAAGCGCTGTACGGTTTCACCACCCTGAAGACCGTGGCCATCCGTCACGGCTGAGCACCGGGAATTCACAGCACAAGGAACAGCATGAGAGTCAAGGACAAATCCATCATCGTCACGGGTTCGGGCGGCGGCATCGGCGAAGGCATCGCCAGGCGGCTGGCCGAAGAAGGCGCCAAGGTCATCGTGAACGACATCAATGCCGCGCTCGGGGAAAAGGTGGTGGCGCAGATCAGGGCAGCCGGCGGAACGGCGTCGTTCTTCGCCGCCGATGTGACGAAGTCGGCCGACGTCAAGGCGCTGGTCGATGCGGCCGTCACGCGTTACGGCAAGCTCGACGCGATGGTGAACAACGCCGGCTGGACCCATCGCAACCGCCCCGCACTGGAGGTCAGCGAGGAGGAATTCGACAAGTGCTTCGCCGTGAACATGAAGAGCATCTATCTGTCGACCATCCATGCGGTGCCGGTGTTCCGGGCCAACAAGGGGGGCAGTTTCATCAACATCGCGTCCACCGCCGGCGTGCGCCCGCGGCCGGGCCTGACCTGGTACAACGGCTCCAAGGGCGCCGTGATCACCACCAGCAAGTCGCTCGCGGCCGAGCTCGGACCCGACAACATCCGTGTCAACTGCATCAACCCGGTGTTCAACCCCGATACCGGTCTGTCGGCCGAATTCGCCGGCGGGCCACTCGACGACGCCCGGCGGGCCAAGTTCCTGGCGACGATCCCGCTCGGCCGTTTTTCGACCGCGCTGGACGTCGCCAACGCCGCGTTGTACCTGGCGAGCGACGAGGCTTCCTTCATCTCGGGGGTCTGCATCGAAGTCGATGGCGCGCGCTGCGTCTAGTGTAGGGGTCCGACCCCAAAGCACGGCGGGATAAGCGCCTGCGCGACAATCGAGGCTATGTCCGAACGCGTCATCCCTCTGGTCGACCAGCGCCTGGCCCGGCTTGCCGCCCGGGTGCCCACGCAGGCCATCCCGGCAACCGGAATGCTGTCCGACGGCCTGGGCCGTCCGCTGCGCGACCTGCGCATCAGCGTCACGGACCGCTGCAACTTCCGCTGCAGCTACTGCATGCCCAAGGAAGTGTTCGACAAGGACTATCCGTATTTGCCGCACTCCGCGCTGCTGACGTTCGAGGAGATCACGCGCATTGCGCGGCAGTTCGTCGCGCACGGCGTGCGCAAGATCCGCCTCACGGGCGGCGAGCCGCTATTGCGCAAGAACATCGAAGGGCTGATCGAACAACTCGCGGTGCTGCGAACGGTGGATGGCGAACCGCTCGATCTGACCTTGACCACCAACGGCTCGCTGCTGGCGCGCAAGGCACGCGACCTGAAGGCCGCGGGCCTGCAGCGGGTCACGGTAAGCCTGGATGGGCTGGACGACGCAGTGTTCCGCAGCATGAACGACGTCGATTTTCCGGTCGCGGATGTGCTCCAGGGCATCGATGCCGCGCGCGAAGCGGGACTGGGCCCGGTCAAGATCAACATGGTGGTCAAGCGCGG
>JAGRPN010000096.1 GCA_019449555.1 Ramlibacter sp.
AAGCCATGATGGCCAGCCGATGGCCCCCCGCAAAACCGTCCAACAACGAGGAGGGATCGCGATGAAACAGGAAGCCCAGACTTTGCTCTCGATCGTGACTGAAGAGGAGCCGGTCATCATCGAGGACTGGTTGAAGGAAAGCCGCATCGGCGAGCAGCGTCGCCGCACCGTGCAGGGCGAAGCGGTGGAATTGCTGCATGCGCTGCGCGATGGCTTGCGCGCCGGCGCCGATCCGGCCATGTTCGAGGACGAGCGCTGGTCGGGCGTGGCCCGCGCGCTGGAGCAACTGTCGAGCTCGCGCGTGGCGCAGGGCCAGAACGCCGGTGACACCAGCATGTTCGTGCTGGCCTTCAAGCGCCCGCTGCTCAGCGCGAGCCAGCGCCGCCTGGGCAACGACAGCGCGCAACTGATCGACACCGTGTGGCAGATTTCCTCGCTGGTGGACAAGATGGCGGCGCATACGGTCTTGACTTACCAGCGCACCCGCGAAGCCGTGATCAAGCGCCAGCATCACGAGCTGCTGGAGCTGTCCACGCCGGTGGTCAAGTTGTGGGCCGGCGTGCTGGCGGTGCCGATGATCGGCACGCTCGACAGCAGCCGGACCCAGGTGGTGATGGAGACGTTGTTGCAGAAAATCGTGGAGACCGAGTCGTCGCTCGCCATCATCGACATCACCGGCGTGCCGACCGTCGATACGCTCGTGGCCCAGCACTTGCTCAAGACCGTCAGCGCCATTCGGCTGATGGGCGCGGACTGCATCATCAGCGGCATCCGCCCGCAGATCGCACAGACCATCGTCCACCTCGGGATCGATCTGGAAGGCATCAGCACCAAGGCGACGCTCGCCGACGCGCTCGCGCTGGCGCTGCAGCGCACCGGCTATCGCATCGTGCGGGGTGAGTAGCCGACATGGAACGAATTCCAATCCTGCGGATGGGATCGACCTTGTTGGTCACCATCCAGGTGGACATGGTGGACCAGATGGCGCTGGCGCTGCAGGACGACCTGGCCGAGCGGATCGCGCAGACGTCGGCCAATGGCGTGCTGATCGACATCTCCGCGCTCGAGATCGTGGACTCGTTCGTCGGCCGCATGCTGGCAAGCATCTCCGGGATCGCACGGGTGCTGGACGCGACGACGGTGGTCGTGGGCATGCGGCCGGCGGTTGCGATCACGCTGGTGGAACTCGGCCTGTCACTGCAGGGCGTGAAGACCGCCCTGAACGTCGAGCGCGGGATGCACTTGCTGGCGCGCTCGCGCGGGGAGTCGCACAGTGGCGCTTGAACCGAGCGGAAACCTGCCGATCCAGTCCCAGGAAGACGTCGTCAAGAGCCGCCAGCTGGTGCGCACGCTGACCCAGCAGCTGCACTTTTCGCTGGTCGAACAGACCAAGATGATCACGGCCGCCAGCGAGCTGTCGCGCAATACCCTGGTGCATGGCGGCGGTGGCGAGCTGCGCTGGGAGCTGCTGGACCGCGGGGAGCGACAGGGCCTGCGCCTGCACTTCGAGGACCATGGGCCGGGAATCCCCGACGTCAAGCTGGCGCTGACGGACGGCTGGACGACCGCCAAGGGCATGGGCCTCGGCTTGCCCGGCAGCAAGCGGCTGGTCAACGAATTCGAAATCCATTCCTCGCCCGAAACGGGCACCGTCGTGAGCATCACCAAATGGAAATGATCCTGGGCTGGCTGCATGCGGTGTTCCCGGTGGATGACAACAGCCGGATCGGCGAAGCGCGCCGGCACGCGAGCGAGCTGGCGCACGAGCTGGCTTGGGACGAGCTCGAGAGGGGGCGGCTCGCCCTCGTAGTGACCGAGCTGGGCTCGAACCTGCTGCGCCATGCCCACAGAGGGCGCCTGCTGATCGCGGCGCTGCCGGCCAGCGGCGAAATCGAGGTCCTGTCGATCGACAGGGGCCCCGGCATCGCGAACCTGGACCAATGCATGGGGGATGGCTTTTCCACCGGCAGCACGCCCGGCACGGGCTTGGGCGCGGTCAGGCGTCTCGCCCATTCGTTCGATATCCATTCGTCGACGCCCGAAGGCACGGTCGTGGTGGCGCGATTGCGCAACCAGCGCATGCCCGCCCTGCGTTCGCGCGCGATCGACATCGGCGCCGTGTCGCTGGCCGCGCCCGGCGAGACGGCCTGCGGCGACGCCTGGGCCGCGTGCCTGGACGGACCGCGCGCCGCCGTCATGCTGGCCGATGGCCTCGGCCATGGGCCGGACGCGGCAATGGCGGCGCTCGCGGCGACAGCGGTGTTCCGCGACGAGCCGTTTGCCGATCCGCGTGCCGGGCTGCAGCAGGCCCACGAGGCGCTGCGAAGCACGCGCGGCGTCGCCCTGGCGCGGGTCCAGCTCGACAGCACCGAGCAGCAGATCCGCTCGGTCGGCGCCGGCAACGTCCTGGTCCGGGTCGTCTCCGGCGACTCCGACCGCACGGTGTTGTCGCAGCACGGCACGCTCGGGCTGCAGATTCGCCGGCCGGAAGAGGTGCGCACCGACTGGCCGCCGCACGCGGTGGTGGTGCTGCACACCGACGGCATCGAGGGGCGCTGGACGCCGCAACTGATTCATCCGGTCCTCGGTCACGATCCCGCGCTGGTCGCGGCGGTCCTGGTGCGGGACCATTGCCGCGGCCGCGACGACGCGAGCGTCGTCGTGCTGCGGCGCAGGGGCTGACGCATGGCGGAAGAATCGAATCCCGCACCCGACGCACCCGAAGACCCGGAGGCGGCGCTGGCCGCCTGCCGGCGGGAAATCGAGGGTCTGCGGCAGGAGCTGGCGGAAACCAACCGCGGCGTCGTCGCGCTCTATGGCGAGCTCGATGCGCAGGCGGACCAGCTGCGCGAGGCGACCGAGCTCAAGAGCCGCTTCCTCGCATACATGAGCCACGAGTTCCGCACGCCGATCAATTCCATCCGCAGCATCGCGCGGCTGCTGACCGACCGCCTCGACGGACCGCTGACGCCGGAGCAGGAGCGCCAGGTCGCGTTCATCCACGACACGGCGACCGAGTTCGCGGAAATGGTGGACGACCTGCTGGACCTGGCCAAGGTGGAAGCGGGGCGCATCGAGATCTCGCCCGCCTGGTTCGAGATGGTCGATCTCTTCACCGCGCTGCGCGGCATGTTCAAGCCGATCCTGACGAACCCGGACGTCAGCCTGGTGTTCGAGCATCCCGATGGCATCCCCAAGCTGTTCACCGACCACCAGAAACTCTCGCAGATACTGCGGAACTTCATCTCGAACGCGCTGAAGTTCACTCCTCGCGGGGAGGTGCGAGTGACAGCGCAGCGCACCGGGGCCGAGATGGTGACGTTCGCGGTCGCCGACACCGGCATCGGCATCGCGCCGGAATACCACAGCGCCGTCTTCAACGATTTTGCGCGGGTGGATTCGCCGATCCAGAAGCGCCTGCGCGGCACGGGGCTGGGCCTGTCCCTGAGCAAGCGCCTCGCCTTATTGCTCGGCGGAAACGTCGGGCTGGAAAGCGAACTGGGCAAGGGGTCGACGTTCTCGGTCACCATCCCCGTCCAGCTAAAAGCGTTCGAATCGGAGGGAGTCTGAAATGGTGTCCGCGAACGACGTCATCAACACGACCATCGACCGCAGCGTCCACACGGTGCTGGTGGTGGACGACAACCCGGCCACCTGCTACGCGACCGCAAGGGTGATTCGCGCGGCCGGCTTCCAGACGCTCGAGACCGGCACCGGCGGCGAGGCGCTGCGGCTGGCGCGCTCGGGCGTTTCGGGCATCGTGCTCGACGTGGACCTGCCGGACATCAACGGCTTCGAAGTCTGCCGCATCATCCGCACCCAGCCCGAGACCGCGTCGCTGCCGGTGATCCACCTGTCGGCCATCTTTGCCAAGAACGAGGACCGCGTGGCCGGCTTCAATGCCGGCGCCGACGCGTACCTCATCCACCCGGCCGAGCCCGCCATCCTGATCGCGACGATGCAGGCCCTGATCCGCGCACGCATGGCCGAAGACAGCCTGCGGCGCAGCGAAATGCGGTTTCGCGCGATCTACAGCCAGGCCCAGAGCGGCGTGACCCTGATCGACGCGGAAGGGCGCTTTGCCGACATGAATCCGGCGATGGTCGGCCTGCTCGGCCGGCCGCGCGAAGAACTGCTGGGACGCTGCATCAGCGAGTTCGCTCCGCCCGAATGGGCTGCGTTCGTGACGGAAAAGACCACGGGCGTTTCCGATCAGTCGGCGCCGTGGGGCGGGGAATTTCCGCTGATCCGGGCCGACGGCAGCTGGGTCTACCTGGAGTGGCGGATGTCGTCGCACGTGGAGCCGGGGCTGCGCATCGGCATCGCGCTGGATATTTCGGAACGCATCCAGCTCGAGGAGCGTCGGCGCGAGATGCTCGAACGCGAGCAGGCGGCACGCGCCATCGCGGAGCGGCACAGCCGCACCAAGGACGATTTCATCGCCGTGCTGTCGCACGAGCTGCGCACTCCGCTCAATGCGATCGTCGGCTGGGTGCACATCCTGAAGCGCCGCGGCGGTTCGCCGGAACTGATGAAAGGCATGGAGGCGATCGACCGCAGCGTGAAGACGCAGGCGCGCATCATTTCCGACATCCTCGACGTGTCGCGCATCAATTCCGGCAAATTGCGGCTCGAGCACGAGTCCACGGACCCGGCGGAACTGGTTTCCGCGTCGCTGTCGTCGCTGCGCTCGGCGATCGACGAAAAACATCTCGCCGTCAAATTGGAGGTCTCCGGCGAGCAGGGCGGCGCCTGGCTCGATCCGGCCCGCTTCCAGCAGATCTTCTGGAACCTGATGACGAACGCCATCAAGTTCTCGCACGACGGCGGCGAAATCAGGGTAGGACTGCGGCGCGACAAGGACCACCTGACCATGACGGTGCAGGACTTCGGCCAGGGGATCCGGCCGGAATTCATGGACCAGCTGTTCGACCGTTTCTCGCAAAGCGATTCACCCGGCAACCGGTACCACGGCGGCCTGGGGCTGGGGTTGTCGATCGTCAAGCACCTGGCGGAACTGCACGGGGGCAGCATCCGGGTCCAGAGCACCGGCGTCGGGCAGGGGACGACCATGCAAGTCCAGTTGCCGGTCGCTCCGCCGCTGGAGCCGGTCCGCGCGGACGGCGTGTCGCGGGCCAGCGAGCCCGACGCGATGGAACTGTCCGGCCAGAGTTTGCAGGGGATCCACGTGCTGGTGGTCGACGACGATCCCGATGCCTGCGAAATGCTGTCGATGGTGCTGGCCGATCGGGGCGCGCACGTGCGCACCGGCAGCAACTACGAGTCGGCCATGCAGGCCTTGCGCCAGTCCTGGCCCGACGTCCTCGTGAGCGATATCGGGCTGCCGGGGCGCGACGGCTACGAGCTCATGCGGCGGGTGCGCCAATGCACCCCTGCGGGCAAGCCTCGCCTGCCGGCGATCGCGCTGACGGCCTTCACCCGCGCCGAAGACGAGGCCAGCGCATTCCAAGCCGGCTTCGACCTGCATTTCGGCAAGCCGCTGAAGCCGCACGAACTGATCGGTGCCGTGGCCAGGATGGCGCGATCGGGCGTGGCGAACAGCCCGTCCGATTGATCGCATGAGGGCCGCTCGGGCGCAGTGGCGCTGCAAGCGCCCGTGCTCCCGCAAGGGGCTTTGCAGCTGGCGAAATCAGGCCCGCGCAAGTGTTGACGAGGATCAGGACCCCCGCCGGCGTTCGCGAGTATCGTCGACGCCTTGACTACTCAGACTTCCGCTCCTCCCGTCGCCCCGGAACTGGTCTGCCCCGCGGGCAGCCTGCCGGCGCTGAAGGCTGCCGTGGACAACGGCGCCAACTGTGTCTATCTGGGCCTGCGCGACGCCACCAACGCGCGTAATTTCGCCGGCTTGAATTTCGACGAAGCCGCCATCGCCAACGGCGTGCAGTATGCGCACCAGCGCGGCTGCAGGGTGTTCATGGCCCTCAACACGTACCCGCAGGCGTCCAATCCGGAGCATTGGCGCGAAGCGATGGACAAGGCCGTGCAACTGGGCGTCGACGCCGTGATCCTGGCCGACCCCGGCCTGATGCAGTACGCGGCGGCGAAATACCCACAACTGCGGCTGCACCTGTCGGTGCAGGGATCGGCAACCAATTACGAGGCGATCAATTTCTACCGCGAGCAGTTCGGCATCGTGCGTGCGGTGCTGCCGCGCGTGCTCTCGCTGGCGCAGGTCCAGCAGGTGATCGAGAAGACGCCGGTCGAGATCGAGGTGTTCGGCTTCGGCAGCCTGTGCGTGATGGTCGAGGGGCGCTGCGCGCTGTCGTCCTATGTGACGGGCGAGTCGCCCAATACGTCCGGCGTGTGCTCGCCGGCCAAGTCGGTGCGCTGGCAGGAAACGCCCAGCGGCCTGGAGTCCCGGCTGAACGGCGTGCTGATCGACCGGTACGCGCCGGGCGAGAACGCGGGCTACCCCACGCTATGCAAGGGCCGCTTCAACGTGGGCGACGAGGAGAGCTACTACGCGGTGGAAGAACCCACCAGCCTGAACACGCTCGAGCTGCTGCCGCAGCTGTTCAAGATGGGCGTGCGCGCCATCAAGATCGAAGGGCGCCAGCGCAGCCCGGCCTACGTGGCGCTGGTCACGCGCGTCTGGCGCGAAGCCATCGACCAGTGCTTCGCCAACGCGCATCGCTATACACCCAAGCGCACCTGGATGGCCAGCCTCGACCAGGTGGCCGAGGGCCAGCAGCACACGCTGGGCGCGTACCACCGGCCATGGAAATGACTCGAGCAACCCGATGAAACTCGCCCTTGGCCCGCTGCTGTATTACTGGCCGCGCAACACTGTCTTCCGTTTCTACGACGCCATGGCCGCCACGCCCGTGGACATCGTCTATCTGGGCGAGACAGTGTGTTCCCGCCGGCATGAACTGCGCCTGGCTGACTGGCTCGAGATCGCCGGCCGCCTGCGCGAGGCCGGCAAGGAAGTCGTGTTGTCCACGCAGGTGCTGCTGGAGTCGGGCAGCGACGTGAGCAGCATGGACAAGATCGCGGGCAACGGCGAGTACATGGTCGAAGCCAACGACATGGGCGCCGTCCATCGGCTGGCCGGCAAGACGCCATTCGTCGCCGGGCCGCACCTGAACGTGTACAACCTGCCCACCCTGGAATGGATGGCGAAGCTCGGCGCCACGCGCTGGGTGATCCCGCTGGAGATGAAGCGCGACGATCTCGCGATCCTGCAGCGGGGCCGGCCCGCCGGCCTGCAGACCGAGGTGTTCGCCTACGGCCGCATGCCGCTGGCTTTCTCGGCGCGCTGCTTCACCGCGCGCCATCGCAACCTGCCGAAGGACGACTGCCGCTTCAGCTGCATGGAGTACCCGGACGGGCTGGTGCTCAAGACGCGCGAGGACGAGAATTTCCTCGTGCTCAACGGCACCCAGACGCAATCGGCGCGCGTCTACAACCTGGTCGACGAACTCGGCGCCATGGAGGCGATGGGCGTCGACGTCGCGCGGATCAGCCCGCAGGCGAACGACACCCACGAAGTCGTTGCGCTGTTCGACCAGGTCCGCACGCGCGTTCTGGCGCCGCAGGAAGCGTTGGCCCGCGTCGCGCCGTTCATGCCGGGCGAGGCCTGCAACGGCTACTGGCATGGCCGTCCCGGGCTGGAGCAGGGCGCCGCGAAGGCAGTGGCCTAGGGCGCTCGCGCACCGGCCGTGACCATGCACTACGGCGAGCGCTTCAACAGCATCAGCCACCTGGTCGGGGCGGCGCTCGCCGTCGCCGGGACCGCGGTGCTCGTGGTGCTCGCCGCGCGTGTCGGCGATCCCTGGAAGATCGTGAGCTTCAGCATCTACGGCGCCATGCTGGTGGCGCTCTACGTCTTTTCCACGCTGTACCACAGCCTGCGCGGGCGGGCCAAGGACGTGCTGCGCAAATTCGACCATTGCGGCATCTACCTGCTGATCGCCGGGAGCTACACGCCGTTCGCGCTGGTTTCGCTGCGCGGGCCGTGGGGCTGGTCGCTGCTCGGTGCCGTGTGGGGGCTTGCGCTATTGGGCATCGCGCAGGAGATCTGGTTGGCCAAGGGCCACCGCGTGCTTTCGCTCGTGATCTACGTCGTGATGGGATGGCTGGCACTGGTGGCGGTTTCGCCGCTGTGGCTGGCGCTCACGCCCGCCGGCTTCGCGTGGCTGGTCGCCGGCGGCGCGCTCTACACGATGGGCATCGCCTTCTACGCCACTGACCACAAGGTCCGCCATGGCCATGGCGTGTGGCACCTGTTCGTGCTGGGCGGCAGCGCCTGCCATTTTTTCACCGTGCTGCTCCACGTGGCCTGAGCCCCGCAGCGCCTTCTCGTCTGTTGGAGAGATTTCATGACCCCGACGCCTTCCCATCTGTTGCCGCAGCCCCTGGGCTCGCTGCTTGCGCGCCTGCCCGCGTATCCGGGCTCCGTGCTGCTGTCGACGGCGCTCAATCTCGGGCTGGCCGACCAGTTGCAGGAAGACGTGCGGCAGCACCTCGCGGGCAAGAAGCTGCGCATCCATGTGCGCGACGCGCGCCTCACGTTCGATTTCACCTGGAACGGCCAGAGCTTCAGCGCCTGCGCGGGCGGCGGCGCGACGGACCTCACGATCAGTGCCTGCGCCTATGACTTCCTGCAATTGGCGCAGCGCCGCGAAGATCCCGACACGCTGTTCTTCAGCCGGCGGCTCTCGATGGAAGGCGATACCGAGCTGGGGCTGATCGTGAAGAACACGCTCGACGCCCTGGAATTCGCGGTGCTGGAGCCGCAGCGCTGGACGCCAGGCCGGGTGCTTGCGCGGCTGGCACTCGGCATGCAGGCCCGCGGCTTCGGACCGCGCCGCCGCGGAACGGGCAAGTAGTGCCCTACAGCGACCTGCGCGATTTCGTCACCCAGCTGGAAGGCGTGGGCGAATTACGGCGCATTTCCGAGCCGGTGTCGCCGCACCTGGAGATGACGGCGCTGTGCGACCGCGTGTTGCGCGCCGGCGGCCCGGCCCTTCTGTTCGAGCGGCCGACGGGCCACACGATGCCGGTGCTCGGCAACCTGTTCGGGACACCGGCGCGCGTGGCGCGTGCCATGGGCGTGACGGACCTGCGTGACCTGCGCGCCTTCGGCGAGGCGCTGGCTGCGCTGAAGGAGCCGGAGGCGCCCAAGGGCCTGCGCGAAATGGTGGGCATGAGCGGGCTGCTCAAGACCTTGTGGCACATGGCGCCGCGCGAAGTGCGCAGCGCCCCTTGCCAGGAGGTGGTGTGGGAGGGCGCCGACGTGGACCTCGCCCGGCTGCCGGTGCAGTACTGCTGGCCCGGCGATGTGGCGCCGCTGGTCACCTGGGGCCTGGTGGTGACACGGGGCCCGAACAAGCGCAGGCAGAACCTGGGCATCTATCGCCAGCAGGTGCTGTCGCGCAACCGGGTCATCATGCGCTGGCTCGCGCATCGCGGCGGCGCGCAGGACTTCCGCGAACACGCGTTCGCCCATCCCGGCGAGCCGTATCCGGTCGCTGTCGCATTGGGCGCCGATCCGGCCACGTTGCTCGGCGCCGTGACGCCGGTGCCGGACGCCCTCTCGGAATACCAGTTCGCCGGGCTGCTGCGCGGCGGCCGCTCCGAGATCGTGCGCGCCATCGGCGTCGACCTGCAGGTGCCGGCCACGGCGGAGATCGTGCTGGAGGGCCACGTCCAGCCCGATCCGGGCCATGAGAGCGGATTCGAGCACGCGCTGGAGGGGCCGTTCGGCGATCACACCGGCTATTACAACGAGCAGGCCTGGTTTCCGGTGTTCACGGTGGACCGCATCACGATGCGGCGCGAACCGATCTACCACTCCACCTACACCGGCAAGCCGCCGGACGAGCCGGCCGTGCTTGGCATGGCGCTCAACGAGGTGTTCATCCCGCTATTGCAGCGGCAGTTTCCCGAGATCCTCGACTTCCACCTGCCGGCCGAAGGATGCAGCTACCGGATGGCGGTCGTGCGCATCCGCAAGGCCTACCCGGGCCATGCGCGGCGCGTCATGATGGGCGTGTGGAGCCACCTGCGCCAGTTCATGTACACGAAGTTCATCGTGGTGGTGGACGAGGACATCGACGCGCGCGACTGGCGCGAGGTGATCTGGGCCATGACCACGCGCATGGACCCGGCACGCGACACCATGATCGTGGAAAAC
>JAGRPN010000010.1 GCA_019449555.1 Ramlibacter sp.
CCGGCAGGTCGCCGATCTCGTCGAGGAAGAGCGTGCCGCTGCGCGCCGCCTGGAAATAGCCCTCGCGGTCCTGGGTGGCGCCCGTGTACGAGCCCTTCTTGGCGCCGAAGAATTCGGCTTCCAGCAGCGACTCCGGGATGGCGCTGCAGTTGACGGCGACGAACGGGCCTTCCGCGCGATGGCTGCAAGCGTGGATGGCGCGGGCGACCAGTTCCTTGCCGGTGCCCGACTCGCCCCGCACCAGCACGGGCGCCATGCTGCGCGCGACCTTCGCAATGCGTTCCTTGACGTTGCGCATGGGCAGCGAATCGCCCACGAGGCGCTGCAGCGAGGCCTGGCCGCCGCCGCCATTGGAGCGGTCGCTGCCGGCCGGCGCGCGCGCCGTTGCGCCGCCCGTGCGCGGACGGGCGCCGGAGGCGCTGTCCTGGATCGCGGACGCGACCACGGTGCGGAACTGCTTCAGGTCCACCGGCTTGGTCAGGTAGTCGAACGCGCCGGCCTTGAGCGCTTCCACCGCGTTGTCCGCCGAGCCGTACGCGGTCATGACGATGCACCGCTCGGCCCGCTGTTCGCTCAGCATCCGGCGCAGCAGTTCCAGGCCGAGCCCGTCGGGCAGCCGCATGTCGGTGATCACGGCGTCGAATTTCTTCGCCTCCAGCTGCTCCCATGCCTCCGCCAGCGTGCCGGCGGCATCGACGCGGTAGCCCTCGCGCAGCAGGGTGAGTTCGTACAGGGTGCGCAGGTCGGGCTCGTCGTCGATGACCAGAACCTGTGCGGGGACGGACGGGGCGGCGGACATCAGGCAGCTATTGTGTCAAAGGAGCCGGCGCTCGCAAGCGCGCCGGCCGCGGGGCGGAAGGTAATGAAGAATTCGTTGCCTTCGCGCGCGCCTGGGTCGGCCGGGCCGCGCGACCGGCGGTAAGCGATCGCGGCGCCGTGGCGCTCGCACAACTCCCGGCAGATGTAGAGGCCCAGCCCGCTGGAGCGGCTCTCGGAGGAAAAGAACGGCTCGAACAGGTGACGGCGCACGGCGGGCTCCAGCAGCGGGCCATCGCTCCAGACCTGCAGCATCGCCTGGCCCGCGACGAATTGGGTCGAAACGCGGATGGCATCGGGTTGCTCGCTCGCGTAACGCGAAGCGTTGTCCAGGAGGTTGACCAGGACGCGGCGCAGGTGGTCGACGTCGAATGGCGCCTGCGCGCGCGGCGCGCCCAGCGTCAGCTGCATCCGGCCGATGATGCCGTTCTGGGTCGCCCAGTCGGTGCATGCGAGCGCGACGGCTGGGTCGACTTCGAGCAGGGCCGGCCCGGCCGGCCCCTGGTGCTGGACCCGGGAGATATCCAGGATCTCGTCCACGATGCGCGCCAGCCGCTGGGCGTTCTTGCGCACCAGCGAACTCAATTGCCGCAGCGCGGGCTCCTGCAGGTCCTCCTCCATCAGCTCGTTCGCCTGCGCGATGGCGGCCAGCGGGTTGCGGATTTCGTGCGCCACGGCGGCGGACATGCGGCCCATCGCCGCCAGTTTTTCGGTCCGCAGCCGGGCCTCCAGTTCCCGCAGGTCCTGCAGGAACATCACGCACAGGCTCTCGGCCGGGTTATCGTTGGACGGCGTCAGCCGCGTGCGCACATGGATGCGGCGCAGCCCGGCGCCGTCTTCCTCGAGCGCGATCTCCGCCAGCTGCGCTTCGCGCCGGTCGAGGGTGGATTGCGCGAGGTCCATCAGCGGCAACCACTCGGGTTGACCGGTCAGATCGAGCAATGCGTTGGCCTGCATCCGGCCGAACACCAGCAGGTTTCGAGCGGCCGGGTTCGCGGCCTGCACGCGCCCGCGCGCATCGACCACCAGGATGCCGTCCGAGAGCGATTCGATCACCAATTCGTTGACCTGGGCCTGGACGCGGGCGGCACGCTGGCTGCGCCGGGCGGTGCGTTCCTCGCGAGCGAGCCGCGCCGCCAACTGATTGGCGAGCAAGGCGAGGGCGAACAGTCCGCTGCCGGTCAATCCGGCCTGCAGGAAGCGTGACGCGGTGTCCGCCGGCGTGTGCAGCGACTGCACCCAGGCGTCGCTGAGCAGCAGCAGCGCGACGCCGGCGGCGCTGGCGAGCGCCAGCAGGCCCGAGCCCAGCACCGATCCCATCAGCACCGGGAAAGCGAACAGCGGCGAGTAGTTGATGCCCGCGGCCTGCAGGTACTGCAGGGTCGAAAACGCGACCAGGTCGACCCCGATGGTGGACACCCATTGCGGGTCGAATGTGCGGCCGGGCGCGGCGGGCTGCGCAAAGACGCGCACCGCCAGTGTCGCCGCGAGATACGCCAGGCAGAGCCCGATCAGCCAGCGGCTGACATTGAGCGCCGGCACCAGGGCGAACAACGTCGTGAGCAATAAGGTCAGTACCACCGCGATCGCCACGCGCGCGGTCATGAACCATCGCCACAGCCGTGCGAACGCCGAGTCGAGCGTCAGCGCCGCAGGATCGGCAGGCAGCGAGAAATCGGAGGGCGCCGCCGGCACGTCATCCCCCCGCGCGCAGACGGTGTTCGGCGCAGCAGTAGAGCCGTCCGTCCGGGCCGGGCAGGGCGTCGGTGCGCGGCAGGTGCACCGAACACACGGGGCATTGCACCATGTCCTGCGCAGGTCCGTCCGGCGCCCGCGCCGCGGTATCCTGGCGCGGTTTGTCGGCCCGCCGGCTCGTGCGCAGGAACCAGATGACGACCAGGACGATCGCCAGGACCAACAGGTATTTCATACCGGCCGCCTGAGCACCACTTCGAGCACGAAGCGCGAGCCGGCGTAGGCCAGCAGCAGCAGCAGCGAACCCGTATACAGCACCCGCACCGCCTTGCGGCCGCGCCAGCCGAAGCGTATCCGCCCCAGCAGCAGGAAGGCGAAGA
>JAGRPN010000097.1 GCA_019449555.1 Ramlibacter sp.
CCGGCGCCGATGGCCAGGTAGACCGCGTCGTGCAGCTTGCGCAGCCGCTCGAGGTCGGCGGCACTCGCAATCGCCCGCCCGCATTTCACCTCCACGCCGAGCGCGACGATGCGCGCGATCTCTCCGTCCAGCACGTCCCGCGAGAGCCGGTACGACGGGATGCCATAGCGCATCAGGCCGCCCAGTTCTGGCTGTGACTCGTAGATCGTCACGCGCCAGCCGCGCCGGCGCAACTGGAAGGCGGCCGACAGCCCGGAAGGCCCGCCGCCTACGATGGCCGCATGCAGCGGCCGTTCCGTCTCGGGCAGGTCGTAGCCCCAGCCTTGCTCCAGCGCGATGTCGCCGACCGCGCGCTCGAGCTTGCAGATCGCCAGCGACTCGTCGTACGCGCCGCGGTTGCAGGCTGCCTCGCACGGGTGATGGCAGATCCGGCCGGCCACCGCGGGGAACGGGTTGTGGCGCGTCAGCACCCGCCAGGCGCCACGGAAATCGCGCGCCCCGGCCAGGCCGATCCATTCGGCGATGTCGCCGTTCACCGGGCAAGCCTGGTGGCAGGGCGAAGGCGCCTTGACATAGTGCGGCAGCGAGGCACGCCAGGTGCCGGTCTTGATGACCTCGGTGGTGCCGGTGGTCCAGGTCGGCGGGACAGGCAGCGGCATGTTCATACGGCCTCCGGGATCAAGAAGGTAGCGTGGTGCGATGGTCGCCCCGGAGGGTGGCCGCATTCCGCTGGTCGATCCCCGTGCACGGGGCCCCTCGCCCTTCGCTTCATACGGCCGCCTCCCCAAGCTGCTCTTCGACGGCGCGGTAGCCTTCGATGCAGGCCGCGACGTTCTCGGCCTGCAATTTGGGTGAAGCTTCGAGCAGCAATTTCTCCAGCGCCGGCAGCGGCGGATCGCCCACCGCCCTCGCCAGTCCCCCGAGCAGCGCCGAGTTGACGATGCGGCCCAGCCCCTGGCGGCGCGAGATCGCGAGCCCATCCACCGGAATGACGCGGTGGTTCGGCAGCGTTTCGCGGAAATCGGCGACGCTGCGCGCGGAGTTGACCACGATCAGCGTGTCCTTGTGGGCGGCCGCCAACAGCGCGCCCTGCAACAGGCTCGCGTCGAAGCACAGGATCGCGTCGGCGCGCTCGATGTCGCAGCGCAGGCGCACCGGCCGGTCGTCCACCCGGATGAAGGAACTCACGGGCGTGCCGCGCCGCGCCCCGCCGTAGCTGGCGAAAGCCTGCACCTGCCGGCCCTCCGCGAAAAACGCTTTCGCGAGCAGGTTGCCCGCGGTCTGCGCGCCCTGGCCGCCGCGGCCCTGGATGATGATCTGCAGCATGGTCATTTCACCCACCGGTGGAAATCGGGCTTGCGCTTTTCCCGCAACGCATTCATCTTCTGCGGGCGGTCGATGGTGATGCGGGCCGCGCCGTTGCGCAGCTCGCAGGTAACGTCTTCGTACTGCATGGTGGGCTCCTGCAGGAATGGGATTTTCGGGGGGCGATCAGGCGCTGCTTACTGCGCCGGCAGCACGGCGGTGGCCTCCAGCTCGATCTTGCCGGGGTGGTCGAGCAGGTCCGACACGAAGATCATGCTCATTGCCGGGTAATGGCGGCCCATGTGCCGCTTCCAGATCGCACCGAGCTGCGGGCGGGTCGCCAGGTACGCCGGCTTGTCGCAGCAGTACGCCGTCATGCGGCAGATGTGCTGCGGGCCGCCGCCCGCCTCGGCCAGCACCGCCAGCACGTTGGCCAGCGCCTGGTCGAACTGCACGGCCAGGTCTTCCGAGGCGAATTTCTGCTGCGCGTCCCAGCCCACCTGGCCGGCGACGAACACGATCCGGCCGGCCTGAACCTCGATTCCGTTGGCGTAGCCGATCGGCGGCGCCCAACCTTCGGGAAGCAATGCGCGCATGACGGACCTTTCTTTTTTTCGAGTCGTCGTTTCAGTCGTTGTAGCGGGGCGGGTCCGGATCGATCGCCCAGTCCGGGTCCGGCGGCGGCACCTTCTGCAGCCAGTCCTGGATCAAGGCCACGTGCTCGGCCTCCTCGGCCTGCAATTCGGTGGCGGCGCGGCGCACCGGTTCGCTGGTGGACATGCGCGCGAGCACGGCGAAAAAGGCCTGCGCGCGCTTTTCGGCGGTGAGCGCGAGCTGCAGCGCGTGCCACGGCTGCATCAGGTAATGCACCTCGTCGAACGGCAGCGTCTCGGGATCGTCCATGCCGGGACCGAACTGGACGGCGCGCGGCGGCGGCGGGGCTTCGGTCCAGCCCATCTCGGCCATGATGCGCTCGGCGTGCTTGGACTCGTAGCCGGCCATCGTGCGGAACAGCTTGGCAACCTCGTGGTTGTTGTGCGTTTCGAGCGAATCGGCGAACTCGTTGTAGCGGTCCACCGCCTCGCGCTCCATCGCCAGCGCCTGTGCCATGAATTCGGGCAGGGTGAGCGATACGGGGGCGCCCGGCTCCTCGCGTTTGGCCGGCGCGCTCATAGCTCGAACTCCGCTTCGAGCTCGCCCACCTGCCGGGCGGCCGGCGAGCTGCCCGCGGGATACGGCTTGCGATCGCCCGCGTACAGCACGCCGATATTGAAGCCGTCGTCGGTCATGATGCGACGGGCGGCGCGCGCGGCATCATCGGTGTGCCCCACTGCGGCCGGATGCACCAGGTTCTTCCACTCGCGTTGCTCGGGCCGGAAGGTGACGCACGGGCTCAGGATCTCGATGAAGGAGAAGCCCGGATGGCGGATGCCCTGCGCGATGATGTCGGCCGTGCCGTTCTGGTCGCCGGAGAAAGCGCGCGCGACAAAGTTGGCGCCGGAGGCGAGCGCGATCACCAGGGGATGGAACGAGCGCACGCCGGTGCCGCCGGGCGACAACTTGTTGTCCCAATCCGGTTCGGTCGTCGGGGAGGCCTGGCCTTTGGTCATGCCATAGACGTGGTTGTCCATCACGATGTAGGTCAGGTCGACGTTGCGGCGGCAGGCATGCAGGAAATGGTTGCCCCCGATCGAATAGCCGTCGCCGTCGCCGCTGGCCACCAGCACCGTCAGGTCCGGCCGCGCCACTTTCAGGCCGGTCGCGGCGGCGAGCGAGCGCCCGTGCACGCCGTGAAAGCCATAGCAGTTCGTGTAGGCGGGAATGCGCGACGAGCAACCGATGCCCGACACCACCGCCACCTCGTGCGGCGGCCGGCCCACCTGCGCCAGCGCCTTGGTGACCGAGGCCAGCACCGTGTAGTCGCCGCAGCCGGGACACCAGATCGGCTTGTAGGCTGATTTGTATTGCGCCGCGGTCGGGGCCGCCGGCTGCACCATGTCGTTCATACGCTCTCCTTCGTAGCCATGTAGTGTTCGCAATCCGGCGTGCCGGAGGCTTGGCCGCACTGCGCTGGTCGATCCCCGTGCACGGGGCCCCTCGCCCTTCGCTTCATACGGCCTCCTTGTGCGCAAGCTTCGCGCCGGCCCATTCGCAAATGGCGGCGCACACTTCGGCCGGCCGCAGCGGCAGCGGCCCGGGTCTGTGGAAACTCGCCGGCCGGCCCGGCAGGTCGGCCATGCCGCGCAGGTAGCGCAGCAACTGGGCCCCGTGGTTCTGCTCGATCACCATCACGCGCTCGACGCCTTGCAGCGCCAGCGCCACGGCCTCGTCCTGCAGCGGCGCGAGCAGCCGCAGCACGATCAGCCGCACCGCCACGCCTTGCGCGGCGGCGCGCTGCACCGCTTCGCGCACCGGGCCGCTGGCCGAGCCGAACGTGATCACGGCGAGCGGAGCGTCGCCTTCGACGTCCGCCCAGCGGCTGCCGTAGTCGTACCCCATCAATTTGCGCTCGCGCTTGTCGAGCTGCACGCTGTGGTCGTGCGCCCCGCTGCTCGGGATCGCCCCTTCGGTGTGCTCCAGGCCGTCGGCGGTGTAGACCACCCCCGGCGTGCCGGGAATCGCCATCGGGGACACGCCGGTTTCGGTGTTGCGGTAGCGCTTGTAGTCAGGCGTGTTGGCGGGAACCGACAGCCGCGTCGCCGTGCTCGCGCGGATGGCCGGCTTGTCGACGATGGCGCGCGACTGCCCCATGAATTGGTCCGACAGCACGATCGCGGGCGCCTGCAGCGTTTCGGCCAGCTCCACCGCCCACTGGGTGGTGGCGACGCAGTCGGAGATCGACGTCGGCGCGAGCACCAGCCGCGGCGCGTCGCCGTGCAGGCCGCCCACGGCGAACGAGAGGTCGCTTTGCTCGCTCTTGGCCGGAATGCCGGTGGAAGGACCGCCGCGCATCACGTCCACCACCACGATCGGCACCTCGGCCGCGACCGCCAGGCCGATGCCCTCGGTCATGAGCGACAGGCCGGGGCCGGCCGTCGCCGTCAGCGAAGGCACGCCGCCATAGGAGGCGCCGATCGCCATGTTCACGGAGGCCAATTCGTCCTCGGCCTGCAACAGCGAGCCCCCGACCTTGACCAGGTTGGGCGCCATCCATTCGAGCAGCTCGGTGGCCGGCGTGATCGGGTAGGCGGCGACGAAGCGGATCCCGCCGCGGATCGCACCGTAGCCGGCGGCCTCGTTACCGCTGAGCATCCAGCGCTTCGGTTTGGCCGTCTTGGCCGCCGCGAGCCGCGGCAGGCCCTTGATGTCGGCCGCCGCGTCCATGCCGGCATGCATGGCTTTCAGGTTGGCCAGCAGCGCGGCCTCCGGCCGCTTCCAGGTGCGGCGCACCGCCGCCTCCAGCGCCTGCGCCGGCAAGCCCGCCAGGGCGCCGGTCAGCCCGAGCGCCAGCATGTTGATCCAGCTGCCGGCGTGCTCCTTGGCCATCTTCTTCAGCGGCAGGGCGACCGATCTGGCGCCACTGTCGAGGAAGATCTGCGGGACCTCGCCGCCGTCCGCGTCCCCGATCACCACGCTGCCCGCGTGCAGCGGGATCTCGTCGGCGAAGCGGTGCACGTTCTGCCAGTCGATCGCCAGCAGCAGGTCGAAGCTGTCGTCCAGCGATTCCGTCGGGGTGCTGGAAAGCCGCAGCAGCGCGGCCGCCTCGCCCCCGCGGATCTGCGGCCCGCTGGTGCGCACCATCAGCCCGTACAGGCCGGCCTGCGCCGCGGCGTCGAGTAGCAGCGTGCCGGCGGTCATGACCCCGCTGCCGCCGCTGCCGGCGATGGCGATGGACAAACCGGTACTCGAGTGTGGTTTTTCCTCCCCGGCAGGCCGGGGTTCCAGTAGTGTGTTCAGTGAAGCATCCAAGCGTGTCTCCTGCGCGTCGTATGGTGTGCAGTAAACAAGTTGCGGGTCACCCAGACCTTGATTTGGATCAAGGTTCCCGCGGAGAACCGTCACCACAATGCCCTAAATGCGAATTATGGTACCGCATTACCACATTAGGGTTTTTTCAACCGTCCGAAAGGCTGTTGCCGATGAGCACAGAAGCATACCGCTGGCAGATGACCGCACCTCAGGCGCCGATGGTGCGCACACCCTTCCAGGCCGCGCCGCAGGCGGGCGAAGTGACGGTCGAGATTGCCGGCTGCGGCGTCTGCCACACCGATCTCGGCTACTACTACGACGGCGTCCGCACCAACCAGCCGGCA
>JAGRPN010000098.1 GCA_019449555.1 Ramlibacter sp.
ACCGTGTTCGAGAAGAGCGACGCGATCGGCGGCAATTTGCGCGCTTATGCGGCCAACGACCTTGCCCGCCCCGACGACCTGCTCAGCGTCATCCGGCATTACGAAGTGATGGCGAAAAAACTGGGCATCGAGATGCGCTTCAACACCGAAGCCAACGCCAAATTCATGCGCAGCATCCTGCACCAGTACGACGTCTGCCTCGTTGCCGCGGGAGCGCGCACCGACATGAAGGCGTACCGCCATGTGAAGGGCTGCGAGCTGCTGGTCGATGCGCTGGACGTCGCCCATGGCCGGGTCAAACCCGCCAGGCGGCTGGTGATGATCGGCGGCGGCAAGATCGGCCTCACCCTGGCGGAATCTCTGACCAAGGCGGGCCACGAAGTGGTGATCGTGGAGGAGGACAAGCGCATCGCGGGCGACGTGATTCCGTCGTTCAAGTGGCGGCACACGGCCTGGGTCGAGGAACTGGAAATCAGGACCTTGACGTCGAGCCATCTGGTCGCCGTCACCGCCGAAGGCGCCACGGTGAAGAACGCCAAGGGCGAAGAGACGTTCGTGCCGACCGACATGGTGGTGGTCTCCGGGCCGCGGCTGGCCAATCACGACCTGTTCCAGGAGTTCCAGTGGATGGTCGACGAACTGCACGGGGCCGGCGACGCCGTGATCGCCCGCGACATGAACGCCGCGATCCACGAGGGCTACCGGATGGGCGTGCGGATCTGAGAGGCGCCGCGCCGCGAGGTCGCTCGGCAAAATTCACGAATAGAATTTGGTGAATGATTGGATCACCATCGTGAATAAAGGCTCGGCGATGGAACTGCGCGAAATCGACCTCAACCTGTTACTTGTCTTCGACCGCATGCTCGCGGAGCGCCGAGTCTCGGCCGTCGGGGAAGTGCTCGGCCTTTCGCAACCCGCCATCAGCAATGCCCTGGGCCGGCTGCGAAAGCTGCTGGGCGACGAGTTGTTTCTGCGGACCGCCGGCGGGATGGAACCGACCCCGCGCGCGTTGCAGCTGGCCGAGCCGGTCGCATATGCGATGGCCGCCTTGCACAATGCACTCAACCAGCCGACCGCTTTCGATCCGGTTACCAGCACCCGCAAGTTCACCGTTGCGATGACGGACATCGGCGAGATCTATTTCATGCCGACCCTGATGGATGTGCTCTCACGCCAGGCGCCGCGCGTCGCCATCAGCACGGTGCGCAACACAGCCGTGAACGTGCGGGACGAAATGGAAGCCGGCCACGTGGACATCGCCGTCGGCCTGCTGCCGCAGCTGAAAGCCGGCGTCTTCCAGCGCCGGCTTTTCCGGCAGCGCTATGTATGCATCTTCCGGCACGACCATCCTCTTGCAGCCCGCAAGACCATGACGCTCAAGGAATTCGTCGCTGCCGAGCAGCTGCTCGTCAAGGCGACCGGAACCGGCCACGGCCAAGCGGACGATGTCATGGCCGCGCAGGGGATCGAACGCCGCATCCGCCTGACCGTGCCGCATTTCGTCGCGGTGGGGCACATCCTGCAATCCACGTCCATGGTGGCGACCGTGCCGGAACGTCTTGCGCGCAGCATTGCCGAGCCTTTTGGGCTGGTGTGGCGAAAGCACCCGGTGCACTTACCGGAAATCGCCATCAATCTCTTCTGGCACGCGCGCTTTCACCGCGATCCGGGCAACCAGTGGCTGCGCACGGTGCTGTTCGACACGTTCGCGGATTCCTGATTGCACTTGCGGGTGCGCTGTGCGTACTGTGGCCGGTCAACAGGTGTCGCAGTTCCAGCAGGACCAATATTCATGGCCGTGATTCAGCTCATTCATCATATTCCATTGACAAATGAAAGCGCGGTGCCGATTATCGGTTTGCCGATGGGACCCGTCGCTGTGCAAGGGGCAGCGGGAAACCTTGGTCTGATGGAGACGGCAGTATGAAAATCAAAATCGTAGGCGCTGGTCCGGCGGGCCTTTACTTCGCCGCGCTGATGAAGCAGCTCGATCCCTCTCATGAGATCACGCTGTTCGATCGCACCGCGCGCAACGCGACCTGGGGATTCGGCGTCGTGTTCTCGGATCGGGCGCTCGAATTCCTTCGCGCGGACGACGAGGCGCTGTATCGCTACCTGACGCCTCACCTGGAGACCTGGCCTGACCTGACGATCGTGCACAACGATACCCGGATCCCGATTGCAGGCAATGGATTCGCCTCGATCGGCCGCCTGGAGTTGCTGACCCGGCTCTACGCGTATGTCGAAAAGCTGGGTTTGCAGATCAACTTCGAAACCGAAATCACGAAGCTGGCGCAACTCGGTGACGCCGACCTCATCATCGGCGCCGACGGCGCCTTCTCGTCGATCCGCAGCGAGAACGAGACGAAGTTCGGCACCACAACCGAATGGCGCCGCAACAGATTCATCTGGTACGGCACCAGCAAGGCGTTCGACAGCCTGACGTTGACGTTCCGCGAAACGGGTGCCGGCGTTTTCTGTGCCCACCACTACCGGTATCGGCCGGACATGAGCACGTTCCTGGTCGAGGTGGAAGACGCGACATGGCAGCGCGCCGGTTTCAAGGACATGAGCCCCGAGGACACCATCAAGTATTGCGAGCGGGTGTTTGCGAAAGACCTCGAAGGACGCCCCATCATTTCCAACAACTCGTACTGGCGTAACTTCCCGGTCATCTGGAATGCACACTGGAGTTTCGACAACGTGGTGCTTCTGGGCGACGCGCTGCGGACGGCGCACTTCTCCGTTGGTTCCGGGACCCGGCTTGCCATGGAGGACTCCGTGGCTTTGTTCAAGGCATTCAAGGAATGTGGCACGGACGTACCGGCAGCGCTCGCCCGCTTCCAGGAAACGCGCCTGCCACCCATGAAGAAAATCTGGGATGCCGCCAACGTCAGCATGCAGTGGTACGAACAAATGGACAAGCTGGTCGCCACGCTCAGCCCGGTCGAATTCGCCTACAGCTACATGACCCGCAGCGGGCGCGTCGATCACGCGGAACTCAGGCGGCGCGATCCGAAGCTGGCACTGGCCTACGAAGCCCTGCACCCGCAATCGCGGGTCTGATAGGCGCCGCCTCCGGCGCCAAAGGAGAGACAGCCATGTTGGAAGGATTTGTGGGATGGCCTGAAGAAAGGGCGCAGCGCTATCGCGATGCGGGCCTGTGGGAAGGCCTGACGGTTTCGGAGATGGTGGCGCGCACCGCGCGACGAAATCCCGGCAAGGCAGCGGTGGTTTACGGCGATCGGCGGATTACTTACGAAGAGCTGATCGCCGAGTCCAGGCGTTTGGCGCTGGGCCTGCTGGCGCTTGGGCTGAGGCCGCTCGACCGCGTCGTGCTGCAATTGCCCAATATTCCCGAGTTCGTCACGACGTATCTCGCGTTGAACTGGATCGGGGTGATCCCGTTGACGGCGCTGCGCGCTCACCGGCAAGCCGAAGTGCGGCACTTCATTCGATCCTCGGGGGCGAGCGCTTATTTCATCGCGGACGTGGTGGGCGGGTTCGACTACCGGCCCATGGCGGCCGAGATGACGACCGCATTCCCGTCCCTGCGCCACGTGATCGTGGCTGGGCAAGCGGCAGCCGGGCAAACAGCGCTCACCTCGCACATCGCGGCGACGGCGGACGACAAGGCGGCGGACGGAATGCTGCAGTCGGTGCGCCCGGCCGCCGAAGACGTTTCCACCATGCTTCTGTCGGGCGGCACCACCTCGCTGTCCAAATTGATCCCACGCACGCACAACGACTACGTGCTGAACGCCCGCTTGTGCGCGCAGGCCGGCGGCTTCGACGAGGGCACGGTGTTCATGGCGGTGCTGCCGCTGGCCCACAACTACAACCTGGCGTCACCCGGCATGCTCGGAACGTTCTACGCCGGCGGCACGCTGGTCATCTCGACCAGCACCGACACCACGGACATTTTCCGCGCCGTCGAGCGCGAAGGCGTGACCGTGATCGCCGCGGTCGTACCGCTCATTTCGAACTGGCTCAACAGCGACGTGCCCAGGCGGTTCGATCTGTCGACGCTGCGCGTGGTGCAAAACGGGGGTGCCCGGCTCGCGCCCGAGTTGCGCGCGCGGCTGCGCGAGGAATTTGGCTGCACACCGCAGGAGGTTTACGGCACCGCCGAGGGCCTGATCAACATGGTCCGGCTCGGTGACGGCGATGAGTTGCTGCTGGAAAGTTCGGGCGCGCCCGTGTGCGACCTGGACGAGATCAGGGCGGTGGACGATGCTGGCAACGAGGTCCCCGACGGCGAAGCCGGTGAATTGATCGTGCGCGGGCCGTACACCATCAACGGCTATTACAACGCCCCGGAAAAAAACGCCGAGGCGTTCACGGCGGACGGCTTCTACCGCATGGGCGACATCGTGCGCAAGCGCGGCCGCTATGTGTACACCGAGGGCCGGCGCAAGGACCTGATCAACCGCGGCGGCGAGAAGATCAGCTGCGACGAGGTCGAGAACCTGATCTTCGGCCTGGCGCAGGTGAAGGAGGTCAGCCTGGTCGCCATGCCGGACCCGGTTTTCGGCGAGAAGGCCTGTGCCTGCGTCGTGCTCAAGCCGGGGACCCGGCTGGCTTTCGACGAGCTGATCGCCCACCTGCGCGGGCAACACATCGCTTCCTTCAAACTGCCGGAGCGGCTGGAAGTGATGCCGGCGTTTCCGGTCAGCCCGGTGGGCAAGATCCTCAAGCGGGAACTGCGCGAGATGATCGCGGCGAAGGTGGAGGCCGAGCAGGCAGCGGCCCGCCTACCGTAGAGTTGCCGCTGGGAGGCCGCGGCGCTGAACGGAGGCTTTCGATTGCGTTTACGTGGATTGGTTCCCTTCGGCAGGGCGCGTCGCCAGCCGGCGCAAGAGGCTGGTAAATACGGCCAATTGACAAGCCGCGAGCCGGTGAAATACGCTCCGGGCATGATTTCCCCCGCGCACGATGTGCAAGCGGCCGTGCCGGCCACGAGGCTGGCGGAAGCGGCGCGCTATGCGTTATTGCGACGCCTCGCCCCTTCGATGCGCCATCACCTGGTCGTGAACCTGCAGCCGATCGGCATGATCTACGAGGTGATGGAGCGCCGCCTGCGCACGGCTGAACCCAATCTGGACGACGTGCACGAAAGTGCCCAGAAGATCAACGGTTTTGCCCGCGCCGCGCTCGCTTCGTGCCTCAACGTAGTCAGCTGGCTGGCGCCGGAAGAGGGCTCGGTCAGCACGGCGGCCGACGGGGTGCGTGAATGCATGGGCCTGCTCGCGACCAGCCTCACGTTCCGCGGCTATGCGTTGCGCAACGAAGTGGGAAGCGTGCCGGGTGAGGTTCGCCGCGCCTCGATGCGCAACGTGCTCACGGCATCGCTGATTCACCTGACGGACGAGAGCCCGCCGCCGGCCGAAATCGCATTGACGGCGCAGGCTCGCGAGAGCTCGCTCGAACTCGGGCTCACGCTGCGGCCGACCGACGGCGAGAAGGGGTTCGCCACCGAGCCCGGCTATCGCCCGATCGCGTGGGCCGACGTGGAGGCGCTGGCCGCGGCCGAATCGGTGGAACTGGTCCGCGAGGGACGCCAGCGGGTGCGCATCCTCATTCCCTGGGCCCCGGCCAAGGCCTGACGGCATTCAGCGCCGGAAGCCCAGCGCTTTCATCGGCGCAGCCAGGGCGTTGCGGCTTGCGTCGTAATTGCTCCAGGGGCTGTTGCCCTGGTCCAGGCGCTGGTGCACGGTCCGCACGGTCCAGTGCGCGCCCGAAGTGAGGCCCTCGAGCTCGTCCCAGCGCACCGGCACCGAGATGCCCAGCCCGGGACGGGCCCGTGCCGACCACGCCGCCACCGTGGTGGCCCCGAAACCATTGCGCAGGTAGTCGATGAAGATCTTTCCGATCCGGTTCGGTGCGCCGCTCTTGGCCACGAAGCGCTGGGGAATCGCGCGCGCCAGGTGCTGCACGATCGCCTGCGAGAAATCCTTGACCGTGTCCCAGTCGAGCTGCTTGCGGATCGGCACCACGACGTGCAGGCCCTTGCCGCCGCTGGTCTTCAGAAACGATGCCAGTTCGAGTTCGTCCAGGAACCCGTGCAACAGCTGCGCCGCCTCCTGCACCTGCCGCCACTGCACGCCCTCTCCGGGGTCGAGGTCGAACGTCATGCGATCGGGCTTGTCGATGGTCCTCTTCACCGCATTCCAGGTGTGGAACTCGATCACGTTCATCTGCGCGGCGGACAGCAGGCCCTGCGCCGTGGCGACCTCCAGCATTGGCGGATGCGTGGGGTAGAGCGCGCGGTCGAGCTGCTCGACGCCGGGCATCTCGTAGCGCTGCATATGCTTCTGGAAGAACAGCGCGCCGCCGATCCCGGTGGGTGCGCGTACCAGCGCCACCGGCCGGTCCTTCATGTGCGCCATCATCAACGGCGCGACCAGGGCGTAATAGCGCACGAGCTCGATCTTGGTGAAGCCGGTGCTCGCGTCGATCACGCGGCTCGGGTTGCTCACGTGCAGCGACGCGGGAAGCGGGGGTTCGGCGGCGGCGGCTTTCGTTCGCTTGGCGGGGCCGGGCTTCGCCGCTTTCGCCGCCTTCGCCGGCTGGTCCACCGGTGCGCCGTGGCGCGGTTCCTCGCGCGTGATTGCGCGGGCGGGCTTGTCGGCGCGCAGCCCGTGGAAAACCGAATGGCGCACCCGTCCGTCGCGCGTCCATTCCCCGAACGCCACTTCGCACACCAGCTCGGGCTCGACCCAGTGCGCCTTGTTCGGGATCTGCGCATCGGCGGCGAACGGGCTCTTGGCAGTGCCCAGCGCGTCGAGCTTTGCGCGCAATTCGCGCAGCACCTGTTCATTGAAGCCGGTGCCCACGTTGCCCGCGTACTTCAGCTCGCCGTTCTTGTCGTGCACGCCCAGCAGCAGCGAGCCGATGCCCGTGCGCGAACCCTGCGGGTCGGTGTAGCCGCCGATCACGAACTCCTGCCGCTGGCCGCACTTGAGCTTCACCCAGTCGGACGAGCGGCGCAGCACATAGGCGGAGTTCTTTCGCTTGGCGATCACCCCTTCCAGCCCCAGGCGGCAGGCCGACGCCAGGATCTCGCCGGGCGGCGCGTCGAACACGGCGCTGAACCGGACTTTCTCATGGGGCTTGCGCTCGACGATGCGCTGCAGCACGGCGCGGCGTTCCACCAACGGGACGTCGCGCAGGTCGTAGCCGGCGCAATAGGGCAGGTCGAACAGGTAATAGACGATGTCGCCGGTGCGCGCCGTATCGAAAGCGCCTTGCAAGGCCTGGAAATCGGCCGGCAAGCGCTCGCCGGGCATGATGATTTCCCCGTCGTACCAGCCATCGGGCAGGTCCATCGGCTGCAGCGCCCGCGCCAGTTGCGGCAATTTGCTTGTCCAGTCGTTGCCGTTGCGCGTGACGAGCGCGATCTCGCCGCCCTCGGCGCGCGCGAGCATGCGGTAGCCGTCGAACTTGATCTCGTAGATCCAGTTGCCCGAATCCTCGGGAGCACTGTCCACCAGCGTGGCGAGCTGCGGCGAAAGTGATCGGGGCAGGGCGGCCTTGCGCGCGCCTGCGGGCGGACCCGATGACGCGCTCCGGCTCGCGGGCTGTTCGCGCGTGGCGGCAACTGCCGCCGCTGGGCCCGGCCGGTCCGCCAGCTTTTTCACGCTGTCGGGCATCTCGTCCACCACACTGAACTCGGAAGCCGGCCGCGCGTAACCGTCCCTTTCCTTGATCAATAGCCACGGCTCCTGACGTTCCCCTTCACGGCCCTTCATGCGCACGAGCGTCCACTGCCCGTGCAACTTGTGCCCGCGCAGCTCGAACTTGAGCTTGCCGTCGCGATAGCCTTGGTGCGGATCCTCCTGCGGAATCCAGACGCCTTTGTCCCAGACGATGACCTTGCCGGCGCCGTACTGGCCGGGCGGGATCTGGCCCTCGAACGTGTTGTACGAAATCGGATGGTCTTCCACGTGGACGGCCATGCGCCTGTCGGCCGGATCGAAGCTCGGGCCCTTCGGGACGGCCCAGCTCTTCATGCTGCCTTCGAGCTCCAGGCGCAAGTCGTAGTGCAGCCGCGTGGCCCAATGCTTCTGGATCACGAAGGCGCGCGCCTGTTCGTTGGCCACTCCACCGGCTGCGGGCTCGGGCGTGATGTCGAAATTGCGCTTCTCGCGATACGTCTTGAGGGCGTCGGGGGAACGCTCGTCCATGGCCTGCCTTTCTGGCTTGACGGTATGCAACGCCGGGCTGGCCGGCTGTAGGACAAGCCGCCGTCACGCGGAAAAAAGGCCGGCAAGTGCCGGCCTTCCCCGCGTGGCGAAGGCGTCAGGCGGATGCGCGGAACTGGTCCCGCAGCATCTTGATCTGGTCGTGGTTGCGCTGCACACCTTGCAACTGGCGTTCCACGATCAGCTTGACGCCGGCCGGCAGCGGCTTTTTCAGGGCCTTGCGGTAACGGGCCAGCGCGTTGTCTTCACCGCGCTCGCACTCTTCGAGCACGGCCTTGTCGTCGTAAGTAGTCAGCTTGGCACGCACGGCCACCCAGCCGCGCTCGACGGCGCCCATCGCGCTCCCGCTTTCTTCCGTCTTGCCGCCCAGGTTGCGGATCTGCTCGTTCAGTTCTTCGCCGCCGCCGCGGCAGTCGTCCGCGCGCTGCATGAACAGCGCCTTCAGGTCCGGTCGCTTGGCCTGTTCGGCGCAGGCCTTGAAGCCGTATTCGCCGTCCTTGCAGGTTTCGACGAGGTCCTGCAGCGCGTCGATCACGTCCTCGCCGTCGCCGCTGTTGTCGCCGGCGCTCTGCATCTCGCCGACCTTGGCCGCGGCTCCGCTCGTGCCGGTACTGCCCATACCGCGGTCGGTGTCGGCCATGAGCCCGCCGGTGGTGTCGATGCGGTCACCCAGGTCGTCGCTGCGCCGGTTGGCCTCGATGCGTTCCCACGCGGCCCGGCTGGCGGGCTGCGCCCTCGGCCAGTCCAGGCTCGAGGTGCCGCGCGCGGATTCCCACTCGGACGCCAGCTTGGGCTCTGCGCTCTGCCAGTCGCCTTCGTAGCGCGTGCGGCCGGTCAGGCCGAGGCGGTACGCCGGCGCGTAGTCGTCGAAAGTGCGGCCTTTCTCGTAGTACGGCTCGCCCGTGTAGTGCTCGCGCCAGTGCGCTTCCTCGGCAGTCGGATTGATGGCTTCAGCCGCGTACTTGCCGGCCAGCCCGCCCACGACAGCGCCCACGACGCCGCCCACCGCAACGCCGATCGGGCCGCCAACCGCACCGGCTGCAGCGCCCGCCACGGCGCCTCCGGTGGCGCCGACCCCGGTGCCGACGGGGTGCGATCCCGGCTCATCGGTGATGGGATCGCGATTGAGGTCTTTGTCTTCAGCAGCCATGTGAAATCTCCTTGGTCGATGGATGAATGGACGTGCGCCACGCCTTCCGGCGGCCCATGCCCGCAATTCGCGCCATGCGGCGTGGAAGGCGTCGTCATGTGCACTCAGGGTCATCTTCGGCCGCCGGCGCGCTGCGGCAGTCAGCGAAACGGGAGACTGGCTGTAGGAAAAGGACCCATGCCCCTTCGCGGCGCGCGGCCGGGTCCGCTCACAGGGGAATGCTGCGTTGTCCTACAGGCCGCGCTTCGGCGCGAAGGCAATCTTCGGGAAAGCCGCGAGCTGCCTGCGGCAACGCGTGGGACCCTCATGAAATATTCCTTGCGCAAGACGCCTTCGCACCTGCACCTGGCGTACAAATACGGCGAGGCCAGCGACGGGCTGCTGGGCCGGCATTTCACCCTGGAGGCCGAGGGTCGCACGCTGACACTGAGCATCGATCTCACCCCGAACTTCCATACCCGCAACAAGAGCGCGGCCGCCTACATCGACGCAGTGAACCTGGTGCACAACTACCACAAATTGCGGTACCTGCAATGCAGCGACAACCTCCTGCGCACGAGGCTGATCAGGGCATGGGAGCAGGTGCAGCAGCCACAATTGCGCCTGTGCCTGGAACTTGGCGCCTGCGGCCGGTATCTGTATGCCGTGCAGCCGCACTCGCTTTTCATGGGGGGCATCCAGTTCGACGTCGAGCGCGTGCTCGAGGAGGAATCGACACCCGCCGACGCCCGCTCGCTCGAACTCTCCGGGAACCACGCATGAAGACCTTCTGGAACGACTTCGCGCCGCGCGCCCTCACCGTACTGCGGGCTTTGCTGCTCTGTTCGGTGGCGGTCGGCGCGTTCGCAGGCACCGCGGACCTGCGCTCGAAGTACATCGAGCTGCGGGAACAGTTGCGCCACAACGGCTTCCAGCGCCCCCTGCACATCGAGTCCGCGGAGAACGGCGATTCGCTCAGGGGCGACGTGTATGCGGTGCTGCCGCATCCATTCGCGGAAGTCGAGGAGGCGCTGAAGAATCCGTCCGACTGGTGCGACATCCTGATCCTGCCATTCAACGCCAAGTACTGCCGTGCGGTGCCGGGCAACGGCGGCGCCAACCTGGTGACGCGCATCGGCCGCAGGGCCGACCAGCCGGTGCAGCAGGCGTACCGGGTGGACTTCGCGCTGCAGCCGGTCGCGGCCGGTGCGGATTATTTCGAGAGCCGGCTGGCCGCGGCGCAGGGGCCGTTCGGAACGCACGACTACCGGATCGATGTCTCCGCGGTGCCGCTGGACGCGGGCCGCACCTTCCTGCACCTGAGTTATTCGTATGCGACCGGCGCGGCGGGCCGCTTCGCGATGCAAGCCTATCTGGTCACCGCCGGGGCCCACAAGGTGGGCTTCACCTTGGCGGGGCGGGACGGGAACGGCCAGCCGATTTTCATCGGCGGGGTGCGGGGCGCGATCGAGCGGACCGCCATGCGTTACTACCTGGCGATCGACGCGGAACTGGACGCGCGCAAGGTGCCGCCGGAGCAGCAGCTGGAAAAACGGCTCACCACCTGGTTCGACGCGGCCGAGCGCTACCCGCGGCAGCTGCACGAAATGGACCGCGAAAGTTATCTGACGATGAAGCGCGGCGAGTCCGGGCGTCAGCAGGCGCTGGTGGAGTAGCGCCTACTTGAGGCCTGCCGCTGCACGCAGCGCCTGGGCTTTGTCCACCCGCTCCCAGGTGAACTCGGGCTCTTCGCGGCCGAAGTGGCCGTAGGCGGCGGTCTTCTCGTAGATCGGGCGCAGCAGGTCCAGCATCTGGATGATGCCCTTGGGCCGCAGGTCGAAGTGGTCGTGCACCAGCGAGGCGATCTGGTCGTCGGAGATCACGCCCGTGCCCTCGGTGTACACGGTCACGTTCATCGGCTTGGCCACACCGATCGCGTAGGCCACCTGGATCTGGCACTGGCGCGC
>JAGRPN010000099.1 GCA_019449555.1 Ramlibacter sp.
AACGCCGGGCGCGACGTGGGGCATCATCCTGATGCTCGTTTCCCTCGCGTTCTTCATCATCGGCTTCACGATGGGCGGCCTCAACTACGTCGTGACGGTGCTCCAGGCGCGCACGCGCGGCATGACGATGATGCGCCTCCCGCTGACGGTATGGGGCATATTCATGGCGACGATACTGGCGCTGCTCGCGTTTCCCGCCCTTTTCGTCAGCGCGATCATGATGCTGCTGGATCTGCTGCTCGGCACCAGCTTCTTCATGCCTGCGCTCGTGTCGCGAGGCCAGCCGACCGGGTACGGCGGCGGCAGCCCGATCCTGTTCCAGCACCTGTTCTGGTTCTTCGGCCATCCCGAGGTCTACATCGTCGCGCTGCCCGCGTTCGGCATCGTCTCGGACCTGATCAGCACCCATGCGAGAAAGAACATCTTCGGCTATCGCATGATGGTGTGGGCTATCCTGGTGATCGGCGGCTTGAGCTTCATCGTGTGGGCGCATCACATGTACGTGAGCGGCATGAACCCGTACTTCGGTTTCTTTTTCGCCACGACCACGCTCATCATCGCCATTCCGACCGCGATCAAGGTCTACAACTGGGTGCTCACGCTGTGGCGGGGCAACATCCGGTTGACGGTTCCCATGCTGTTCGCGATCGGCTTCATCTTCACCTTCGTGAACGGCGGCCTGACCGGCCTGTTCCTCGGCAACGTGGTCGTGGATCTGCCGCTGTCGGACACGATGTTCGTCGTGGCGCACTTTCACATGGTGATGGCCATCGCGCCCATCCTCGTCGTGTTCGGCGCGATCTACCACTGGTACCCGAAAGTCACCGGGCGCATGCTGAACGACACGCTGGGCAAGATCCACTTCTGGATCACTTTCGTCGGCAGCTACGCGATCTACTACCCGATGCACTACCTCGGCTTCATGGGCGTCCCGCGCCGCTACTATGCGATCACGGGCACCAGCTTCATCCCGCAGTCGGCCCAGGACCTGAACGTGGCGATCACGATCGCGGCGCTGGTCGTCGGCGGCGCACAGCTGTTGTTCTTCTACAACCTCGTATCGAGCTATTTCCGCGGCAAGCCGTCCGGAAACAATCCGTGGCACGCCACCACGCTGGAATGGCAGACGCCGGAAACACCGCCGAAGCACGGCAATTTCGGGAAGGCCCTGCCGGTCGTCTACCGCTGGGCCTACGACTACGGCGTGCCCGGAGTGAAGCACGACTTCATTCCCCAGAACGTGCCGCCGGGCGAGGTCGCGGCCGGGGCGTGGGCGAAGTAGGGAGAGCGACATGACGATTACCCTGGTGTTTCTTGCCTGCCTGATGGGCGGCGTGCTGTGGTGGCTCTTCAGCCAGAGCGTGAACGTTCAGCCCTGGGTCGCGCAGCCCGGGGCGCGGGACGCGCACGCTGCGGTGCTGTCCCGGCCTGCCGCGAAAACCGCGCTCGTGGTCTTCCTCGCCGTCGCGACATCGCTGTTCGCGCTGTTCGTCACTGCGTATGCGATGCGGATGCACTTCGGCGACTGGATCCCGCTGCAGGAGCCGCGGCTTTTGACGTGGAACACCGGGTTGCTCGTCGTCACCAGCGGCGTGATGCAATGGACCGTCGTGGCCG
>JAGRPN010000100.1 GCA_019449555.1 Ramlibacter sp.
ATGGACCCTCCGGGCAGCAGGTACTGCAGCGGATACAGCCCGGTCGGATCGTGCGTGCCCGCGAGCGCGATGCTGCCCACGCCTGCGGGATCCGCGCTGGCTGTGAAGATCTCGACGTTATTGGTGATCGCCTCGGTTCCGGTCTCGTCGTAGCCGCTGGTGATGACGACGCGGTTGTCGGCAAGTTGGGTGGTCGTCGGGTACCACCGCCCTCGCAGCATGTCGGGCTGTTTCACGAACGATTCTGTTGCCGGGATGAACGTGTATGTTGTCAAGGTTCCTTCCCAGCCGGTGTAGCCCGCAGGCGCATTCGGGTCCGGATACCGCAGGTTCCCTCCCGCGATGAACACCCTGCCGTCCGCGAGCACGGTCTGCCCGCCGCACCAGATGTTCTCCGGAGGTGTGATGGAGTGCCCGGTCCGCGTGGCCGGATCCCAGATGTAAGCCACCCCGTCGTTCGATTGCGCCGGGTTGGCCCAGTTGACCGGGTTGTACGACCAGAACAGCACTTTGCCGGTGTTCAGCAGGACGGAGGTGATGCCGATGACCGGAATCGAGAAGGGATCGCTCCAGCGACCCAGCGGGTAGCTGGTGGGTGGGGGCTTCTTGCGCCCCGCATTCGTCGATGCGGAAGTCGTCGTCGACGCAGATGTTTCCGCTGCGAGTTGGTTCGCGGCCGCCAGCACCGCTGCGTCATCCTGAAGCGTCTGCGGCCCCGACTTGGCCGGACCCTGGGCCGGCACCGGGCGCAGGCCGCGCTCGGCCTCGCATTGCGCCGCCCGCGCGCGTGCATGCTCCTGGGCATGGACGAGTCCCAGCAGAGTGCTTTCGCGGGCGAGCAAGGAAGCTTCCACCGCAGGCGGCTGACATGCCGTGCCGGGCACGTAGAGGGCGGCAGCAGTGTCGACCACTGTCTGGGAGATCACGGGAGAGAAGAATTGCAGCGCGAACAAGGCCGCGAGCCCTGCGCGGACCGAGATTCGAGTCGGTAACATGGCGCGCCTCCAATCACGTGATGCGAGGTGCGGCAACTTAATCCGCGTCCGCTAAAAAGGCAAGCCGACCGTTACCACATCGCACATCTTGGCAATCGACGCATGGGTTGTATGTAGCGCGGATGAGTTCCGCCAACGAACTGCTGCCGAGTCGGCAAAGACGTTCTGGAACCCGGTTGGCTCCGAGCGGCGCGATGGCCGCCGAACCCAACCGGTGCCATCAATGCAGTTGGCCGGTACCGTCCCTCAGTTGCTGCATGAGCGTCGTCATGGTGGCTGCCGACACGCCGGATCGATTGAGTCCGGAATTCATGAACTCGGTCATCGCCGTGGACAGTCCGGCGCGTCCGGCGTCGGGCTGCATCATGTTGGAGCCCGTTCCCCCTGTGCCCATCATCCCACCACCTGCCGTCGTGGTGCCACCGGCCGACATGCCGCCGCCCATGGTGAGTTGGGTGCCGGAAGCCTTGCCGTCGATCACCCCATCCGAGGCGTCGTTCATCATGGCCGTGACGAACCCCGACGAGCTGCTCATGCCGGCTCCTTTGGCGTACTGCGACATCGCGGCGAGGGTCATGCCGTAGTTCATCATGTCCTGCGTCGCGCCGGCGGCCGACCCGGCGACCAGTGGATTGATTGGCTGGGTATGCAGGATATCGTGCACCATGAAATAGTTGCCCACTGCCGTATTGGCCGCGGCGATGTTGGCGTCGGTCAGGCCGCCGGACATGTGCTGGGCCATCGCCTGCGCCATCGCCGTGAGCGGTGTGACGGCGACGCCGCTTACGCTGGCGCCGGCGGCTACGGTCGGCAGCACCGCCGTCATCACGTCGCCTGCTCCCATCGTCATGGGGATGCCGGAGGCTTCGTCGGTGTAGGTGCCGCCGCTCATCTGCAGCATGACCGGTCCGGCGTAACCGCCCATCGGCATGGTGAAGGCGCCGTTCGCGTCGGTGACCGCGCTCGAAAGCTGGGTCCCCATCACGCCGCCGCTGACCGCGAAGGCCTTGATCGCGGCGCCGCTCACGGGCCCCTTGACGACATTGCCGCTCATGGTGCCTTGAGCGGTTGGCGTCGTGGCCGCTCCAGTGCCGTCGATGCTGCTGCCGCCGCCGCCGCATCCGGCCAACAGCAATGCGGCCACAGCAGTCAAAGCGAGGGGAAGGTGTCTTGTCAGGTTTTGGGTGCGTGTCATGATCATTTCCTTGAGAGAGTGGGTCTTCAGATCTTTCCATTCGAGCCGGACAGTTTCTGCACCACCGGTGCAACGTCCGTGGCCGTGAGGCCGGACTTGTTCGCGGGCGACATCACGAAATTCGTCATCCCCGTGGCAAGCCCGCTGGTTCCGGCCGTGGGGGCCATCACGGCGGTGCCCATCATTCCGCCCATCGGCATGGTGATGGAACCGGCCCCTTTCTTGCCGTCCATCATTCCATCGGAGGCGTCATTCATCATCGCCGTCACCAGGGCCGTGGTGTTGGTCATGCCGATCGACAGGGCGTACTGCGATATCGCCGCTAGCGTCATGCCGTAGTTGCGCGCGTCCGGGCTTGCAGTGGCGCCCGAGCCGGGCAGCAGCGGGTTCATCGGCGCAACGTGCAGGATGTCGCTCACCGAGAAGTAATTGCCCATGGCCGTGTTGGCGGCGGCGATATTGGCATCCGTCATGCCGCCAGTCATCTGCTGCGCGCGGGTCTGCGCCATGGAAGTGACCGGCGTGACCTGGACGCCACCGACTGTCGCGCCGCTTGCCACGGACGTCAGCGCGGCAGTCATCACGTCACCGGAAGCCATGGTCATGAGCGCACCGGTCGCCTCGTCCCTGAAGGTTCCCGCACTTGCCTGGAGCATCAGCGCTCCGCTGTATGAGCCGATGGGCAGGGTGAAATTGCCGTTGCCATCGGTCGTGGCGGACCCGAGGGCCGCACCCGTCTGTCCGTTGGCGACGGCGTAGGCATTCACGGTCGCGTTGGCCGCTGGGCCCTTGATCACCGAGCCGCTGATGAAACCGGTGCCGCCGGAGCCTACGCCATCACCGCCGCCGCCACCGCCGCATGCCGCCTGGAGTAGCGCTGCCCCGACCACCGCGATGAGCAGCGGCATCCTGAATAAACGTGAATTGGCCATTTGGAAACCCCTTGAAGATGAGTGGACAAGCCGATCAAGCGTTTCGATCCGGCTCGTAATAGAAGTACATGCCGATGCGCATGCGCTGGTCCGCGCCTTCCTGGCCGGAATCGTCCTCGCGCAGCGCCGTGGCTTTGCGAACGATCTCCGGGAAGGCTGCCTGCCAGGTCTTTCGGACCAGGGCCCGCATGAGTTCCACCGATTGCGGCCGCAGGTTGTCGGCGTAGATGCTCTGCTCCAGCATGGGCGGCGTCGCACCGAGCACGTTCTGCACGGCGGCCGCCAGATGGTCGGACACGTTGTCGGACAGCAGTTGCAGCATTTCCGGCGTCCCTTCGGGCGGGACGAAAGCGTCCACCCGAAGCCGGACCCGGTCCTCTGCATCCTCGCTGGCGCCCGGCACCAATTCCGCGACGCCCAGGCGCAGCAGTTCCTGCAGCACCGTGCGGGGCCGCACGTCGTTCGATACCGACGAGGCGAGCGCTTCGAACGATCGGGCGCCGCTCCTGCGTTCCAGCACCCGCGGCCGACCCCGCGCATCGCAGTAATCGGGATCGGTCGACCAGCGGGTGAATGCGTTCATGACGGCGCCGAAGGTCTTGGCCTGCGGACGGGGCCGTCCGACCGAGCGCCACTCACGCACGTCCTTGCGATGGATGCCGGTCAAGGTGCTCACGCTCGAGTCGCTGACCCGGATGCCGCTGTCCAGCAGCACGGCCGGTGCCTCTTCCAGGAGTGCCTGCTTGAGGGCGACGGCCAGGCGCTGGAAGGTGACCCCCTCGCGCAGCAGCAGCGGCAGCAAGGGCGCCAGCACCCGAATCGCGGCGGCCAGCGTCAGATCGGCGCGGGATTCGGCGAGCGTCATGGCTGGCTTCTGCATAAGTGGGAACATATCCCACATTTAAATGGAATCAACCCTTCCTGCGCGCAACCCGTCATCACCTTTGATCCAGCGCAAAAAACTGACGGTCGGCGACCCAACGATTGAACTTGTGGGCGGCACGTGAAAGTCGCGGGTCCTTGGCATTTGTCAATCGGGGGCGGCGCAGGTCTCTATAAGCTGTGGCTTAATTAGATTCGTCAGGATTTGCCATGCATCCCTATCCGCATCATTACCGCGTGCAAGCAGAGGGCGCCGCAACCGGCAGCGTCCGCGTCGTCGGCGAACTGCTGCCGATGCTGGAGACGTA
>JAGRPN010000101.1 GCA_019449555.1 Ramlibacter sp.
AAATGGTCCGCCGCAGCCGGGAATGCGTGATCAACCTGCCGACCACCGCCCTCACGGACCAGGTCGTGGGCATCGGCAACACGAGCGGCGCCGAGATCGACAAGTTCGAGCATTTCGCGCTCACCGCCGATCCGGCGCGCAAGGTGAAGGCGCCGCTGATCCGCGAATGCCATGCCAATCTCGAATGCCGGCTCGCGGACGACAGCCTGGTCGACAAGTACGACTTCTTCATCTGGGAAGTGGTGAAGGCGCACGTCGCGCCGACGCCGAAGCATCCGCAGACGCTGCACTACACCGGTGACGGGGTGTTCATGGTGTCCGGCAAGATCATCAGCCGGCGCCGGCAGTTCAAGCCCGGGATGTTGTAGCGCGCGTGTATCGAAAAATTGTTCGCACCCTTCGCGGCGCAAGCCGTTGAATCGCAAGGCCTTTCTTCGAAAGCACCGTTCGGCCTGCACAAAAGAAATGTACTTCGCGCGCGTTTGAGCCGTTCGCGCAGCCGCGCGCGGGCGGACTAGCTCCTTGATCCCAAAGGACTATCGGGAAAACCCGAGGGTCGGGCACGGCTCATGCTTTCACAAAAAACAATATGTCTACGAACATTATGTTTATAGGCATAGCGAACTTCCCGAATCCATTCCCACAAGGAGCGAAGATGAAGAAGCCGGTGCCCAAACGCGTGCTGGCGGCCCTCATGCTGGGCGCCGCTTTCCCGATCGCCGTCCGCGCGGCCGACGAGGACCTGATACGCAGGATCGAGAGCCTGTCGCGGGAAATCGAGCAATTGCGCCAGCAGGTCAACGCGAACGACCAGAAGGCGACGCAGGCCGTCGAGGAAGTCAAGGCCAAGACAGGCACCGCCGGCATCGAGGACCTCCGCAGCGAGGTGCAGCGCATGCAGGACAAGTCGCTGGGCAAATGGCTGACGATCGGCGGCGACTTCCGCTACCGCGTCGATTCCCTGCGGGGCGAGACCCGGCCGTTCACCGACGTGAACGCGACGTTCCAGAACGCGCAGCAGAAGCTGCAGGGCGACTTCTTCGCCAACCCGTCCACGGCGGCCGGGTCCTCTTCGTTCTTCGGGTCCGCGGCGGCGGGCTCGATGTCCACCGCGGGCGCATTGAGCGCACTGTCGCAGTTCTCACAGTCCATGAATGCGGTCCAGACCCTCGACCAGGCGCGCGCCTTTCTGGCAAATCCCCGGAACCAGGGCCTGGTCCAGGGCCTGGGGGGCTTCGCGGCGCAGGTCCCGGCGTACAAGCCCAAGAACAGCTCGATCCAGACGATCGACGCGGGGATCGATGCGAACGCCAAGGTCATGAAGGACGTTTCGTTCACCGGGCGCCTGCTCATGGAGAAGACTTTCGGCTCGCAGGACCTGTCGGCGGTCAACAACAGCGGCGCGGCGCCGTTCTTTGCCGACCGGGTCGGCGTGTTCGACGGCACGCTCGCGCACGTCCCCTCCACCAGCCTGGCCGCCGTGGACCGCGCCTACGGCACCTGGAGCAACATCGGCGGCCGCGACATGTGGTTCTCGGTCGGCCGGCGTCCGACCACCGGCGGGCCGTCCAGCCACCTGCGGGCCAACAATCCGGCACCCGGCGTCGGGGGCGTGCCCTCGCTGCTCATCGACTACGCCTTCGACGGCATGACGCTCGGCTATGCGCCCGACATCGATGGCTTCCCCGGCGCGTTCGCGAAGTTCTGTTACGGCCGCGGCTTCGAGAGCGGCTTCCGCGACACGCCCGCCAATTCGATCAAGGACACCGACATGATCGGCATCTCCGTGGTGCCGATCGACACCGACAAGCTGCGCGCCTGGCTGCAGGTGAACCACGCCACGAACATCTTCGACGCGCCGACGATGAGCAACACCTTCTTCGGCAACACGGTGCCGCGCACCAACCTCGGCAACATCGACTGGTACGGCGCCGGCGTGATGCGCATGTTCAAGAACGTCGGCCCCGGCAATCTCAGCGTGTTCGCGGACGCGGCGGTGAGCGTCACCCATCCGAACCAGAACGTGTCGTCCCAATTCGGCTTCCAGGGGCTGCTCACCGGCGCGTTCTTCCAGCCGGAGGCGGCGAGCAACAAGAGGGGCCAGGCGATCGCCGTGGGGCTGCGCTATGACCTGCCGTCGAAAACAAAATTGGGCTTCGAGTTCAACCACGGCTCGAAGAACTGGATCACGTTCGCACCCGCCGCGGAGGACCTCTGGACCTCGAAGGCGGGCGTGCGCGGCAACGTCTACGAAGCCTATGTGATCCAGGAGGTCGGCAACACCCCCGTCGCGTCGATGAAGAGCAAGGCGTTCTTCAAGCTCGGGGCGCGCTATTACGACTTCCAGTACACGGGCAGCAACAACTGGGTCGGCGCGCCGGTGAAGATTTCCGACGTCCAGGGGCAAATGATGGCGCTCACGCCGCTCAAGAAGGCCTACGACCTTTATGCGACCTTCGAAGTCAAGTTCTGAATTCCATTGCCATGACCAGGAGTACGTTATGAAGACCAGATTGCAGGGTGTTTTGCTCGCCGCGGCGATGGCTGCCGGTTTCGCGTTCGCCGCGCCGGCGCTGGCCGATCCCGTGACCATCGTCGGCCCGGTGTTGAAGATCGAGCTGGCCAAGGACGGCAAATCCGCCGATGCCACGCTCAAGGACAACAAGACCAGCCTGCCCGTGACCATCTACATCACGGACGACCTGACGCTCGACAAGTTCAAGGACAAGCGCATCGGCATCGGCGACGAGATCCGCACGCGCTTCGAGAAGGGCGACAAGAACCTGAGCCGCAGCTTCAAGAAAACCGCGGGTTGCTGAGGACGCCATGATAAAGACCACGAGCACCCGGGCGCTGGCGGCGCTCGCGTTCGCCGTCGCACTGCTCGCGCCCTGCCTGGGCGCGGCGGCCGACAAGCCGGCGGATATCACGTCGGCCCCCGATCACAGCAAATTCGCCGCGCTGCAGGAGAACTTCGCTTCCGGCCCGGAGGTCACGCGTGCCTGCCTGACCTGCCACACCGCCGCGGCGAAGGAAATCCACAAGACCGAGCACTGGAAATGGGAGTACGTGAATCCCGCTACCGGGCAGGTCCTGGGCAAGAGGCATGTCGTCAACAACTTCTGCACCTCGGCTGCCGCCAATTACGATTCCTGTGCAACCTGCCATGTCGGCTACGGAATGAAGGAGGGCTTCGACTTCGCATCGGAGCAGAACGTCGACTGCCTGGTTTGCCACGACAAGACCGGCAAGTATCGCAAGCAGCCCGGCCTGGCCGGCAACGTCGTCACCAAGGACACCGAAATGCCGCCCGGCTCGGGCACGATCGTGAAAGGGATCGACCTCAAGGCCATCGCGCAGCACGTGGGAAAAACGAGCCGCATGACGTGCGGCGCATGCCATTTCAACGGCGGCGGCGGTGATGGGGTCAAGCATGGCGACCTGGACAGCTCGCTGGAAAACCCGGAGAAGGCGCTCGACGTTCACATGAACGCCGACGGCAACAATTTCACCTGTGCCACCTGCCACCAGACGGACGGGCACCAGGTTCCGGGCAGCCGCTACGCCCCGACGGCGCAGGATAAGGGCGCCGCGCATCTTCGCGGCAAAGCGGAGACGGGCAATCCCGGCACCTGCCAGGCCTGCCATGGACAGGTGCCGCACAAGAAAACGGCCAAACTGAACGATCACACCGCGAAGGTGGCGTGCCAGACCTGCCACATTCCGGCGTTCGCCCGCGGCGGCATCCCCACCAAGATGTCCTGGGACTGGTCCACCGCCGGCAAGCGCGGGCCGGACGGCAAACCTCTCGTAGTCAAGAACGAGGAAGGGCACGTGGTCTACAACGGCATCAAGGGCGATTTCGTGATGGCCGAGAACGTGGTTCCGGAGTACGTCTGGTTCAACGGAACGGTGAAGTACAAGTTGCCCGGCGACAAGGTCGAAGACAACGGACGGCCCATCGGCAGCAACCGCTTCGAAGGCAGCCCGACCGACGGGAAATCGCGGATCTGGCCGGTGAAGTTGTTCCGCGGCAAGCAGCCCTACGACCCGGTGAACAAGACCCTGATCGCACCGCACCTCGCTGGCAACGACGGCACGGCTTACTGGACGAATCTCAACTGGCAGAAGGCCGCCGCCGCCGGCATGGAGGCGATCCATCAACCGTTCTCGGGCAAGGTGGCTTTCATCAGCACCGAGAGCATGTGGCCGATCACGCACATGGTCGCGCCCGGCAAGGACGCGCTGCGATGCGAGTCTTGCCATGCATCGGGTGGCCGGCTCGAGAAAGTGTCGGGCGTGTACCTGCCCGGGCGCGGCAGGGATCATGCCTCCTGGATCGACCTGGCGGGCTGGACTCTCGCGGGGCTCGCGCTGATTGGCGTGCTGGCCCATGGTGCAGTGCGTGTTGCCAGGTCCGGCCGCAAGAATTCAAGGAGCACATCATGACGCGCGTGTACCTTTTCAAGCGGTTCGAACGCTTCTGGCACTGGAGCCAGGCCGCCCTCGTGCTTTTCATGCTGCTGACCGGCTTCGAAATCCATGGCATGTACCGGCTGTTCGGGTGGGAGAGGGCCGGCAACCTGCACACCACCGCTGCCTGGACGCTGATCGGGCTGTGGGCCTTCGCGATCTTCTGGCACTTCACCACGGGAGAGTGGCGGCAATATATTCCGACGACGGAAAACCTGATCGCGGTGGCGCGCCACTATTCCGTGGGCATATTTGCGGGAGAACCGCATCCATATCAGGTGACGCCGCTGGCCAAGCACAACCCGTTGCAGCGTGTCGCGTACCTGATCGTGAAGCTATTGATCAACCCGCTTATCTGGATCAGCGGCCTGCTCTATCTGTATTACCAGGAGCTGGTCAAGGCCGGCCTGCTGGACTGGGGCCTGCGGCCGATCGCGCTCGCGCACACGGCGGCCGCCTTCATGATGCTCATCTTCGTCATCTCGCATATCTACCTCGCCACCACGGGCCATACGCCGCTCGCGCACATCAGGGCGATGGTCACCGGCTGGCAAGAAGCCGATCACGCGTAGGGCCCGGAAAGCGGGATAATCGCCAGGATCGGGCCCACCCGGAGGAGGACATTGCGATGGATGCGGCAAGCGCGCGCAGTCTGCGCAGCTCGGCGAAAGAAGCCTGCGGGCTGCTGAGCGCGCTGGCCCACGAGGATCGCCTCGTGCTCCTGTGCCACATCGCGCATGACGAGCACTGCGTCAGCGAGCTGGAAGAACTGCTCGACATCCACCAGCCGTCGCTGTCGCAGCAACTCGCGGTGCTGCGCCGCGAAGGACTGGTGCAGACCCGCCGCGAAGGCAAGCGCATTTTCTACCGGCTCAAGAGCAAGGAAGCGCTGGCGATCATCGACTCGCTCTACGCGCAGTTCTGCGCCACCAAAGGCACCCGCCGCGCCCGCCCGGCGGCGAAGAAATAGCGCGAGGCAGGCGCCGCGCGGGTCCACCACGCTGCCGCGCTTGCACTGTGTAAAAGACGCCACCTCCGGTCACGCGCGGTCCGCAACACGCGAGGCATACTGGTAGCCTGTGGCAGCGGCGGTGTCTATCCGCCGCCCGGCTGCGCGGCCACGCGAGTGACACGCCGGCCGTCGTCAAGAACAATACAGCAGGAAATCCATGAAGCGTTATCAAGGCTGGGAGCAGCGCGCCGTGAGTGCGCGCGATGTCGTCGCCCATCTCAGGAGCCGGCACAAGGTGTTCGTGCACGGCGCGGCAGCCACCCCCACAACGCTGCTCGACGCGATGGTCGAGCGTACCGGGCTCGAAGGTGTCGAGCTCTTTCACCTGCACCTGAGCGGCGCCTGCCGTTTCGCCGAGGCGCGCTACCGCGACGCGTTCGTTTCCAACCCGCTGTTCACCGACGCCGGCCTGCGCCGGCCCGTCGAAGATGGCCGCGCCTATTTCGTGCCGGTGTTCCTGTCGGACGTGCCGGCGCTGTTTGCGACCCGGCGCATCCCGCTCGACGTCGCGATGGTTTGCCTGTCGCCGCCCGACGAACATGGGTTGTGCACGCTGGGAACCTCGATCGACGCCGCCAAGGCCGCCACCGAGCACGCGCCGATCATCCTCGCCGAGATCAACGAGCAGCTGCCGCGCACGTACGGCGCGACCGTGGTTCCGTTCGAGCGCGTGACGGCGTTCGTGCACACCGACCGGCCGCTGCACGAAGCGCACGCCGGCGAAGTGAGCGCGGTCGAGAACGAGATCGGCGAACATGTCGCGCGGCTGGTCGAAGACGGATCGACGTTGCAGATGGGCATCGGCGCGATACCGAACGCGGTGCTCAGCCGGCTGGGCGACAAGCACGACCTGGGCGTGCACACCGAGATGTTCTCCGACCTGCTCGTGCCGCTGATCGAGGGCGGCGTCGTGACGAACCGCCGCAAGAAAGTGCACCCGGGCCGCACGGTGACGAGCTTCGTCAACGGCTCGCGCGCGCTTTACGACTTCGTCCACGACAACCAGCTGGTCGAATTCCATCCCTGCGACCGCACCAACGACACGGCGCTGATCCGCAAGAACCCGAGGGTGGTGGCGGTGAACGCGGCGCTCGAGATCGACCTGACCGGGCAGGTGTGCGCCGACTCGATCGGGCACCGCATCTACTCGGGCATCGGCGGCCAGATGGATTTCATCCGCGGCGCGGCCCTGTCGGAAGGCGGCAAGGCGATCATCGCGCTGCCGTCCACCGCCAGGAACGGACAGCTCTCGCGCATCGTCTCGACGCTCAAGCCCGGCGCCGGCGTGGTGACGACCCGCGGCCATGTGCAGTACGTGGCCACCGAATACGGGATCGTGGACCTGCACGGCCTGAACCTGAAGCAGCGCGCGCAGGCGCTGATCTCGATCGCGCATCCGGATTTTCGCTCCGAGCTCACGCGCGAGGTCAACGGGTTGCGGCATTTCGACCTGGGCTGAAACCAGGAACGGCGGGCAACGTGCGTGAAAATGCGCCCATGGCACCGTCAGACATCGAAGCGATAGAACGCGCGACCCTCGCCGCCGTCGCGCCCGAAGCACTCGAGGAAATCCCCGGCTGGCTATTGCCGTACGACTCGGGCACGGTCGGGCGCGCCAAGAGCGCGGTGCCGACGGCACACACCGCACCCGATGCGCTGCTGCTGCGCGAGATCGAGGCGCGTTACGCTTCGCGCGGGCTGCCTCCCGTGCTCAGGATTCCGTCGGTGGCGCCGTTCGACGAATTCCGCGACCTGCTGGCGCACAGCGGCTACACCGGCGAGCGGCCGACCGAGGTCCACACGGCCGCCGCTTCGGTGCTCGCCCAGCTCTGGGACGGGGCCGCGGCGCACGTCGCCGGCGTGCCGGATGCCGGCTGGGCCTCGGTGTTCCTCGGCGAAGGATTCGATCCGGCCGACGGCGCCAGCCGCGTCCGGTCGCTGAGCCGGGCGAGCGGCTCGCTGTTTTGCAGCGTGCGCGAAGACGGCCGGACCGTGGCGGCGGGGGCGGCCGCGTTCGGCCATGGCTGGGCCAGCGTTCACGGCATGCGCACGGCGCAGGCTGCGCGCGGCCGCGGCCACGCTGGCCGCGTGCTCGCGACATTGGCCGGCGCGGCCCGCAGTCGCGGCTACGAGCGGGTCTTCCTGCAGGTACAAGCGGACAACGGCCCGGCCCTGTCGCTGTACCGCCGCGCCGGCTTCGAGCTCGCGTGGACGTACACGTACTGGCGCCGCTAGCGGCCGCGTCGGGCATTCGGGGCGCCGCTGCAGACAAGCGGCCGCCCATGCAGAATGGCTGTCACCTCGCTTGACAAGGATCGCGCATGCCGACCATCGCATCGACCGCACTGAGCCGACTGTGGCTGGATGCCGGCTTGCCGGAGGAAGCGCTTCGCTTCGCGCGGCTCTCGGGCGACGATCCCGTGTTCCGCTCTTCCTTCGCGGTGGCCGCAGCCGCCCAGGCGAGCATCGCCGCGGCGGCGCTGGCAGCATGCGAGGTCGGCCACGTGCGCGGGGTCGAGCGCCAGCAGGTGAGCGTGGACATCGCGCACGCGGCCCTGGAATGCTCGACGTGGTTCAGCGTGGACGGGCAGGTTCCCGAGCCATGGGATCCGTTTTCCGGCCTCTACTCTTGCGCCGACGGCAGCATCCGGCTGCATGCCAATTTCGCGCATCACCGCGGCGGCGCCTTGCGACTGCTGGGCCTGGAGCCGGGACGGGCGACACGCGCCGATGCGCAACAGGCGCTGCTGTCCTGGAAGGCGGTCGATTTCGAAACCGCTTGCGCGCAGGCTGGACTGGTGGCCACCGCCCTCAGAAGCTTCTCCGAGTGGGATGCGACCGAGCAGGGCGCCGCCGTGGCGGCGCAGCCGCTCATGACGATCGAACGGATCGGCGACGGCGAGCCGCTGCAGCTGCCGCCGCTCGGCGCGCAGGACCGGCCGCTCGCCGGCGTGCGCACGCTGGAGCTGACGCGCATCCTCGCCGGCCCGGTCGGCGGCAAGGCGCTGGCGGCGTACGGCTCGGACGTCATGCTCGTGAATTCGCCCAAGCTGCCCAACATCGCCGCCATTTCGGATACCAGCCGCGGCAAGCGGTCGGTCCACATCGACCTGGATGAGGGCGAAGGCAAAGACTCGCTCGAGCGGCTGGTCGAGGAGGCCCATGTGTTCGTGCAGGGCTACCGGCCGGGCAGCCTCGCCGCGCGGGGCTTCGGGCCCGAGCAGCTGGCCCAGCGCCGGCCGGGCATCGTCTATGTTTCGCTGAGTGCATATGGCCCGCGCGGGCCCTGGGCTTCGCGGCGCGGCTTCGATTCGCTGGTCCAGACCGCGATGGGCTTCAATGACGCGGAGGGCATGGCGAGCGGCCAGGATGCGCCGCGGGCGCTGCCGATGCAGATCCTCGACGAGGCGAGCGGTTTCCTGATCGCGATGGGCGCGTCGGCCGCGCTGTGCCGCCAGCAGCGCGAAGGCGGCAGCTGGCATGTGCAGGTGTCGCTGGCGCAGACCGGGCATTGGCTGCGCGGCCTGGGCCGTGTCGCGGGCGGCTTCGACGCGACGCCGCCGCCGCGCGAGCCTTACCTGGAAACCGTCGCCTCCGGTTTCGGCGAACTGTGCACGTTCCGGCACAGCGCCCAGCTGTCGCGCACACCGGCGGCGTGGACCTTGCCTTCGATGCCGCCGGGCAGTTCGCCGCCGCAGTGGTGATGCGACGACCCCGCGAGCACGGCCCCTAGAATGACCGGATGGGCTCGAAAGCGGATTTCCTCGTCATCGGCGGCGGCATCGCGGGCGCGTCGGTGGGCTACTGGCTGGCGCCGCACGGGCGCGTCGTGCTGCTCGAGCGCGAGTCGCAGCCGGGCTATCACTCCACCGGGCGGTCGGCGGCGCTGTTCATGGAGAGCTACGGCACGCCGCAGGTGCGCGCGCTCACGATGGCCAGCCGCGCTTTTCTGGAATCGCCGCCGGAAGGTTTCACCGACCATGCGGTGCTGAGCCCGCGCGGCGCCATGATGGTGGCCACCCCCGGCCAGGAGGAGGAACTCCAGGCCCATTGGGACGTGCTGCGCGCGATGTCGCCGCGGGCGCGCCTGCTCGACGCCGCCGGGACCTGCGAAGTGACGCCGGTACTGCGCCGCGACAAATTGATCGGCGGCGTGCTGGAGCCGGACGCCGTCGACATGGACGTGCATGCGATCCACCAGGGCTTCCTGCGCGGCATCCGCGCGCATGGCGGCGCCATCGTGACCGATGCGCAAGTGACGGGCCTCTCGCGCAGCGGCGGCGTGTGGCGGATCCAGGCGGGCGGAGCCACTTACGAAGCGCCGGTCGTGCTGAACGCCGCCGGCGCCTGGGCCGGCGTCGTCGGGGCGATGGCCGGCGCGTGCACGATCGGCCTGCAGCCCAAGCGCCGCTCCGCGTTCATCTTCGCGCCGCCGGAGGGCGTGTCGTGCGCGCTCTGGCCGTTGACGGCGGGCGTGAGCGAGGACTGGTATTTCAAGCCCGACGCGGGCATGCTGCTCGGTTCGCCCGCCAATGCCAATCCCGTCGAGCCGCAGGACGTGCAGCCGGAGCTGGAGGACATCGCCACCGCCATCGAGCGCATCCAGGAGATGACGACGCTCGTCATCCGGCGTCCCACCCACACCTGGGCCGGCCTGCGGTCCTTCGTTGCGGACGGGGACCTGGTGGGCGGCTGGGATCCGCAGGCGCCGGGCTTCTTCTGGGTGGCCGCGCAGGGCGGCTACGGCATCCAGACCTCGCCCGCGATGGGCGAAGCCTGCGCGGCGCTCGCCCGCGGGCTGCCGCTGCCGCAGCGCATCGCGGGCTTCGGCCTGACGCAGGAAATGCTGGCGCCCCAGCGCCTGCTCGTTACGGCTCGCGCCGCGGGCTGAACGCTTCGTCGATCTGCTTGCGCCGGTATTCGCCCTGGCGCGCGAACATCCAGCCCGGGTACTCGTGCGGCAGGCGGCTCACGTTGTTGATCTGCAGCAGGTCGCCCTCGGTCAACGCGACCTGTGTGGCCGCGATGTTGTCCGCCAACTGCTCGGCGCGCTTGGCGCCGACGATCACGCTGGTGACCTGGGGCTGGTGCAACAGCCACCCCAGCGCGACCTGCGCCACTGAAACCCCGTGGGCCTGCGCGATCGTGCGCATCACGTCGACGCAATTCCAGGCGCGGTCCTTGTCCACCGGCGGGAAATCGAAAGTGATGCGGCGGCTGCCTTCCTCGGCCTGCTGCTCGCGTCCGTACTTGCCGCTGAGCAGCCCGCCGGCCAGCGGGCTCCACACCATCAGGCCGACGCCCTCGCTGCGCAGCATCGGGATCAGCTCGCGTTCGAGGTCGCGGCCGGCGACGGTGTAGTACGCCTGCAGCGACTCGAAGCGCGCGAGGCCGAGGCGCTCCGCAATGCCCAGTGCCTTCACGATCTGCCATGCGGCCCAGTTCGACACGCCGACGTAGCGCACGTAGCCTTGCCGCACCACCTGGTCGAGCGCACGCACCGTCTCCTCGATCGGTGTCGCGGGATCGAAGCCGTGGATCTGGTACAGGTCGATATGCTCGAGCTGAAGCCGCTTCAGGCTGGCCTTCACGCCATCCATGATGTGGCCGCGGGTGGCGCCGCGCGAGTTCGGCCCGGGGCCGGTCTCGCCGAACACCTTGGTCGCGACGACGACGTTCTCGCGCGGGACCTTGAGGTTCTTCAGCGCCTGGCCGGTGATCTGTTCCGACACGCCGCCGGCATAGACGTCGGCCGTGTCGATGAAGTTGATGCCGGCATCGAGGGCCTGCCCGACCAGCCGTTCGGCGTCGGACTGTTGCAGTTTGCCGATCACGCCCCACATGCCTTCGCTGCCGCCGAAGGTCATCGTGCCAAGGCAGAGCTCGGAGACGAACAGGCCGGTGCGGCCGAGTGGACGATAACGCATGACGCTCTCCGTTTGATGTGGCCGCCAGCATACCCGGCGCCGTCGTCATCCGCGCAGGAACGCAACTGCCGAGCTGCAGCGCTTGCCGCAATTCGTCAGCTCGCCTACAGTGCGTCGCTGCACCCGGGCCCGCCGCAGTGATCCAGGAGACATCCGTTGCGAAACCTGACCCAGCACGACATCACGCAGGCGGTGATCGCCCGGTTCGACGCCACGCCCGACCCGCGCCTGAAGGAGATCATGACCAGCCTGGTGCAGCACCTGCACGCGTTCGCGCGCGAAGTGAAGCTCACGCAGGAGGAATGGTTTCGCGGCATCGACTTCCTCACGCGCGTGGGCCGTATCACGGACGAGCAGCGCCAGGAATTCATCCTGCTGT
>JAGRPN010000102.1 GCA_019449555.1 Ramlibacter sp.
CACGCACGTGACGCCGATCCGCCGGCCTTCGCGCGGCGCGCCGTAGAACTTGCGCAGCCGTGCGCGCACCTGGGCCAGCAGGGGATCGTGGGTCGCCAGCGCCAGGTCGTCGACGTCGACCCGATGGGCCAGCCGCTTGCCGCCAGCCGCGCCGGCCGCCACGAACAGCGTCCCGGTGCGGCGCGCCCAGGCGGCCATGGCGACCTTGGATTTCACCTGGTCGCAGGCGTCGATCACCGCGTCGGCCCCGGCCGGCAGCAGTTCGAGCCAGTTCTCGGGCTCCACGAATTCCTCGATGCCTTGCACCTTGCAGCGTGGATTGATTTGCGCGATGCGCTCGGCCATGGCCTGCACCTTGGCTTGTCCGAGCGTGGCGGCCAGCGCATGGATCTGCCGGTTGATGTTCGATTCGGCGATATGGTCGAAGTCGATCAGCGTGAGCTCGCCCACCCCGCTGCGCGCCAGCGCCTCCGCCGCCCAGGAACCGACGCCGCCGATGCCGACCACCACCACGTGCGCCGCGCGGATCGCCGCGGCGCCCTCCAGCCCATAGAGACGTTCCAGCCCGCCGAAGCGGCGCTGCAGGTCGGCCGCTTCGTCGAGGTGCGTCATGCGCGAGGCCCGGCCGGCCTTACCGCAGGCGCGCCAATCGTTCCTTGGCGGCAACGGCCGCCTCGGACTGCGGATAGGCCTTGACGAGCTCGTCGAGCGTGCGGCGAGCGCCCGCGTTGTCCTTGAGCTCGATCTGGCAGTTGGCGATCGAGAGCACGGCCTCCGCGGCCCGCGGGTGGTCGGGCGCCTGCGCCAACAGCGCGCGGAAATTGCCGATCGCGCCGCGGTAGTCGCGGTTGGCGTACTGGGCGTTGCCCAGCCAGAACAGGGCCGTGGACTTGAAGCCGCTCTGGGGATAGCGCTTGATGAAGTCGGCGAACGCCGCCTGCGCGGCCGGGAAGTCGCCTTTGCGGAAGATCGCCAGCGCCGCCTCGAAATCCCGTGCTTCCGTCGGGTCGGCGATGAATTCACGCCCGTCGACGGAGACTTTCGACGGTTCGACCTTTCGCAAGCGCTCGTCCACGCCCTGCACGAGGTCCTTCTCGCGCCGCTGGATTTCGGCCAGGTCGCGCGTCAGCTGCTCGTCCTGGCCGTGCAGGCGGGCGATCTCCCCGCGCAGGGCCTCGATCTGCGATTGCAGTTCCAGCAGGCTGCGCCGCAGCTGGCCGTTCTCTTCGGTGGCGCGCCGCAGGTCGTCGGCCTGGCGTTCGCCGGCCAGCCGCTGCGCCTCCACGCGCTGGCGCAGGTCGAGGATCGCGCGGCGGGCCTCGTCGTCTTCGAACAGCGCGGCCGATGCAGTCGAACTGGCAGCCAGGCACAGCACGACGAGCGCGCAGCTCAGAGCGCCGCGCCAGAACGACGGCGCCGGGCGGTAATCGGCGGTATGCATCAGCGGTACACGATCTCGGCGCGGCGGTTCTGGGCCCAGGATGCCTCGTCGCTGCCGGGCGCGACCGGTTTTTCCTTGCCGAAACTCACCGCTTCCATCTGGCCGTCGGCCACGCCGAGCAGGCCCAGGGCGCGCCGGACCGCCTCGGAGCGGCGCTGGCCCAGCGCCAGGTTGTATTCGCGCCCGCCGCGCTCGTCGGTGTGTCCTTCGATCGAGATCTTGCGGCCGGTGTTCGCCCGCAGGAAGCGCGCGTGGCCTTCGAGCAGCGACTGGAACTGCGGCTTGATCACGTAGCTGTCGTAATCGAAGTAGATGATCCTGGCCACGTTGGCTGGGCCCGCGGCGGTGGCCGAGGCCGTATCGGCAGCGACCGGCGCCACGCTGCTTTGCGTGCCTGCCGCGCCGCCCGGCCCGGGTGCGACCGCCGTGGCGCTCTTGTCTTCGACGGGGACGTTATCGAGCGGCACGCTCGAGCAACCCACCATGGCCGCGGCCAGCGCCAGGACCATGAACATTCGCTTGATCATCCAAATCTCTCCTGAAAAATTACTTCTGGAACATTACTTCTGGAAGGGACCCCAGTCGGGCTCCCGGATATCGCCGCCCTTGCCCGCCAGCCTTGCCTTGATTTTGCCGTCCAGGGTGGTGGTCATCAGCGCTTCCTGTCCATTTTGCCGCGTGGCATACACGATCAGGCGACCATTCGGCGCAAAACTGGGGCTTTCGTCGGCGGTGGTGTCGGTGATCGAGTGCACGGTTCCATTGCTGAGCTCCATCACCTGGAGCTCGAACACACCCGAAATTCGCGAGATGTAGGCGAGCCATCGGCCATCCGGGCTGAGAGCGGGCGAGATGTTGTAACTCCCCGTGAACGTGACGCGCTCGGGGTTCCCCCCGCTCGCCGGCATCCGATAGATCTGCGGCGCGCCGCCGCGGTCGCTCACGAAATAGATATTGCGCCCGTCCGGCGAATAGATGGGCTCGGTGTCGATGCCGGCGGATTGCGTCAGGCGCCTCGGTTCCCCCCCGTTGGCGTCGATCGTGTAGAGCTGCGAGCCGCCGTCGCGGCTGAGCGTGACGGCCAGCGTGCGGCCGTCGGGCGACCAGGCGGGCGCGCTGTTGGAGCCGCGGAAGTTCGCGATCAGGCGCCGCCTGCCGCTGGCGACGTCGTGCACATACACCACCGGCTTGCGCGACTCGAACGAAACATAGGCCAGCCGGCTGCCGTTGGCGGACCAGGCCGGCGAGATGATCGGCTCGCTGCTGGAAAGCGCCGACTGCGCGTTCTCGCCGTCGGAATCCGCGACCCACAAGTTGTACCGGTTCCCGGCCTTCGTGACGTAGGCGATGCGGGTGGAGAAGATACCCTTCTCGCCGGTGAGCTTCTCGTAGATGAAATCGGCGATGCGATGCGCTGCGAGGCGCAGGTCGCCCACGGTGACGGCGTAGCTCTGGCCTCCGAGGTCCTGGCCGCGCACGACATCCCACAGGCGGAAGCGCACGTCCCAGCGCCCGTCCGCCAGGCGCGACACGCTGCCCGTCGCGATCGAGTCCGCGCCTTTCTGGCGCCAGGGGGTCAGGTCGGGCCGGCTGCTCTCGTCGAGCGCGGCTCCCGCCGGGTCGATCGCGCGGAACTGGCCGCTGCGTTCCAGGTCGGCCTGCACGATGGCCGCGATCTTCTGCGGCGCCTGGTCGGAGCCGCGGAACGGCACCACGGCGATCGGCAACTGGGTAAGTCCGACGCCGCTGACCTCGACCCGGAATTGCGCCAGCGCCGGCAGGGCCGCCGCCGCTCCGGCCACGGCCACGAATTGGCGTCGTCGCCACAGTGCGGGGATGTTCATGCTCTTTGTTCTCTCCATCGTTCGTTCAGTAGCGTTACCGTCGCGGCGCCGCGCGGCAGTTCGGCCAGGCCCTGCTGCGCGCGGACCAGCCCGCCTTGCATGCGCTGGACGACGCGCTCGCGGTTGGCGGCTTCGCCCTCCCGGCCGCTTTCGGGGTGCCACAGGTGGAATACCTCGGTGGCCAGAAAACCATTCTTGCGCCGGCAGCCATGATGATGCAGCCGCAGCACCAGGTCGGCATCCTCGTGCCCCCAGCCGCTGAAACTTTCATCGAATCCGTTCACGGCTTCGAAGTCACGATACCAGACCCCGAAATTGCAGCTGCGGATCCCCTTCCACTGAAACGCGGTTTGTACCCGCCCCGGTGCACCGGGCCAGTAAAGAAGATGCGTCAGTTTGTTAACCTCGCCGGCCGCCCGCAGCCGCAGCCAGTCCAGCGCACCCAGTTGCGCGAGCTGGATTTCACCACGCAGCGCGCGCCGGCTCAAGCGTTCGCCCAGCAGCACCCGGCTGCCATTGAGGAAATGGCCCGGCTGCGCCAGCGCCGCATGGTGCCGCGCGAAGTGCCGGTTCGGCACGCAATCGCCGTCGAGGAACACCAGATACTCGGTGCCGGCCAGCGAGGCGCCCAGGTTGCGTGCCCGCGCCGCCGTGAAGCCCACATCGGGATGCCAGACATGCCGCACCGGGCAGGCGAACGCGGGCAGCCCGTCGCGCAACGCCTGCACGTGCTCCGGCCGCGATCCATCGTCGGCGATCAGCACCGTGTCGCCCGCCGCGCATTGCGGCGCCAGCGCGCGCAGCACCGCCAGCAGCGCGTCCGATCGGTTGTAGGTCAGGACGATGAAGGCGGCGGTCATGGGGCGCTGTCCGCCACCCCATGACGCTGCTGCAGCAGCCAGAGCTTGACGTAGCGGTAGTAGGTGCCCTCCGCGTTCGACACGGCGAGCATGAAACCCCAGCGCCCGTCCAGGAAGCCGAGCCGCAGGAAGTAGGTGCGGAAGAAAGCCCAGAGCCCGTGGCCGATCGCTCGCCCGAGGGAGCCGCGCCGGTGGTCCGCCGTCATGTCGCGCGCGCTCGCCGTCGAATACCGGTTCAGCTTTTCCAGCACCGATTCCATCGAACGGTAGCTGTAGTGGACGATCGGGTTGGCGAGCGTGCCGGTGGGCCCGTCCACCTCGAGATGCGCGTGCAGGAAATGCTCCGTGAAGCGGGCGTGGCCGCGGCGCGCCAGCCGCCATGTGTAATCGGGACTCCAGCCCCCGTGCCTCATGAAGCGGCCGCAGAACATCGAGCTGCGCGGCACGCGAAAGCCGTTCACGTCCGCCCGTTCGATCGCCGTGCGGATCTCGGCCGCGAGTTCGGCGCTGATGCGCTCGTCGGCGTCCAGCGAGAAGAACCAGTCGCCCCCCGCGCGGTCGATGCCGCGGTTGTTCTGCGGGCCGTAGCCCGGCCAGTCGGTCACCACCACCGTCGCGCCCTCGGAGCGCGCGAGTTCAGGAGTGCCGTCGGTGCTGCCCGAATCCAGCACGATCACTTCATCGGCGAATCGGGCGGAGCGCACGCATTCGGCGATGTTGATGGCTTCGTTCCTGGCGACGATGATGATGCTGAGTCTTTGCATGGCCCGTCGGGCGGCCGCGTGCCACGGCATAATCCCCGGATTCGCTTCGATCGGCTCATTATTGCATCCTCATCCATGGACAAGCCGTCGTCCAGCGTCGATCCGGGCAGTCGCCGGGCGGGCGGGCTTTCACGGCGCTGATGCGCGAAGCAGAGTCCGCCGCGGGATCGGCGGGGAGAGCCGGTCGCGAGAGCGGCGCGCCCTGGCGCAGACATACCCCTGATGATTCGAATTGACACCTCCGTTGTGCGCTGGCTCATGCCTTATTTCGGCAGGTCGCGCCGTTTCTGGGCCATCGCCGCGATCGCGACCGTGGTGTCGTCGGCGCTGGAGCCGCTGCTGCCCGCGTTGATGAAGCCCCTGTTGGACCGCGGTTTCAAGCCGGGCGGCATCCCGTTGTGGATGGTCCCGGCCGCGCTGCTGCTGCTGTTCGCGGTGCGCGGGGTGGCCGGCTTCGTGGCCGATCTGGCGCTGGCCCGGATCACGCAGGACGGCCTGCTGTCGCTGCGGCAGGACATGTTCGCTCGTCTGCTGGATGCGCGCTTGGCACTGTTCCAGGAGCAGAACGCCACCGCGCTGTCGAACACGGTGGTGTTCGAGGTCCAGACCGGCGCCCTGCTGCTGGTCAACGCGGTGACCGGCCTGCTCAAGGACAGCGTGTCGCTCGTCGCGCTGCTCGCCTACCTGCTGTACCTGAACTGGCAGCTGACGCTGATCGTGCTGCTGATCGTGCCGGCCGTCGGCTGGTTGATGCGCACGGTGTCGCGCCGCCTTTACCGCATCGCGCGCAGTACCCAGACCGCCACCAATGACCTCGCGTATGTGGTCGAGGAAAACGTGCTCGCGGCGCGCGTGGTCCGCCTGCACGGCGCGCAGGCGGTGCAGGCGCGCCGGTTCAGCGCCTTGAGCGCAGCCTTGCGCCGGCTGGCGATGAAAACGGCGGTGGCCTCCGCCTCGATCACGCCGCTGACTCACATGCTGGCCGCGGCCGCCCTGTCCGCCGTCATCTCGATCGCGCTCTGGCAAAGCCGCGGTGGGATCACCGTCGGCACCTTCGCCGCTTTCATCACCGCCATGCTGATGCTGATCGCGCCGATCAAGCGCCTGTCGGAAGTCGCGAGCCCGATTTCGCGCGGGCTTGCCTCGGTGCATCGGGCCATGGACCTGATCGAGCACACGCCCGCCGAGTCGGGCGGCCTGCACTCAGTCGAGCGGGCGCAGGGGCGCATCGCGTTCGAGGGCGTCACGGTGCGCTACCGCGAGGACGGTGCACCCGCGCTCGACCAGGTGACGCTCACGATCGAGCCGGGCCAGATCGTCGCCGTGGTCGGGCCCTCGGGATCGGGCAAGACGACCTTGGCCAACCTCTTGCCCCGGTTCGTCCTGCCGACGTCCGGCCGTGTGTCGCTGGATCGCCGGGACGTCGCCGAGTGGCGCCTGGACGCCCTGCGCCGGCAGTTCGCACTGGTCAGCCAGGACGTGGTGATGTTCAACGATTCGCTCGCCGCCAACGTCGCGCTCGGCGGGCCGGCGGACGAACGGCGCCTGCGCGAATGCGTGGCCGCCGCCAACCTGGACGACCTGGTGGCATCGCTGCCGCAGGGCCTGGACACGGTCGTGGGCCACAACGCCGTCACGCTTTCGGGCGGCCAACGCCAGCGCCTGGCCATCGCCCGCGCGTTGTACAAGGACGCGCCGGTGCTGATCCTCGACGAGGCCACGTCCGCGCTTGACACCGCGTCCGAGCGGCAGGTCCAGGAGGCGCTGCAACGCCTGATGGCGGGCCGCACCACACTGATCATCGCCCACCGTCTCTCGACCATCGAGCATGCGGACCGGGTGCTCGTGCTCGAACGAGGCAAGCTCGCCGAAAGCGGAACTCACGCCCAGCTGCTCGCGCACGGCGGGCTGTACGCGCGGCTGCATGCACTGCAATTCGGGATGACATGACCGCGCCGTCCACGACCACGACCGCTGCCTGCGCGCGCGAAGACGAGGCGCCGACCTGGAATTTCCTGCTGGCGCTCGCCCTGGCGGGTTTGGGCTTTTTCCTGCCATTTTCCTCGGCCGGCGTCGCGTTCGCGGAAGCGGCCCTGCTCGCGCTCGTGCTGGTCCGCCCGGGCGTGATAGCGCGCGCGGCGCCGTGGAAGGAGCCGGTCATGGCGGCCGGCCTGTTGCTGTTCGCCTATATCGCCGTCCATACGCTGGCCACCTCGGGCTGGGGGCGCGCGAGCGGCGGGGCCATCAACAAGTACCAGGAGCTCGTGCTGGGCCCGCTGCTATTGGCATTGCTGCAGGACGCACGGCACCGGCGCGTTTTCATCCGGGCGCTGATCGCAGGCGCCCTGCTGCTGGCGATCGTCTACTGGGCGGCGCTGCTGGAGCCGCGCCTGTACGCGGCGCTCGGCAAGCGCCGTATCTCCGCCGGGTTCGCGCTGGCCGCCTGCGCGTTCCTGCTCCTGCTGCGTGCCGATGGCCGGCCGCATCCGTGGCCCACACGCCTGATGGCGGTCTTCATGGCGCTGGCGGTGCTGTTCGCGATCGACAGCCGCACCGGGCATGTGGTGCTGGTGCTGCTGGCTTCGTGCGCCGCCTGGCTGCACAGCCCGCGCCGCTGGCGCTGGGCGGCCGCGATCGCCTGTCCCTTGCTGGTGCTGGCGCTGGCCACCGGATCGCAGGCGGTCAACAGCCGCTTGAAGGAAACGCTGGCGAGCACGCAGTCGGCCGGTCCGAACGGCGAGCTGACGTCCACGGAAATACGCATCGAGATGCTGCGGGTGGCGCGCGACATGGCTGCACGGTACGCCGTCACGGGCGCGGGATTCGCGAACTATTCGGCGGCGTATGAAAGGGCGGCGCTCGAGCACTACCGCGGCGAGGAGGGAGCGCAAGCCAGTGCGAAGGCGGCCCGGATCCGCACCGACAACCCGCACAACGAATACCTGATGCAGCTGATCAGCGGCGGCATCACGGCCCTCGCCCTGTACCTGGCCTGGCTGGCCCTGCCCCTGTGGCGCGCGGCGCGGTCGCCCCAGCCTCTGGGTGGAATGCTGGCCGGCCTGGTGCTCGCGTTCGCCGCGGGCAGCCTCTTCAATTCGCTCCTGATGGATTTCGTCGAGGGCCACCTGTACATCTCGCTGCTGGCGTGGATTCTCGCGGAGAACCGCTACGGGGCCGCGCAGCAGCGTGGGATCGAACGCGTGCTCGTGGTCGCCACTCGCCAGATCGGCGACGTGCTGCTCACCACGCCGCTGATCCATTCTGCGCGGCGGCGCTGGCCGAAGGCGCGCATCGAGGTGCTGGCGTTCGCCGGCACGGCCGGCATGTTGCACGGCAACCGCGACATCGACCAGGTGCTCGAATGGCCGGCGCGATCCGGGTGGCGCGGCGGCTGGTCGCTGCTGCGGCGACTCTGGCGCCGCTACGACCTCGCGCTCGTGGCCGACCCCGGCGACCGGGCCCACCTGATCGGCTGGATCGCGGCGCCGCTGCGCAGCGGCATCGTTCCGCGCTCCGGCGGCACCAACTGGATCAAGCGGCAGCTGCTGGCGCACGTCGTCACGTCGGCGGGCGATCTCGGCTCGGTGCACGTGACGGCGGAGAAACAGGCTCTGCTCGCGCCTTGGGTCGGGGAAGACCGTGCGCCGCGCGTCGTTGCGCCGCCGCCTGAGCCGTTGCCCAGGCAACTGCGCGACGTCATCGAGCCGGGCGCGGTGGTGGTCCATGCGCCGTCCATGTGGCCGTACAAGCAGTGGCCGCTGGCGCATTTCAGGAGCCTGGTGGGCGCCCTGCTGGCCGACGGCTGCCAGGTGGTGCTGACCGGCAGCGCGGCTGAACGCGACCAGGAATGCATCGCGGCGCTGCGCGGGCTGGGCGAAGCGCCGCAATTGCTCGACGTGTCCGGGCGACTCGATTTCAATCAGCTCACGACCTTGTTGCAGGGCGCGGCACTGTATATCGGGCCGGACACTTCCGTTTCGCACCTCGCGGCGGCCACCGGCGTTCCCGTCATCGCGATTTTGGGGCCGACCAACCCGCAGCGATGGGCGCCCTGGCCGGCACGTTCGAATGCGCGGGCACTGTTCGCGCGCTCGGCCGGCGTGCAGCAGTCAGGCAACGTGACGGTGATCCAAGGCCGGCAGTCCTGCGTGCCCTGCGGCCGCGCCGGCTGCGAGGACCACCGGCAAAGCCGCAGCGATTGCCTGCAGTCGATCACGCCGGAACAGGTGCTGGAGCAGGCGCGCAAGGTGCTGGGCAGCAGGGTCCAGACCCCGGCCTGAGCCCGCAGCCCGGGTCGCGCTACAGCAGCACGATGTCGTACTGCTCCTGGCCCATCGCGCTTTCGCTTTGCAGCGAAATCGGCTTGCCGATGAAATCGGACAGCCCTGCCAGGTGCTGGCTTTCCTCGTCGAGGAACAGTTCGATCACTTTCGGCGAAGCCACCACCCGGTATTCGCGCGGATTGAACTGCCTCGCTTCACGCAGGATCTCGCGCAGGATGTCGTAGGCGACGCTGCGCGCCGTCTTCACCGTGCCCTTGCCCTGGCAGGCCTGGCACGGCTCGCACAGCATGTGAGCGAGCGATTCGCGCGTGCGCTTGCGGGTCATCTCGACCAGCCCGAGCTGCGAGAACCCGCCCGACATCGTCTTGACCCGGTCGCGCGCCAACTGCTTGCGGAACTCGGCCAGCACGGCCTCGCGGTGATCCTCGCGGGCCATATCGATGAAATCCACGATGATGATGCCGCCCAGGTTGCGCAGCCGCAACTGCCGCGCGATCGCATGCGCCGCTTCCAGGTTGGTCTTGAAGATCGTGTCGTCGAAATTGCGCGCGCCGACATAGCCGCCGGTGTTCACGTCGATCGTGGTCAGCGCCTCCGTCTGGTCCACGATCAGGTAGCCGCCCGACTTGAGGTCGACCCGGCGGCCGAGCGCCTTCGCGATCTCCTCGTCGATCGAGTACAGGTCGAAGATCGGCCGCTCGCCCTTGTACAGCTGCAGCCGCGCGGCCGCGGCCGGCATGAACTCCATGCCGAACGCGTGCAGGCGCTCGAACTGTTCGTGCGAATCGATGCGGATGGTCTGCGTCTGCTCGCTCACCAGGTCGCGCAGCACGCGTTGCAGCAGGTTCAGGTCCTGGTGCAGCAGCGAGGTCGCCGGCAGGCGCGTGGCCGCCTCGCGGATGCGCGCCCAGGTCTTGCGCAGGTACGCGATGTCCTCGGCGAGCTCGGCGTCCGTGGCGTCCTCGCCGTTGGTGCGCAGGATGAAGCCGCCGCCGGCCGGGCCAACCAGCGCCTGCAGCCGCATGCGCAGCGCCTCGCGCTGCTCCGCCGGGATTTTTTGCGAGACGCCCACGTGGTCGTCCTGCGGCAGGAACACGAGCAGCCGGCCGGCGATGCTGGCCTGCGTCGACAGGCGCGCGCCCTTGGTGCCGATCGGGTCCTTGATCACCTGCACCATCAGCGACTGGCCCTCGAACACCTGTTTTTCGATCGGGACCTGGGGCTGGCTGTTGCGCACGAAGGCCGGCGGCTCGCCCTCGGGCTGGCGGTGCCACACGTCCGCCACGTGCAGGAATGCGGCGCGCTCCAGGCCGATGTCGATGAAGGCCGACTGCATGCCGGGCAGCACGCGCGCCACTTTGCCGAGATAGACGTTGCCCACCAGGCCGCGCTCGAGCGTGCGCTCCACGTGCAACTCCTGCACCGCGCCGCTTTCGACGATGGCGACCCGCGTCTCCTGCGGCGCCCAGTTGATCAGGATGTCTTGCTGCATTTTCAGATTCGAAAGCCGAAGGCACGCAGCAACTGCGCTGTCTCGTGCATCGGCAAGCCCATGATGCCACTGTAGCTGCCGCTGATGTGGGAAATGTGCGCCGCCGCCCTGCCCTGCACCGCGTACGCGCCGGCCTTGCCCATGGGCTCGCCGCTTTCGACGTAGCGGCGGATCTGCGCCGGTGTCATGGCGGCGAACGTCACCTTCGAATCGCTGAGGGCCTCCCTGCGCTTGCGCCCGGCCTGCAGCGCGATGCCCGTGAGCACGCGATGGGTCGTGCCGGAGAGTTCGCGCAGCATGCGGGCCGCATCGCGCGCGTCGAGCGGCTTGCCGTAGATCACGCGCCCCAGGGCCACCGTCGTATCCGAGCACAGCACCGGCGCCGGCGGCAGGCCGCGCCGCTGCAGGCGCTGCAAGGCCGCGTCCAGTTTCAGGCGTGTCACCCGTCGGACATACGGGGCCGGCGCTTCGCCCGGCAGCACGGTTTCGATCGACTCCGTGTCCTCGTCCGGGTCGGGCAGCAGCAGCTCGTGCGCGACGCCGAGCTGCTCCAGCAACTGGCTGCGGCGAGGGCTCTGGGACGCGAGGTAAATGAAGTCGGTCATCGGCACCACATCACTCGCGGTGGTACGGATGATTGGCGTTGATCGACCAGGCGCGGTACAGCTGTTCCACCAGCAGCACCCGGACCATCGCATGCGGCAACGTGAGGTCCGACAGGCGCAGGCGCTCGTGCGCGGCGCGCTTGAACGCGGGATCCAGCCCGTCCGGCCCGCCGATCACCAACGCGACGTCCTGCGCCTGGAGCTGCCACTCCTTCAGCCGCGCGGCCAGCGCCATCGTCGTGAGCGCCGTGCCGTGTTCGTCCAGCGCCACGACGTGGGCGTCCTTGGGAATGGCCGTCTCGATGCGCTGGCGCTCCGCGGCGTACAGGCTTTCGAGCGTCTTCGATGCGCGCGGCGCGGTCTTCACGGCCCTGAGCTCCACCCGCAGCTCGGGCGGGAAGCGCTTGGCGTAATCGTCCCAGGCGGTCTGCGCCCAGTCGGGAACCCGCTGGCCCACCGCGACGATGACCAGTTTCATGGGTTGTGGCGCGGCCTATCGCCGGGGGCTCTTTGCCGCGCTCTTGCGCGTCGGGGCGGCGTGGCGGGTGGGCGCTTTTTTCGCAGGCGCCTTGCCCGCCGGCCTGGCCTTGGCGGCCGTCTTCGCAGTTGCCGTTTTCTTCGGTGCCGTCTTCGCGGCTGTCTTCTTCGCAGTTGCCTTGTTCGAGCTGCGCGCCGGCGGCATCGCGCTGCTGCCCGCTCTCGCTGCGCTGCGCGGCGTCTTCTTCGCCGCCGTCTTCGCAGCGGGCTTGTCCTGCTTGAGCGCCTGGGGCACCGCTGGTTTCGGCGCGCCGAACTTCAGCCGCACCGGCTTCTCGCCCCAGATTTCCTCGAGATGGTAATACTGCCGGATCGCCGGCTGCATGATGTGGGCCACGGCCGCACCGCAGTCCACGATGATCCACTCGCCGTTTTCCTCGCCTTCGATGCGCGGCTTGGGGAATCCCGCGTCACGCACGGCGTCGCGCACGCTCGAAGCCAGGGCCTTGGTCTGCCGGTTCGACGTGCCCGAAGCGACGATGACCCGCTCGAACAGCGGCGAGAGATGCTCCGTGTTGAAAACCGCGATGTCATGCGCTTTCACGTCCTCCAGGCCATCGACGATGGCACGCTGGAGTCGCTGGGTGTCTTTTCTGGCGGCGGTTTCTTGGGTCATCAGGCAGTTCGATAGAGGTGATGTCGTTCAATATAACGTGCAACGGCCGGCGGGACCAGATGGCCGATCGGGGCGCCCGCTGCCGCGCGCTCGCGCACTTCGGTCGCGCTTTCGGGCATCTGCGGCAATTGCAATAGCCGCAACTCGGCCTGTTCCGGCAGGCCGGGCTGCGCCGCATCGGGGCTCGCATGGGCTGCGGCGCGAGCGGCCATGCAGATGACGGCCAGCCCGAGGACAGCCTCCCATTCGCGCCAGCGCGTCAGCGCGACCGCCTGGTCCTCTCCCATGACGAGGAAGATCCGCGCCGCGGGATGCTCGGCTTTCAATTCGCGCAGCGTGTCGACCGTGTAGGTGGGCCCCGGGCGGTGCAGTTCGCGCTCGTCGATCACGGTGCGCGGCAGCTGCCCGAAAGCCAGCCTGGCCATCGCCAGCCGGTGCTCGGGCGCACTCAGGGCTTGCGGCCTGTGCCACGCCTGGCCCGTCGGGAAGATGCGCAACTGCTCGAGCTGCAACTGGTCGAGCGCGGCCCGAGCGAGCGCGACATGCGCGAGATGGGGCGGATCGAACGCTCCTCCGAGGACGCCGAGCCGCGCCAGCGTCACGAGGCTCCCGGCGGGGTGGCCGGCCCGTTCATCGCACCCAGTTCCTGCGCACGAGGAATTTCCGGTAGAGATCGTCCTCCGGCGAACCCGGCCGCGTCTGCCGCTGGTAAGC
>JAGRPN010000103.1 GCA_019449555.1 Ramlibacter sp.
GGGCGAGCTCGAGCAGCTCCAGCTGGAGGTCGAGGGGAAGATGCAGGCCGTGCTCGACAGCATGGTGATCGACACCACGAGCGACCACAACACGAACCACACCGCGCGGCGCGTCGCGAAGATGTACCTGGACGAGGTCTTCAGGGGCCGGTATGTCCAGGTCCCCAAGATCACCGAATTCCCGAACGCCGAGCACCTCAACGAGCTGATGATCGTCGGGCCGATTTCGGTGCGCAGCGCCTGCAGCCACCATTTCTGTCCCGTGATCGGCAAGCTCTGGGTCGGCATCATGCCCAACGAGCACACCAACGTCATCGGCTTGTCGAAGTACGCGCGGCTGGCCGAATGGGTGATGGGCCGCCCGCAGATCCAGGAAGAGGCGGTGGTCCAGCTCGCGGACCTCATCATGGAAAAAACCCAGCCGGACGGGCTGGCGCTCGTCATGGAGGCGAGTCACTACTGCATGGCGTGGCGCGGCGTGAAGGACATGGACGCCAAGATGCTCACCTCCGTCATGCGCGGGGTCTTCCTGAAGGACTCCGCCTTGCGCCGCGAATTCCTGGCGCTCATCCCACGGTAAGAACAGCTCTCGCGCAAGCGCGGTGAACAGGCCCATATGCTAGTCAGACTTCTCTACGCCAGCCGGGCGGTGGACATCACCCCGGAGGCGATCGAATCCATCCTCGCCCAGTCGAGGCAGCACAACCCCCTGTCCGGCATCACCGGCATCCTGTGCTACGGCGGCGGCGTTTTCCTGCAGGCGATCGAAGGCGGCCGCATGCAGGTCAGCGAGTTGTTCGGCCACATCATGAAGGATCCGCGCCACCGGGACATCGCGCTGCTGCACTACGAAGAGATCGACGAACGGCGTTTCGGCGGCTGGAGCATGGGACAGGTGAACCTGACCAAATTGAACCACGCGATCCTGCTGAAGCATTCGGAAAAGCCCGAGCTCGATCCCTATTCCTTGTCCGGCAAGGTGTCGCTTGCGCTGCTCGAGGACCTGATGGCCAACGCCGCCATCTGCGGGCGCGTCTAGCGGCGGCGCCGTTCGGCCGGGTGGCGCGCGCGGACGCACCCGCGCTTGTGCCTTCGCTGTTGCCCATCGCATGGAGATTGCCTGATGCAAGCTGCCTTTTACGAATCCACCGGCGCGGCCCACGAAGTGCTGCATGTCGCCGCGCTCGAGAAGCCATCGGCCGGCCCCGGCGAAGTGCGGGTGCGCGTCGCCTGTTCCGGCGTCAACCCGTCCGACGTCAAGAGCCGGGCCGGACTGCGCAACAAGGTGCTTCCGTTTCACCGCATCATCCCGCACAGCGACGGCGCCGGCGTGGTGGACCAGGTGGGCGAGGGCGTGCAGTCGCCGCGCTTGGGCGAGCGCGTTTGGCTCTGGAACGCCGCGTGGAAGCGGCCCTGCGGCACCGCCGCCGAATACGTGGTGCTGCCGGCCGCGCAAGCCGTGCCGCTGCCCGAACAGGTCGGCTTCGACGCCGGGGCTTGCCTGGGGATTCCCGCGTTGACCGCCTATCACGCGGTGGCCGTGGATGGCGGTGTGACGGGCAAGAGCGTGCTGGTCGCCGGCGGCGCCGGCGCGGTGGGCCACTACGCAGTGCAAGTCGCGCGATTGCTGGGCGCCCGGCAGGTCCTGGCGACGGTGAGCAGCGAAGCGAAAGCGGCGCTCGCGACGAAGGCCGGCGCCGATGTCGCGATCGACTACAAGGCGGATGGGGCGGCGGAGCGGGTCCGGCAGGCGACCGGCGGCGAAGGCGTGGACCGCATCATCGAAGTGGACATCGCGGCCAATTCCGCACTGGACCTCCAGGTCCTGAAGCCCTCGGGCGACGTCGTCGTCTACGGCAGCGGCGCGGGCGAATTCAGCTTGCCGTTCTTTCCGCTGATCGTGCAGCAGGTAAGGATGCGCTTCTTCATCGTCTACGAACTGGCGAGCGCCGAGCGCGCGCAAGCCATCCGGCACCTGGACGCGCTGCTGCGCGCGGGCCGGCTCCAGCACAACATTGCGCAGCATTTCCCGTTGACACGGATCGCCGACGCGCACGAGCTGGTGGAATCCGGGCGGGCCGTCGGGAACGTCGTTGTCGATTGCGCGCGGGGCTAGGGCCTGTTAACTAAGCCGCTGCTGCTCGGCTGCGATTTCTCCAGCCGTCCGACCCGCCGCAAGCCGATCGTGCTGGCGATGGGCTCGCACTCGGGCGGGCGCGTCGTGCTCGCCGGGCTGGAAAAGATCGAAACGCTGGAGGGATTCGCCACGTGGCTTGCCCAATCGCGCGAATGGGTGGGCGGCTTCGACTTCCCGTTCGGGCTGCCGCGGGAGCTGGTCGAGCACCTGGGCTGGCCATTGCAGTGGCGCGATTGCATCGAGCACTATGCCAGCCTGACCCGGCCTGACATCCGCGCCACGTTCGCGGCGTTCTGCGACGGCCGCCCCGCGGGAGCCAAATTCGCCAACCGCGCGTTCGACAAATTGGCGGGCTCCAGCCCTTCGATGAAATGGGTCAACCCGCCGGTGGCCTACATGCTGCACGCGGCCGTGCCCTCCCTGTTGGCGGCCGGTGTCCACATCCCGGGCTTGCATGAAGGAGACCGGAGCCGGGTTGCGCTCGAGGCGTATCCGGGCCTGTTGGCGCGCGAACTGATCGGGCGGCGCAGCTACAAGAGCGACGAGAAGGCCAGGCAGACACCGGACCGCCTGATCGCGCGCAAGGACCTGCTCACCGCACTCGAGATGGGCCGCACGCGTCTGGACCTGCGGCTGAAGCTCACGCACGCGCAACGCGACACACTGGTCCACGATGCCAGCGGTGACAGCCTCGATGCCGTGCTGTGCCTGGTGCAGGCCGCCTGGGCGCAGCGGCACGGAGCGCCGCGCTATGGCTTGCCGGAAAACCTCGACCCGCTGGAGGGATGGATCATCACAGCGTGACGCGCGTGCCGCGTCAGGCGGCCAATTGCTCGAACGCGAGCAAAGCCTCGGCGTCGGTGCGATAGACGCTGAGCAGTGGGGTCTGGTAGAGCACGCCGGCTTTTTCCAGCACCCGTTCGACGGGCAGCTTGAGTCCGCTGATGTGCAGCCGGATGCCGCGCTCGTCCAGCAATCTGCGCAGTTGCGCGAACATCTCCACGCCCGTGGCGTCCACGCGGTTGATCGGATGCGCGAACAGGCACACGTGCCGCACGTGCGGGTGCGTGGCCAGGTGTTCGACCACGGTGCGCTCCAATGCGGTTGCAGAGGCAAAGTCCAGTTCGGCATCCATGCGCACGGCGTACAGGTGGGGCGCCAGCGGCGGCAGCTCCCACGCGCGCCGGTCGCGCAGGCTGCCGTCGGGGTGCAGGCCGACCTCGATGATGCGGGGATGCAGGCGCAGGTAGAGGAAATGCGTCAGGCCCATCAGCACGCCGGCCAGCACACCCCAATAGATGCGCGGGGCCGTGAGCACGGTCACGGCAAAGGAAACTATTCCCGTGCCGGCCTCGACACGGTCGATCCGCCACAGGCGCAGCAGCGTCTGCGGTTTGAACAGGCCCGCCACCGCCGTCACGACCACGGCCGCCAGCACCGAGCGCGGCACGTGGTACAGGGCCGGGGTGAGGAACAGCAGCACGAGCAGCACCACGCCGGTCGCCAGCACGGTGGCCCATCCCGTGCGTGCGCCGGCGTAAAGCGTGATAGCGGAGCGCGAGAACGAAGTGCTGGTGGGGAAAGCGCCGGAGAACGCCGCCGCCAGCTTGCCCATGCCCTGGCCCACGAGGTCCTGGCTCGCGTCCCAGCGCTTGCCGTCGCGCTGGCTCTCGATCTTCGCGCTGGCGGCCAGTTCCAGCGAACTCACCAGCGCGATGACCAGCGCGGGAACCACCAGGGCGCCGAGCGCGTTCAGGTCCGGCAGGCCGGGCCAGTAGAACGACGGCAATCCGGCCGGCAGCGTGCCGATCACCGCGCCATGGGCGGAGTAGGCGGTCCATTTGCTCAGCGCCCCCGCGGCGGCAATCACCAGCAATACGATCGGCAGGCGCGGGGCGAAGCGTTTGCTCAAGACGAAAAGCAACAAGCTCACCGCGCCGTAAGCCAGCGCCTGCAAATCGAATTGCGGCGCGTGCCAGAGACTGGTGAGCGGCCCCCCCAACCCGATCAGTGCGGGAAGCTGCGAGGCGATGATCAGCAGCGCGGCGGCCTGGCTGAAACCGGCCAGCACCGGCGAACTCACCAGGTTCAGCACCCATGCGGCGCGCGCGGCGCCCAGCGCCAGCTGGATTCCACCGGACAGGATCGCCAGCCACACGGCCAGTGAGATCCACTGCGGCGTGGTGGGCTCGGCCAGGCCGATGAGGGAAGCGCCCACGAGCACGCTGGTGAGCGCCGACGGCCCGACCGACAGGCGCGTCGAGGCACTGAACAGGACGGCGAAGAGGGCAGGCAGGAAGGTTGCATACAGGCCCGTGACGAGCGGCATGCCGGCCAGCCCGGCATAGGCCACCGACTGCGGAATCATGACGACGGCAACCGTCAGCGCGGCGCTAGTCTCTCCGCGCAGGAGAGACGCATTCGGGCGGGGCCAGTTCAGGAACGGAAACCAGCGGGCGAGCTTGGGCATGGCGCAAAGTATGCCTGGGTAGCGGCCGCCGCCGCGCTATCGCTGCGGCATGTCCTTGACGGAAAAACCGAGGCTGATCGTCGCGTCGCCCGGGATCGGCGGCATCGTGGCGTTCCATTGCTCCCAGGCCGCGCGCATCGCGGCGAGGCGCTGCGGCTCGAGCGGGCCGCGGTTGGCTCGTTCGCGTTCGTCGGCGGGGATGTTGAACAGGTAGTCGTCGCCATCGACGCGCAGGTATTTCCAGTCGCCGTCGCGCAGCGCGCGTTGCCCGCGATGGTTCATGCGCCAGTGCAACGGACGGCGGAAATGGTGGTCCGGTTCGCGCAGCACACGCAACAGCGAAATGCCGTCGAGCGGGTAGTTCGGATCCGGGCCGGCGCCGGCGGCATCGAGCAGGGTCGCCGACCAGTCCATGGTCATGCATTGTTGCCCGCTCACCCGACCCGCGGCGATCACCCCCGGCCAGCGCGCGATCCACGGCACGCGGATGCCGCCTTCGGTCAGGTCCATCTTGCCGCCCACCAGCGGCCAGTTGTCGGAAAAGCGCTCGCCGCCGTTGTCGCTGGTGAAGACCACCAGCGTGTTGTCCGCGATGCCCCGCGCGCGCAAGGCCTCCATGATCCAGCCGATGCCTTCGTCCATGTGGTGGATCATGCGCCGGTAGGTGTGGATGTTGCCGCCATGCAGGTGGAACAGGTTGCCCTTGACTTCCTGCGCCAGCGCTTCGTCGTCGCGGCTCTCCCAAGGCCAGTGGGGCGCGGTGTAGTGCAGGCTGAGGAAGAAAGGCGCCTGCTGGCCGGCCATGCGATGCACGTAATCGACCGCGCGCCGGGAGATCAGGTCGGTGAGATAGCCCACCTCCTGCTGCTCCGCCTCGCCGGCCCACAAATCGTGCGCCCCCGTGAAGGAGCAGTGCGTGAAGTAGTCGACGCCGCCCGACATCGGCCCGAAAAATTCCTCGTAGCCGGATCGCTGCGGCCCGAAGTGCGGCGGGTAGCCCAGGTGCCATTTGCCGATCAGCGCGGTGCGGTAACCGCTGGCGCGCAATAGCGAAGGCAGCGTGGGATGCTCCGGCGGCAGGCCGAGCGTCGTGCTGCCGCGGCTCGAAGTGCGGATCGGCTCCTCGGCCGCGCCGCGCAGACGGTACTGGTAGCGCCCCGTCATCAGGGCGAACCGCGTAGGAGAGCAGACCGGCGAGTTGGAATAGCCTTGCGTGAACTTCAGGCCGTCGGCCGCGAGCGAATCGAGCACGGGCGAGACCGGGCCGAACTGCGCATCGCGGCCGCCGTAGCAGCCGAGATCCGCGAAGCCGAGGTCGTCGGCGACGATGAAAACGATGTTGGGACGGGTCATTGGAGGATGGATTGCGTCACGGTTGATAGCCTGATTTCTGCACCACCGGTGCCCATTGCGCGCGGAACGCCTTGAGCATCGCTTCGGTCTGCGCCGGCGTGCTGACCACCGGGGTCATCTTGAGGTCGGTGAACTTGCGCGCGGTGTCCGGGTCCTGCATCACTTCGCGGATCGCTTTGGCCAGCTGCTCGACCTTGGCCTGCGGCATGTTCGCCGGCGCGAAGAATGCGTTCCAGCCGGTCGCCACGAGGTCGAGTCCGGCCTCCTTGAACGTGGGGATGGCGGGCGCGTGCGGCGAGCGCTTCTCGCTCGACACCGCGAGGATGCGGATCTTGCCGGCTTCGTGTTGCGGCAGCACGGTATCGAAGGTGTCGAACGCCACGGCCACCTGCCCGCCGATGAGGTCGGTGAGCAGCGGCGCCGACCCCCGATAACCGACCACCTGGGCATTGACCTTGGCTTTTTCGCCCACCATCAGCGCGAAGAAATGCGGCAGGCTGCCCGTCGCCGGCACGCCGAAATTGGCCTTGCCCGGGTTGGCGCGCAGCCACGCCATCAGGTGCGAGAACGCGCGCACC
>JAGRPN010000104.1 GCA_019449555.1 Ramlibacter sp.
CAAATTTGGTCATGTCAGGGCCGGAAGTTGAGCTTCCGGGAGGTGGTAAAGCGAGATTATACGGGTCGGTCGATGCAGCGCCAGTCCGGGCATGTGGGAGAAGCTTGAACGCAGACACGCCTTTGGGTTTGGGCATTCGACACCTGCTACATTCCGGCCCATGAACGACCTGGCCGGCAAACACATCGTCCTGGGGCTGTCGGGCGGCATCGCCTGCTACAAGGCGGCCGAACTGTGCCGAGCCCTCGTCAAGCAAGGCGCCACGGTGCAGGTGGTGATGACCGAGGCGGCCGCGCAGTTCATCACGCCGGTCACGATGCAGGCGCTGTCGAACCGGCCGGTGTACGACTCGCAATGGGACCGTCGCGAGCCGAACAACATGCCCCACATCAACCTGTCGCGCGGCGCCGATGCGATTCTCGTCGCGCCGTGCAGCGCAGACTTCATGGCCAAGCTGTTGCACGGCCGGGCCGACGATCTCCTCAGCCTGATGTGCCTCGCGCGGCCGATCGACAAGGTGCCGTTGCTGCTGGCACCCGCGATGAACCGCGAAATGTGGGCCCATCCCGCCACCCAGCGCAACATGGTGCAACTGGCGGCGGACGGCGCGCACATCCTGGGCGTCGGCACCGGGTTCCAGGCTTGCGGGGAGACGGGCGACGGCCGCATGCTGGAGCCGCCCGAACTGCTGGAGGACATGATCGCGTTCTTCCAGCCCAAATTGCTCTCGGGCCGCAAGGTGCTGGTCACCGCCGGCCCCACGTTCGAGGCGATCGATCCGGTGCGCGGCATGACGAATCTTTCCAGCGGCAAGATGGGGTTTGCGATCGCGCGCGCCGCGCGCGAAGCCGGCGCCGAGGTCACCCTGGTGGCGGGCCCCGTGAGCCTGCCCACGCCGCGCGGCGTCATGCGCATCGACGTGCAGTCGGCCCGCGACATGCTGCAGGCCACCGAGCCGCAGGCCCGGTCCGCCGACATCTTCATCGCGACGGCGGCAGTAGCCGACTGGCGGCCGGCCGCGGCGTCCGAGCAGAAGATCAAGAAGGACGGTTCGGGCCGGGCGCCCCGGCTCGAATTCACCGAAAACCCCGACATCCTGGCGACCGTGGCGCAATCGCCGCGCGCGAAATCCGGCGCGCTGTTCTGCGTCGGGTTCGCGGCTGAAAGCCACAACCTCGTGGCGAACGCGCAGGCCAAGCGCTTACGCAAGGGCGTACCGCTATTGGTGGGCAACATCGGGCCGGCGACATTCGGCGCCGACGACAACGCGTTGTTGCTGGTCGACGAGGAGGGCACGCAGGAAATGCCCCGTGCGCGCAAACTCCAGCTGGCCCGGGCCCTGGTGGCGCAGATCGCCAACCGCCTCCATCCCCACCGCTGACCTCATGAAAATCGACGTGAAGATCCTCGATCCGCGCATGGCGGATCAACTCCCGGCGTATGCCACGCCCGGCAGCGCGGGGCTGGACCTGCGCGCCTGCCTCGACGAGCCGCTCACGCTCGCGCCGAACGGCTGGCGGCTGGTGCCCACCGGCATCGCGATCTGGCTGAAGGATCCCGGCTACGCGGCGCTGATCCTGCCGCGGTCCGGGCTGGGCCACAAGCACGGCATCGTGCTGGGCAACCTGGTCGGCCTGATCGACAGCGACTACCAGGGGCAGTTGATGGTGAGTGCCTGGAATCGCAGCGATATCGCGTTCACCGTGCAGCCGATGGAGCGGCTGGCCCAACTGGTGATCGTGCCGGTGGCCCAGGCGCAGTTCAACGTCGTCGACGAGTTTCCGGCCACCGCGCGCGGCGAGGGCGGCTACGGCTCGACCGGCAAAGGCTGAGGCCCGCGCCAGCGCCGCATCGGCAGCTTCCTACAGCCTGACGAGCAGGTTCCTACGGCGATGCGCGGCATCGGCTGCGGCCTGGCCGCAGGCTTCTGGGGATTAATGGATTGCACGAGGTGCGCCTGATCGGTTGCGCCATGTTCATTCGCAAACCCAGGAGATTGCCATGCGTACTTCTTCCCGTTTGACCACCATCGCATCCCTCACCGCCATCGCCGCCCTGCTTGGAGGCTGCACCATCAATCGGACGGTAGCGCTCGACACGGTTCCCGCCACCACGGTGACCACGGTGCCGGCCGTCGTGACGCCCGCCCCGGCCGTCGTAACGACGCCCGCACCGGCTGTGATCGTCAGGTGACCGTGGGCCTCCCGGCAGTCCAACGTCCTCGACGAGTTCTCCGCCGCCTTGCGGGGCGGGGAACGGGTCGGCCCGGCAAGAGGGCTGGGTGCGCCGCATCGGCAGCTTCCTACACCCTTCCTAGCGGGTTCCTACAGACAGGCGCGGCATTGCCTGCGGTCCAGAACGAAGCGCCACGCCTCTAATGGATGCACGAGGCGCGACCCGGCAGGCTGCGCCCGTTGAATAAAAGCAAGGAGATTGCCATGCGTACTCATTCGCGTTTCGTTTCGATCGCGTCCTGCGCCGCTGTCGCCGCCGTCCTGGGCGGCTGCACCACCACGCGCACGGTGTCCCTCAACGTCCCGACCCCGGTGCCGGCCGTGGCGGCCGCACCCCTGACCGTCGTACCGGCGCCGACAGCCGCAGCCGTGGTTCAGGCGGTGGAGTTCGGGCGCGTCACCAACATCGAGTACTTCCCGGGCGGCGCGGCGGCCAGCCGGATCAATGTGCCGGGTGCCGTGGTCGGCGGTGTCGCCGGCGCAGTGGTCGGCAACCAGATCGGTCGCGCCCTCGGCGGCAGCCGCGATGCGGCTACCGTGCTGGGCGGTGCCGCCGGTGCGGCGATCGGTGCGAATACGGGCGCCGCGCCCGCGCCGGTGGACGCCAGCTACCGCGTCACGATCCAGACCGACGCCGGCATGTTCCGCACCTATGACGTGCCGGCGACGGGCGACCTGCGCATCGGCGACCGTGTCCGCGTCGACAACGGCGTGATCTATCGTTCCTAACCTGGAGATTGCCATGCGTGTATCCCCCCGTCTTCTGACCGCGGCTTCGGCCGTCAGCTTGTCCGCGCTGCTTGCCGCGTGCGGAACCCCCGATCCGTATGGACCGAACAATTACCCGGTGTCGCAGGCGACGCCGGGCACGACATACCCCAACAGCACCTATCCCCCCGGCACGTACCCGAACCAGCCGGTCGCTGCAGTTGAGTATGGCCGGATCACCAACGTGACGATGATCAACAGCGGCACTGCCCCGGCGCCGGTCAACCGGAGCGAAGCCGGCGGTGTGCTGGGCGCGATCGTGGGTGGTTTGCTGGGCAACCAGATCGGCCACGGCGGCGGCCGTGCGGCCGCGACCGTGCTCGGTGCGGCCGGCGGTGCGGTCGTCGGTTCGAACATCGGACGCCAGACGGCACCCCAATACAACTCGGCGTACCCGGTCTATCGCGTGACGGTGCAGACCGACCAGGGCATGCTGCGCACCTATGACGTGAACGCCACCGGCGACCTGCGCCCGGGCGACCGCGTGCGCATCGAGAACGGTGTCATTTACCTGGCGTAACGGACAAAACACGCCGGGCGCGGCGCCGCACGCCTGAGTTCACGCCGGCTTGCCCGGCGTGGTCACGTCCGTTTTAAAGAAACCGGCCCCGGCGGAACCGCGGCCGATTTCTTCTTCCGTGGCTTCGCGCACCTTCTCCACCTTCAAGTGCAGGCGGATGGCGATGCCGGCCAGCGGGTGGTTGCCGTCCACGACCACGTGCTCGGGATAGATTTCCGTGACCGTGTAAAGCACGTCTCCGGGCGCCTGGGCGCTGGCGCCGGGTGGCAGGCCTTCGAATGTCATCCCTTCCTCCAGTTCGGCGGGAAACAGCGTGCGCGGCTCCAGGAACACGAGTTGCTCGTCGTAGTCGCCGAATGCTTCCTCGGGCTCCAGGTGCAGGTCCAGCCTGTCGCCGGCCTCATGCCCCTGCAATGCTTCCTCGATCTTGGCGAGCAGGTCCGCGCCGCCGACCATGAACTCCACGGGCTGCTTCAACTCGTCCAGCACTTCCCCCAGGGTGTCCTTCAGCGTCCAGGTGAGCGCGACGACGCATCGATTCGAGATTTCCATAGGAGAATTGTCGCAGTTCCATAAGGTCCTGATGGACATCACACTACCTTTGCGCCTGCTGGGCGGCCTGTCGCCGGCCCAGTTCATGAGCCGCCACTGGCAGAAGAAGCCGCTGCTGG
>JAGRPN010000105.1 GCA_019449555.1 Ramlibacter sp.
ATTCAGAAGAACTATCGCTGGATGCCATTGACTTGAGCCTGCTCGATCAGCTCCAGGCGGATGCCTCGCTTACCAACCAGGAGCTGGCGCAGCGGGTGCACGTGTCTCCGCCCACTTGCCTCAGGCGCGTCAAGCGCCTGCGCGATGCCGGCCTGATAGAGCGGCAGATTGCCGTGCTCAGCGCCGACCGGTTGGCGCCGCTATTGGGGCACGGCTTGCAGGCCGTGGTGGAAGTCACGCTCGATCGCCAGGGCCAGGAAGAACAACAGGCTTTCGAGGCGCGCGTCGTGCGGGACGATTCGGTCCAGCAGTGCTATCGCGTTTCACCCGGGCCCGACTTCATCCTGGTCGTCCACGCGGCGGAGATGCCGGACTATCTGGCGCTGGCGCAACGCCTGTTCACAAGCGACGCGAACGTGCGCAACGTGAAGGCGTTCTTCTCGCTGCATCGAGCGAAGTTCCAGCCGGCGTTTCCGATTGCGCGGCCACGCGGCTAGGCAAGGCGGCTTCGACAGGCTCAGCCCGAACGGTATGAAACCCGAACGGCATGCGAGCTTCGCGCTCCGGGCTACTTGGCGGCCTTCTTCGGCCGCTGCCAGTTCGCGATGCTCACCTGTTTGCCGCGCGCCACCGACAGGGTGTCGGGCGGCGTGTCCTTGGTGATCGTGGAGCTGGCGCCAACGGTGCCGCCGCGGCCGATCGTCACCGGCGCGACCAGCACGCTGTTGCTGCCAATGTGCACGTCTTCCTCGATCACGGTGCGGTGCTTGTTCGCGCCGTCGTAGTTGGCCGTGATTGAACCCGCTCCGTAATTGACGCGTGCGCCGACGCTCGCATCGCCCAGATACGCCAGGTGATTCGCCTTGGCGCCGCGTCCGAGCGTCGAGTTCTTGATCTCGACGAAGTTGCCCACGTGCACTTCGGGCCCGAGGTCGGCGCCCGGGCGCAGCCGCGCGAACGGGCCGACGAGCGCGCCCTCGCCGATCTTGACGCCCGCCGTCTCGCCGTCGATGTGCGTGAATGGATGGATCTGCGCGCCGGCCGCAATGGTCGCGTTCGCGATGACGCAGTTCGCGCCGATGCGAACGCCGTCGCCCAGCGCCACGCGGCCCTCGAACACGCAATTCACGTCGATCTCGACGTCCTGCCCGCACACGAGTTGACCGCGCACATCGAAGCGAGCCGGGTCCGCGATGCGCACGCCCTGCTCCATCAGCGCTTGCGCCTGGCGCTGCTGGAACGCGCGCTCGAGCGCGGCCAATTGCGACGGGCTGTTGACCCCTTCCACCTGCAGCGGGTCGGCGGCCGTGACGGCCACGACCGCCACGCCGTCCTGAACCGCCAGGCCCACGATGTCGGTCAGGTAATACTCGCCTTGCGCGTTGTCGTTGGTCAGGCGGGCAAGCCATCGCTTGAGCAGGCCGTTCGGCACGGCCATGAAGCCGGTGTACACCTCGTCGATGCGCCGCTGCTCTTCGCTCGCGTCCTTGTGTTCCACGATGGCCGTCACCTGTTCGCCGTCGCGCAACAGGCGCCCGTAGCCCGTCGGATCGGTCATCCTCACACCCAGCAGCGCCAGCGCGCGCCCGCCGCTGCGCTCCACGAGGCTGCGCAGGGTCGAGGCCTCGACCAGCGGCACGTCGCCGTTCAGGATCAGAGTGATGCCATCTTCGGCCAACAGCGGAACCGCCTGCTGGACGGCGTGTCCCGTGCCGAGCTGGGGCTCCTGCCGCACGAAGCCGGGCGCTGGAACGCCGCGGTTTCTCGACCACGCCATCACAGCGCCCTCCACTTCGGGTGCGCCGTTGCCCGTCACCACGACAATCCGCCGCGCCTGCAACCCCACGACGCTATCGAGCACATGCTCGACCAAAGCGCGCCCGGCCAAACGGTGCAACACTTTGGGCCAGCGGCTCTTCATCCGCGTGCCTTTGCCGGCCGCCATGATGACTACATCGACTGATGTCATGAACCTTCCTTGTACTGATGCGTATTGTCTCGATACTTCGCCGGATTATCGGCCCGCTGGCCATTGCCGCTGTGCTGGCCGGGTGCAGCGCCGTGAAGCTCGGCTACAACAACTTCGCCGAGGTGGCGTACTGGTGGCTCGACAGTTACATCGAGTTCAGTGACGAGCAGGCGCCGCGCGTGCGGCAAGACCTCGCGCGCCTGCATTCCTGGCATCGAACGCAGGAGCTGCCGCGCCTGGCCGAAATGTTGCACCGCATGGAAGAGCTGGCGCCCGCGGACATCACCGACGCACAGGCGTGCGCATTCGTGCCGCGGATCCGCGAGCGGCTTCAAGCCACCGCGAATCAGGCGCAACCCGCCCTGATCACGCTGGCGATGACCCTGTCGACCGATCAGTTGCGCCATCTCGAGCGCAAGTACGAGCGCAACAACGCGGAGTACCGCAAGAAATGGATCGAGCCGCCCCCAGCCGAGGTGGCCGACAAACGCCTGCACCAGTTCCTCGAGCGCAGCGAAAGTATCTACGGCAGCCTGGATGAACCGCAACGCATCGTGCTGCGCCGGCAGCTCGAGCACTCCGTCTTCGACGGCCGCAAGGTGCTGGCCGAACGCATGCGGCGCCAGCAGGATGCATTGCGGACATTGCGCAGGCTCTCGGCCGAGCCGCTGTCCTTTGCCGACGCGGGCGCGCTGATGCGCGGCTATTTCGCGCGCGTCGACGAGCCGCCGGACCCGGCCCACCGGCGTTACCAGCGTGCGCTGATGGATGAAGGATGCCGGGCGTTCGCGAGCCTGCACAACAGCACCACGCCGGCCCAGCGGGACGCTGCGGTGGGGCGGTTGCTCGCTTACCAGCGCGACCTGCGCGAGCTGGCGGCGCAGCAATGACGGCGATGGCGGTGGTGTGGCGGCTGGCCGCCGCGACGACCTTGATCGTGCTGGCGTCCGCGATGGCCGCGCCCGTGCTCGCGGTCAGCCTGCAGCAGATGGGGCACAGCACGGGCGCCGTCGGTGCGTTCGCGATGATCCCGTTCCTGATGGTTGCCGTGCTGATCCCGATCATGCCGCGCGTGCTGGCGCGCTGGGGCATCGTGCGGGCGTACCGCTGGGGCTGCTTCCTGCAATTGGCCGGTGCGCTGGGGTACGCCCTCGGCGATGGCCTGATGGTCTGGTCGCCGGCCGCCGTGTCGCTGGGCGCCGGCGCGGCGGCGCTTTGGAACGCCACCGAGGCGCTGCTGGCGCGCGAAGCACCACCCGATCGCCGCGGCCGGGTGATGGGCCTGTACCAGACCGCGTTGGGCGCGGCCCTGGCGCTCGGGCCGTTCGTGCCCGCCTTGCTCGGGTGGGGCGCGCGGCCGGTGTTGTGGCTGGCCGCGGCGCTGGTTGCCGGGTGTTGCGCCATCGCCCTGGCGATCCCGCACCATGCCACCACCGAGCCTCCATCGCATGCCCAGAGCGGCACCTGGCATGCCTTGCGCATGGTCCCGGCGCTGGCCGGCATCGCGTTCACAGGCGGCGTGTTCGAGGCGGGACTCGGCTCCGTCAGCGCCGCCTACGCGTCGACCACCGGGCTGGGCCTGGGTGAGGCGGCCAGCGTCGCGGGCGCGATCGGCGTCGGCAGCTTCCTGTGCCAGTACCCGGCCGGCGCCGCGGCCGACCGCTTCGCGCCCGCGACGGTGTTCTCGGGCGCGGCGCTGCTATTGCTCGCGGCCAGCGCCGCTTTCGCGCTGGCAGGGCGGGCGCCGTGGCTGATGTGGGCCGTGGGCCTCGTGTGGGGCGGCGTCGGCGGCGCGCTGTACACGCTGGCCATGGTGCGTGTGGCGCATGAATTCGCCGGCCGCGCGACTGCGGGCGGCGCCGCCGCGATGATCACCGGATATACGCTGGGGGGCACGATCGGGCCGCTGGCCAGCGGCACCGCGCTGCAGTGGGGCGGCGTCGCCGGGCTGGCGGCCGTGCTGGGCTCGCTGGCGCTGGTTACCTTGTGGGTCGCGCGGGGGATCGGCCGGCCGCGGCCGGCTTGAATCCGCAGGGGCTGCTAGCGTTCGCCCTTCGAATGCGAGCGGCCTTCCTGTTCCGCCTGCTCGATTTCGCGCGCTTCCTGCTCCGAACGCGGCTTGGCGGCTTGCGCGTCCGCCTCCACGTCGGCGTCCTTCAGGTACTCCTTGATGTTCTTCTGGTAATCGCGGGTCGCTTCGTAGCTGCCCTCGCCGATGTCCTTGGAGTCGTCCTTCGACCCGGAAGCCTGCGGCTGGGAGTCACTGCTTCCCGCTTGCTGCTGCTCGCGATCGCTGTCGCCCTCCGGATGCTGCTGCAGGATGCGAGGGACGGACTTGTCGTTGGAAGGCATTGGGTACTCCTGTGGCTGAGTCGCACGAAACGCGATGCAGCGAGATTAGGAGCGTGGTCGCGGCTGTGCTGTCGTCCGTCACGCGCGCGGCTTGTCGGTGCCGGCCTACACGATCGCTCCAGGCCGGTTCAAGCCTGCAGTGCCGTCCACATTTCCTTGTCGCGCTCGGCGGTCCAGACGCGCGGGTTCTTGATGCCGCGCGCCTCGTCATAGGCGCGGCTCACGTCGAACGGCAGGCAGTGCTCGTAGATGAACACGTGGCCGAACACCGGATCCATCGACTTGCGGGTGTGGGCCATCGCCGCCTTCAGGTCCATGTTCGCGGCCGCCGCCTCCTTGGCGCACGAGTACAGGGTCTGCACCCAGCGCTTGGTGTAATCGAGCGCCTTGTTGACGTCGGCCGCTCCCTTCATCGCCTGGCCGCGACCGGGCACGATCGCCTCGGCCCGCAGCGCGCGCAAGGCTTCCAGTGTCGCGGGCCATTCCTCGAGTTGCGCATCGCCGGTGTACACGCCGGCTTCGTACTCGACGAGGTCGCCCGAAAACAGCACCTTCTCGTCCTCGACCCACGCGATCGTGTCGCCGCGGGTGTGACCGGGGCCCGGATGCCAGATCTGCACCTGCACGCCGCCGAGATCGACGGTCAATTTGCCCGGCACCTGGCCCTTCGCGGGATTGCCGCCGCCGATCACCATGGTCGGCCAGGTCAGGCCCGGCACCGATTCGGCGTTGCGGAACAGGCGCGGGAAGCGCTCCATCTCCGACTGCATGTCTTCCTTCCCGCGCTCGACGATCAGGTCCAGCGTGCCCTGGCTCGCGATGATCTCGGTCGCGCCCGCGGCCGCATAAGCGCTGGCGCCCAGCACGCGCACCGCGTGATAGTGCGTGAGCAGTACGTATTTGATCGGCTTGTTGCTGACGGTGCGGATGCGCGCGATCAGGTCCTGCGCCATCGCAGGCGTGGCGGTGGCATCGCTGACCAGGATGAACTTGTCGCCGATGATGACGCCGGAGTTGGGATCGCCCTCGGCGGTGTAGGCCCAGCAATGCTTGCTGAGCTGCTCGAACGTGATCTTCTTGTCGGCCAGGTCGGCCTGGCTGGCAAAGGCTTTGGACATCGTGTCTCCTGGTGCGCGGTGGCAGGGAAACGATCGATTTTACGTACGCGTAATCAGTTACGCAGGGTTGAACCCGATGCCCCCAGCCAACGCACGGCAGCCTGCGCGATCTCCTCGACCGGCAACATAGCATCGACCACCAGCACCCCCGCTTCGCCCGCGGGATCTTCCAGCGTCTGGAACTGGCTCGCCACCAGGCTGGGCGGATAGAAGTGCCCGCCCCTGGAGGCCACGCGCTCGAGCGCCTGCTGCTCCGACAGATTCAGGTGCACGAAACGCAGCCCGGCCGCGGCCCGGCGCAAGCGATCGCGGTAGGCGCGCTTCAGGGCCGAGCAGGTCAGCACGGCGCCGGCCGGATGGGCCATCAGTTCCTGGCCCAGCCGTTCGAGCCAGCCGGCGCGGTCGTCGTCATCGAGCGGCAGCCCCTGGCGCATCTTCTCGATGTTGCGGGCAGGGTGGAACTTGTCGCCTTCGATGAGCGGCAATCGCAGCAGCTGCGCGAGGCGCCCGCCGACGGCCGACTTGCCGCAGCCCGAGACCCCCATCACGACGATGTGCAACGCGTTCATTGCGCCAAACCGTGCTCGAGCATGCCGATCACGTCTTCGGCGAACGCCGGATAGCTCAGCGGTCCGCCGGGGCGCAACCACGTGAACGTCCAGTTGATCATGCCGAACAGCATCATCGCAACCCGGGTCTGGTTGGCGGCATCGACGCGGCCCGGGTACGCGCGCCGCAGGAACCGCGTGGCGGCGGACACGACGTCGCGCTGTCGGTTCAGGATGAGGTCGCGCTGGGTCTCGCCCAGGAACTTGGTGTCGTGCAACAGCGCCACATGGCGGGTCGCGGAGTGTTCGTACTCTTCGAGAAACCCGCGAACCAGCTCATGCAGCGTCTCGCGCTCGTCCAGGTTGCGGCGCTGCGCCGTCGCTTCCACCTGCCCGATGACGGCGAGCAGCCGCTGCGTGTAGCGATCGAGCAGGTCGAACAGGATCGCTTCCTTGCTCTCGTAATAGTGGTACAGCCGGGCCTTCGAAGTGCCGCCCGCCGCGGCGATGTCGTTCATGCTGGCAGCGGGGTAGCTGCGGTCCGCGAAGCATTGGGCGGCGATGTCCAGGATCTCATCGCGCCTGATTTCATGCTGGGATGACTTCGGCCGGGCCATCCGTCGATTATGGATGCCGGCCTGCGCGCTTGAATTGTGCCGGCCGGCTGCTACGCTGCGCACCATGCCAACCGATGCGCGCTTTGCCGACTACTGCTGCGAGCTGCTCGCCACCGCCGGGCCGTGCCGGGCCCGCCGCATGTTCGGCGGCTGGGGCATCAGCGTGGACGGCCTCACGATCGCGATCGTGGCCGACATGGGCTCGGGCGAGAAGCTGTGGCTCAAGGCCGACGAACAAATCCGCGCCCGCTACGAGGCGGCGGGCTGCGAGCGCTTCACCTACCAGGCGCAGGGCTCGGAGCGCCGCTTGAATTACTACAGCGCGCCGGAAGCGGCGCTCGAGTCGCCTCAGCTCATGGCGCCGTGGGCGCGGCAGGCCCTGGACTGCGCGTTGAAAGCGCAGTCGGCCAAGGTGGCGCGGTTGCGCCCGCCCAGCAGGTCCCAGGCCAGGGCGGCCAAGCCGACGGCCAGCCGCCGCACCGCGCCGGCGCCGAAGACCAGTGCCAGGCGCAAGTCGGCCAAGGGCTGAACCACCGCTGCGAGCCGCGTGGATTCGCCGGCCGCGACCGGCAACGGGTCCCAGCTGAAGTAAGCCGGCGCCTGCGCGTCCCACGCTTCGGCCACCAGCCGCTGTCCGGAAGCCAGCCGCAACCGCTCGCCGACGCCCAGGACGTGGTCGCCCAGGTCGTTGGGCGGCCCGTCGTGCGGACCGTCGAAGGTGACCCAGAGCTGGCCGTGCGCGACGCGCAGGATTCCAGCCTCGCGCGGGCGCAAGGTGATGGCACGGCCAGGCGCCAGCCGCCACGTCCCCGGGAGCGCGGGCGCGGCCGATGATTGTTGCATTTGCGTCGGTGTTTCCGGGGCCATTGCGGTTTCTCCAAAAGAGCGTTCGGGCAATGAATGATCGACGGGCGGGGCTTGGCGGTCCAATGAAATCCGGCTAGGCTATTGATTCCCGATTCGCATCAATCGAATGCACACTCCTGACAAGAACTGGCACCCATGCAGCACTCCCAGACGCACCTGCGCACCCGGCCCATTTCCGCCGGACACCTGCGCGCTTTCGAAGCCGTGGCCCGGCACCTGAATTTCCGGGCCGCCTCCGAAGAAATGGCCCTCACGCAATCGGCGGTGAGCCGCCAGATCCAGGCGCTGGAGGAGGAGGTGGGGACCAGCCTGTTCCTGCGCCACACGCGCGCGGTGGAACTCACCAGCGCCGGCGGGCTGCTGCTCACGGCGGTGTCGCAGTCGCTGCCGCGCATCGACAGCGCGGTGCGGCAAATCCGCCAGAGCGCCGGGCGGCGCACCGTGGCCCTGACCACGTTCGCGTCGTTCGCGTCGATGTGGCTGATCCCGCGGCTCGAACAATTCCAGCGCGACCACCCGGACATCGACATCCGCATCGACGCGTCGGACACCCCGCTGGACCTGGACGTGGCCGACGTGGACCTCGCCTTGCGCTACGGGCCGATGGCCACCATGCCGCAGCGCGCGATCCGGATGTTCGGCGAGCAACTGACGCCCGTGGTCAGCCCGTGGCTGCTCAAGGCCGGCATGCCGCTGAAAAAACCCGGCGATCTGGCGGAATTCGCGCTGATCGAGGCGGGCGATGCGCACCAATCGCACCTGGAGTGGCTGACCTGGCGGCGCTGGTTCGACGAGCACGGCCTGCCGAAGCTGCAACCCAAGCGCTGGCTCTATTTCAATTACGCCTACCAGATGGTGCAGGCGGCGCTCACGGGCCAGGGCGTGGTGCTGGCGCGGCTGCCGATGGTGGCCGAAAGTCTCGCGAACGGCGACCTGGTCGAGCCGCTGCCGCACCAGCGCATGGACTCGCCCCTGGCCTACTGGATGATCGTCGGCCCGCGCAGCGACCAACGGCCCGAGATCAAGGCTTTCTGCGAATGGCTGGTCGCGCAGGCGAAGGCCACGCGCACGACTATCGGCGAAGTGCCGGACCCGGACACGATCGACAACATTGACTAGGGGGCGCTCAAGTGATCGGCCAGACCACCCCGTTGTCGTTCAGGATCGCATTCAGCGCCACGTCGTGCGGCTCGGGCTCGAGATCCCCGACGAAGCCGAAGGTGAAGCCCAGGCCCACGGTGTAGGGCTTCGGCTCGAGCGTGGACAAGGTGCGATCGTAGAAGCCGCCGCCGTAGCCGAGGCGAAATCCCCCGGGCCCGTAACCGACGCAGGGCACGAACAACAAGGTAGGCACGATGACTTCGGTGTCTTTGGGCTTCGGAATGCCGAAAGCGTCTTCCTCCATCGGGCAGCCGGGGAACCATGCGTGGAACTTCAGCGTCCCATGCTGTTTGTCGATCACCGGCAGGCCGATGCGGCGCAATTGCGGTTCGTCCAGCAATTCGCCATCTTCTTTCCACCGGTGCAGCGCGGGCAGCGGATCGAACTCGCCCTTGATGGGCCAGTACGCGCCGATCACCGCATCCGGTCGGTTGACCAGCCAGATGCGCATCACACGCTGCAGCATTTCGCAGCGTTGCAGGCGGTCAGGCATCGTCAGCCGGCGCTCGATAAGCTGCTGGCGCAAAGCCCTTTTTTCTGCTGACTTGTCCATAATCCGCCAATGAAGTTGCCGAGAATTCTGACACTGATCGCGCTCGCGGTGGCCTGCAGCGTCCAGGCCCAGTCCAAGGGCGACGACCTGATCGTCGAAATGAGCCAGGCATTCCGCCAGGGCAACCGGGCCCGGCTCGCGCAGTTGCTGCCCCAGGTGCGCGGTCACGTGCTGGAACCCTGGGCCGCCTATTGGGAGCTGAAAAGCCGGCTCGATACGGCGCTGCCCCAGGAAGTGCAGGATTTCTTCACGCGTTACGCGGGCACTTACCAGGAGGACCGGTTGCGCAACGACTGGCTGTTGCTGCTCGGGCAGCGCCGCGACTGGACCAATTTCGAGGCCGAATACCCGAAGTACCGCATGAACGACGACCGCGAGGTGCGTTGCTATGCGCTGCTGGTCACGGCTGTGCGCGATGGCCCGGCCGCGCCTGCCAGCCTCGGCGAGGAAGTAAGGCGTAACTGGTTCGCGCAGCGCGACGTGGACGACGGCTGCACGCTCGCCGCATCGCGCCTGATCGGCAACGCGGATGTGCCGGGGCGAATGGTAACCAACGATGCGTGGCAGAAGGCGCGGCTTGCACTCGAGGCGAACCGGCCGCGCGCGGCCGCCGCAGCCGTCGAGATCGTGCCGCCCGAAGCGATGGGGCAGTTCAACGAGCTGAACCAGAGTCCCACCAAATACCTCACCAGCCGTGTGGTGGTGGCCTCCAAGGCGCGCAAGGAAATCATGGTGCTGGCGCTGATCAAGCTGGCGGCCACCGATCCGGACAACGCCGCGCGCCAGCTCGATAACAAGTGGGGCCCGCAGCTCACGCCCGAGGAGCGCGACTGGGTGTGGGGCGTGATTGCCAGGCAGGCGGCGCAGCGCCTGGGCAACGAGGCGCTGGATCACTACGCGAAAGTCAGCCGCGACCGCGACCTGACCGACGACATGCTGGCCTGGAAAGTGCGCGCCGCGCTGCGTGTGATCCGCGGGCCGCAATGGCCTGCCGTGCTGCAGGCGATCGACGCGATGAGCGAGGAAGCACAGCGCGAACCCGCCTGGGTTTACTGGAAGGCGCGGGCTTTGCTCGCGCGGTCGGCGCCCAGCGAACGCCAGAAGGAAGAGGCGCAGAAACTGCTGGAGTCGATCGCGTCCTGGCGCGGCTTCTACCCGCAGCTCGCGCTGGAGGAGCTGGGCCAGAAAGTTGCGGTGCCGCCGCCGCCCGCGCCCATCACCCCGGAAGAAAAGGAAGCGGCGCGCCGCAATCCCAGCCTCAATCGCGCCCTCTATGCAATCGCGCTCGGCATCCGGGGCGAAGGCGTGCGCGAATGGAATTACGCGACCAACCTCGAGAAGCCGGGCGGCATGGCGGAGCGCGAGCTGCTGGCCGCCGCGCAGTTCGCCTGCGAACGAGAGGTCTGGGACCGCTGCATCAACACCAGCGACCGCACCAAGACCGAATTCGACATCGAACAGCGCTTTCCGATGCCGTTTCGCGAGTCGGTGGTGCGGCGCAGCCAGGAGATCGGGCTCGACCCGGCCTATGTGTACGGCCTGATCCGGCAGGAAAGCCGCTTCGTGATGGATGCGCGCTCGCATGTCGGCGCGTCGGGCCTGATGCAGGTGATGCCGGCAACCGCCCGCTGGACCGCGCGCAAGATCGGGCTGCCCAATTTCGTGGCAGACCAGTTGCACGACCGGGAAACCAACATCGCGATCGGCACCGGCTACCTGAAGCTCGTGCTCGATGGGTTCGACGGTTCCATGCCGCTGGCCGCGGCCGCGTACAACGCGGGGCCGAGGCGGCCGCGCAGCTGGCGCAACGGGCCGCTGATCGAAGCCGCGATGTGGGCCGAGAACGTGCCGTTCGGCGAGACGCGCGACTATGTGAAGAAGGTGCTCGCCAACACGACCCTGTACGCGGCGATCCTCACCGGCCAGCCGCAATCGCTCAAGGCCCGCCTGGGCCTGGTCGGCCCGCGCGATGCGAGGCTGCCGGAGCCCATCCAGGACCTGCCCTGACCCGCGGCATCAATCGCGGCCATTTTTTGCATCAATCGGCCGGGGCACGGCCGCTACCATGCTGAGCTACTCAAGGAGGCATCGATGCTCAAACTCTACATCGGCAACAAGAACTACTCGTCCTGGTCCATGCGCTCCTGGGTGCTGCTCAAGCAGGCCGGCATCCCGTTCGAGGAGGTGAGGGTCCGCTTCGATTCCTTCGACGCCGGCTCGGCTTTCAAGAAGGCGCTGGAAGGCATCAGCCCGACGGGGCGCGTGCCGGTACTGGTGGACGATGGATTCGCCATCTGGGACACCCTCGCGATCGCCGAATACCTGGCGGAGAAATTCCCGGACAAGGCGCTCTGGCCGCGCGATGCCAAGGCGCGCGCGCGGGCGCGCAGTGTCTGCGCCGAAATGCATTCGGGCTTCACGGCCCTGCGCAGCAATTGCGGCATGAACATCGAGGCTTCGCTGCCGCAGGTCGGCGCGCTTGTGTGGCGCGACCGCCCCGCGGTGCGCGCCGACGTGCAGCGCCTCGTCGCCATGTGGACCGGGCTGCTCGAAGAGCACAAGGGGCCGATGCTGTTCGGCGAGTTCTCGATCGCCGACGCGTTTTTCGCGCCGATATGCATCCGCCTCAAGAACTACGCGCTCCCGGTGCCCGGCCACATCACGGACTACATCCGGCGCGTGTGCGCGGTGCCGGGCGTGAAGGCCTGGATCGACGAGGCGCTGGCGGAAAAGGACTTCCTCGATTTCGAGGAGCCCTACCGCACTTCCCGTTGAGCGACCGGCGCTGAGGGCGTGCCGCCGTAAACTCCGGCCATGGAAAAGTACATGGTCGGCGGCGCCGTGCGGGATGCCCTGCTGGGCCTGCCCGTGAACGACCGCGACTGGGTGGTCGTCGGCGCCGCGCCGCAGGAAATGATCGCCGCCGGTTACCTGCCCGTCGGCAAGGACTTCCCCGTCTTCCTGCATCCGCAAACGCGCGAGGAGTACGCGCTGGCGCGCACCGAACGCAAGACCGCGCGCGGCTATCACGGCTTCGCGTTCCATGCCGAGCCGGACGTCACGCTGGAACAGGACCTCGGGCGGCGCGACCTCACCATCAACGCCATGGCGCAGGACGAGCACGGCCAGTTGGTCGATCCGTTCGGCGGGCAGCGCGACCTGCAGCGACGCGTGCTGCGCCATGTCACCGTCGCTTTTCGGGAAGACCCGGTGCGCATCCTGCGGCTGGCCCGCTTCGCCGCGCGCTTCGCCGACTTCAGCGTGGCGCCGGAAACGCTCGGGCTGATGCGCGAAATGGTCGAGGCCGGCGAGGTCGATGCCCTGGTTGCCGAGCGGGTGTGGCAGGAACTGGCCCGGGGACTGATGGAGGACAAGCCGTCGCGAATGTTCGAGCTCTTGCGCGAATGCGGTGCGCTGGTGCGGCTGCTGCCGGAGGTCGACCGGCTCTGGGGCGTTCCGCAGCGCGCCGACTACCACCCCGAAGTCGATACGGGCGTGCACCTGATGATGGTGATGGACATGACGGCGCGCCTGAAGGCGCCGTTGGCGGTGCGCTTCGCCTGCTTGACGCACGACCTCGGCAAGGGCACGACGCCCGCCGAGGTCCTGCCCAAGCATACCGGGCACGAGGAGCGCAGCGCGCGGCTGTTGCGACAACTGTGCGACCGGCTGCGGGTGCCCACCGACTGCCGCGAACTGGCGGATGTGGTCGCCCGCGAGCACAGCAACATCCATCGCAGCACCGCATCCGGCGCCGCCGCGCTGGTGCGGCTGCTCGAGCGTTGCGACGCGTTCCGCAAGCCCGAGCGCTTCGAGCAGGTGCTGCTGGCCTGCGAGTGCGACGCGCGAGGCCGCCTCGGACTGGACGAGAAGCCGTACCCGCAGCGGGACCTGCTGCTGGCTGCGCTGGCCGCGGCCCAGGGCGTGCCCACCCACGAAATCGCCGCGCAGGCACAGGAGCAGGGCGTCGCCGGACCGCGCATCGGCGAGATGATCCACGGCTCGCGCATCAGGGCCGTGGCCGAGAAGGTCACCGCCGAGGGGGACACCCTGTTACCGTGACAGGCGGGGAAAGCGGATTTTTGCGATCATGCGGGCTATGGACTTCCTGCACGCCCGCTCCGCAAATGGCCGGCTGGCGGACGGCATCCGCCGGGTCGGATTTCGCAAGTGGTACGAGCGCGAATTGCTGTCGAGCCACGCTCACATGATCCTCTCGGTGCTCAGCGTCGTCGCCATGCTCGCGAGCTTCGAAGCCTCGCGTGGGGGCTCGCTCCTGGAACAGCTCGCCGACGCGCTGTTCGTGATCGTCACGGCGTTGATCGGATGGTGGTCGATGCGCCGATTCCTGTTCCTTTTCATGCGGGCCGAGGGCGTGGCCAACCAGGCCAGCTGCGGCGACTGCGGCGAATACGGGCGCTTCCGCGTGGTCGGCGAAAACGGCGATCACAGCGAAACCCAGGTGCGATGCCGCAAGTGCGAGCACCTGTGGACGATCTGCCTGTGAAAGCTCAGACCAGCAGCGCCAGCGCCGCGTAGTCGCCTACGCGCTCGGCCAATCCGGCGGTCACGATTTCGCAGCCGGCAGTGAGTGCGGGGAATTTCCCCGCCACTTGCGCGCGCAGCCGCGGCAGCAGGAGCTCGATATTGTTCATGAATACGCTGCCGCCCACGCTGATGCGCTGCAGGTCCAGCGTGGTGATCAGGTTATAGAACATGCGCCCCATCACCCGGCACAGTTCCTCCACGATTGCGTCGGACGCGGTGTCTCCTTCCTTGGCCCGCTGCAACAAGGTGGCCGCATCCGCGCCGAGGCGCCGCGCGATGGAATTGCCGCCGATCAGCGCCTCGACGTCCCCGATGTTGCCGCACCCGCACAGCGCGTCGTCGTTGTCCGAGACGAACATGTGGCCGGCGTGGCCGGCGTTGCCGTTCTTGCCCCGGAGCACGCGGCCGTCCACGCACAGACCGACGCCGATGCCGGTGCTCCAGGTCACGTAAGCGCAGTGTTCGAACGCCTGCAGCGCACCCCAGCGGCGCTCGGCTTCCAGCGCGGCGACGCAATCGTTTTCCACCCGCACCTGGCCGAAGCGCCGGCGCAGCGGCGACTCCAGCAGCGCCGTTGCCCAATCGTTGGGCAAACCACGCGCCGGCCCGGCCATGCCACCGCAGATGTTGGGCGCCGCCACCTCGACCAGCCCGGCACGCAGCACGAACGGGCCGCACGACGACACCCCGGCGCGGTTCACCGTGTCACAGGCGACGCCGATCTCCACGCACGCCTCATCGACCATCCGGATCACCTGGCGTGCCAGGGCGCCGTTGTCGCCGGTCTTCGCGGTCGGTTCGCTGCGGTGGGCGATCAGCTCCATCCCGGCGCCGCTATTCAGGCTGACGGCCACCTTGGTGCCGCCGATGTCGATGCAAGCCTTCATGCCGCCGGTCGCCATGTCAGAGCACTTTCGAAATCGCTCCCGCCAGCAGGCTCAGGACGATGGTGGTGGTCAGCGGGATGAACCAGTCGCGCCCGAAGGCCCGGAAACGCAGGTCGCCCGGCAATTTGCCGAAGCCCAGCCGCTGCAGGAACGGGCTGAACCAGCTGATCAGCATCAGGGCGAGGAAGATGACGATGATCCAGCGAATCATGAGGGCCTGTCGGTGTTGTTCTATTAAAGAGTGTGGGTGCGATCGCCGTCGCGAAAACCGACGGCGTCCCAGAAGTCGCCGCGATGAAAGCCGATGACCTTGAACAGTTCGCCCATTTCATGCTCGGCCAGCAGCCGGTGGGCGGCGATACGTTCGGCGGCCGACGCCTGCTCCAGCAGCGACAGCAGACCGCAGTTCATCAGAAATCGCGCCTGGGTGGTGTAACCGAGGGTAGGCAGTCCCGCTTCCTGGGCGGCCAGCGCGATGCCGCTGAAATTCACGTGCGCAGTGATGTCCTTGCAGCCCAGGTCGGGCAAGGGATCGCTGTCGGCGAGGTGGCCGCGATGGCACATCACCGTGCCCATATGGCGCTGCGGGTGGTAGTACTCGGATTCGGCGAACCCGTAGTCGATGAAGAACGCGGCGCCCCGCTCCAGCCGGTCGGCCAGCGTGCGCATGAACGCCTCAGCCTGCGGATGGATTTCGGTCAGGTAATCGTGTTCTCCCGCGATGTCAACCGGCGGGCGCAGCTCGGTGGGCCGGTCGGCCCAGCCCAGGGCGCCCGCGGCACCCGCCACCTCGACACCGCGTTCATGCCATTGCCCTTGCGTGCGGACCAGCAGCTTCACCGGCATCGCATCCAGCACCTCGTTGCCAATCACGACACCCCGCATCGCGTCCGGCAATTCGCTGGCCCACTCCACCTGCCCCGCGAAACCGGCAAGTGCCTCCTGCTGGCGCGCGCGCAGGCTGCCCGACAGGTCGACGATGGTGTAGCGCCGCACCCGCTCGCCGAGCGCGCGCAGCAGCTGCGCAGCCAACGCCCCCGAGCCGGCGCCGAATTCCCACACCTCGTCAGTGCCGGTCGCCGCGAACGCATCGGCCACCTGCGCCGCCAGCGCGCGGCCGAACAGCGGGGTCATCTCGGGCGCGGTCACGAAATCGCTGCCGGAAGAAGGCAATTGGCCGAACTTGCGGCTGTCGTTGGCGTAATAGCCCAGCCCCGGCGCATACAGCGCCAGCGCCATGAACCGGTCGAACGGCAGCCACCCGCCGGCGCGGCGGATCGACTCGGCCACCAAGGCCTGCAGCGCCCTCGTTAAACTCGTTGCTTCTGTCGTCACTTCCGGATTGTCCCCGAATGAGCGATTCGCCGCGATTGCGTACCGTCCTGGTCACCGGCTCGGCCCGGCGGCTCGGCCGTGACGTCGCACTCGCGCTCGCGGCGGCCGGCTGGCACGTGGCCGTCCATTACCGCGCCTCGGCCGCCGAAGCGGCGCAAACCGTGACCGATTGCGCCGCGCTGGCGCCGCCGGGCGGGCGGGCGGCAAGCTTCCAGGCCGACCTCGCGGACGAGGCGCAGGCGCGTGCCCTCGTGCCGCAAGTCGTTGCGCGATTCGGCGCGCTTGACGCGGTCGTCAACAATGCCTCGCTCTTCGAACACGACAGCCCCGCCAGCTTCGGCTACGAAGCACTGCTGGCCCACATGCGCACCAACGCGGGTGCGCCCGTCGTGCTGGCCCAGGCACTGCGCGAACACGTGGCCGCGCGATCGGAACAGACCGCCGACGCCGTGGTGGTGAACATGCTCGACCAGAAGCTTTGGAACCTGAATCCCGATTTCCTCAGCTACACGCTCTCGAAAGCGGCATTGGAAGCGGCCACGACGGCGCTGGCGATGGCGCTGGCGCCGCAACTGCGCGTGGTCGGCGTCGCCCCCGGCCTCACGATCACGAGCCACCTGCTCGCGCCGGAGAAGTTCGATGCGCTGCACCGACTGTCGCCGCTCGGCCGCTCTTCGACGGTGCAGGACGTGGTCGCCGCCGTGAAGTTCGCGCTGGACAATTCGTCGATCACCGGCACCACGCTGTTGGTGGACGGCGGGCAGCACCTGATGAAGTTCGACCGCGATTTTTCGCTGATGAACTGAACAGAGAGGGGACGCCCATGACCAAAGCCGGCACCCAGATCCTCTCGCTCGAAGGGCTGCGCTTCGACGCGAACCTGGGCATCCTGGACCACGAGAAGACCGGCCCGCAGCCGATCCTGGTCGATGCGCAGTTGAACCTGGGCACGCAGCCGCTGTTGCCGCGGGACGACGACATCATGCATGTGCTGGACTACCGCAAGGTGCGCCGCATCATCATCGACGAGTGCACCGCGGAGCACGTGAACCTGCTCGAAAGCCTGATCGGCAAGCTCGCCCACCGCCTGATGCAGTTGCCCGGCGTGGTGGGCGTGCGAGTGCGGATCGTGAAGCTGAAGATCTTCGACGATTGCGAAGTGGCGATCCGGGTCGAGACGGGGCTTTGGTAGGCGCGGTTGTCGCCAACAATTCAGTTTGCAAGCCGACAATTGTTGTGGGCGCCCTCGCCTCGTTCGCACGATGTAACACGTCACCGGGTCCAGGCGCCTTTCGTTCGATCTGGTTGCGCATGTGCCGGGCGGTAACGCGGTTGGGGCGCCGCGTCGCACAAACTGTGCTTCCAACGCAAGGAGTACAGCATGCCTATCGAGGACATTGGTCCCAAGCCTCAGTCGTTCGACCTCGAAGAAGCTACGCGCGACAACGAGGACTACAGGCGCGTGGCCTGGAGCGGCCGATACCTTCAGGTGACACTGATGTCGATTCCCGTCGGAGGCGACATCGGGCTGGAAATGCATCCCGAAACCGACCAGTTCCTGCGTCTGGACGCTGGGCGCGGACGCGTGCAGATCGGCCGGTCCAGGGATCAGGTCAGCTTCGACCGGGAAGTGTCCGATGGGTGGTGCATCCTCGTGCCGGCAGGCATGTGGCACAACGTCACCAATACCGGGGACGAGCCCATGCAGGTGTATGCGATCTACGCGCCCGCCCATCACAAACCCGGCAAGGTTCACAAGACAGCCGAGGATGCCGAGGCCGACACGGATGACGAGCCCGCGCCGTGGTCGGTTCAGCCAGGGGCAACGCGCGCCGACCAGCACGCCTGATCGCGCGTCGTCCCCGGCCTTGGAGAGTAATTGTTGCGGCTGGGCGAGCGACGGTGAGTCGCCTAGCGCAAACCGGTTCTGCACCAGATGCACCCTTGGGGTGGCTATTGGGCCTCTCTCACGAAGGACAATCGGCGATGTAGTGGTCCCTCTGGGGCTTCGCTTTGCTGGGGCTGGTTTTCCTGCTGGTCGCGATCATCTGGAGGACTGGCACGGGGGCGATTCGGCGCTGGCGGCCGGGGCGGACGCGGCGATTTCCTGAGCTCCCCTGCCGCTCGCTGTGGCAGGCCGAAAGCGCATACAGCGAGCATCAGACCCGGCTGGCAACCGCCTGGATCACTTTGCTCAAGGCACTTGGCATGGGCGTCGAGCCGGCCGGCAGCGCCTGAAGTCCTCTTCATCCAGGCACAGCAGCTGATTCCGTTTCACAAGAAAACGCAGCTCCCGGATACTTGGGGGACTACTTTTTTCATTACCCGAAAACATGCCCTATCCAGAAACGATCCAGCAGCAGCTAGAGCAGGTGTGGCGCTCGCCCGACATGCCGGTGCTCGACAAGCTGCGCAAAACGCAGTTCGTGGCTCACAGCATTCCCTTGACGGCGGACGAAAGCACCCGCCCCGGTGAGCCGCTCATTTCGCAATCGCCCCGCACGATCGCGATTCACGAGTCCCTGCAACGATTCATGGGCCCGGACCTCGCGGGCAAGACCGCGCTGGATCTCGGTTGCCTCGAAGGCGGCCTGTCCTTCGAGCTCAGGCGCGCGGGCCTCACGGTGCTGGGCGTCGAAGGCCGGGCCGAGAACTACGAAAGATGCCTGCTCATCCGGCACTACTACCGGGCGCTGGGCGGACTGGAATTCGCCCACAGCGACGTGCGCGAGTTCCGGCCCGCACGCACGTTCGACGCAGTGGTGTGTTCCGGGCTCCTCTACCACCTCGACGATCCCGCGGCTTACATCGGGGAGCTGGGGCGATTGACTTCTCCCGGCGGCATGCTCTACCTGGACACGCATGTCGCGCCAGAAGACGCTTGCCTGGCCTCGTCCGAGTATCACGCCTGGCTGTCGGGCTTGAAGACGGGAACGGCCGGCGGCATCGCCATCCGTTATCGCGAATACAGCGAAGACATCTCGCTGCCCGAATCCTCCATCGGCAATACCTATTCGGTGTGGATGGACCTGAACTCGCATCTCGAGTTGATGTTCGACGCGGGGTTCAACCGCATCTTCGAATTGCACGGCTACTTTGGCGCGGGCGAGCAGGAACTCAAGCAGAGATACTGCCGCAGATATTTCGTGGCGCTCAAGGGGACTCACCCGCCGATGCCACAATAACGCGATGAGTGCAGTCTGGACCAACGAAGTCGTTCCGCCCGCCCGCGAACGCAAGATCGAGCGCGAAGCGCACAAGCTCGAGAAGCGCCTTTGCCGCGTGGTCGGGGAGGCCATCGGCGACTACAACATGATCGAGCACGGCGACAAGGTCATGGTCTGCCTGTCGGGCGGCAAGGACAGCTACGGGCTGCTCGACATCCTGCTGAGGCTGCAGCGGCGCGCGCCGGTCGGCTTCGAGCTGGTCGCCGTCAACCTCGACCAGAACCAGCCGGGCTTTCCCGCCCATGTGCTGCCGGAATACCTCGAGCGCCTGGGTGTCGCGTTCCACATCGAGAACCGGGACACCTACTCGGTGGTCAAGGACAAGATCCCGGAAGGCAAGACGATGTGCAGCCTGTGCTCGCGGCTGCGCCGCGGGATCCTGTACCGCGTCGCCGACGAGCTGGGGGCCACCAAGATCGCGCTGGGCCACCACCGTGACGACATGCTGCAGACGTTCTTCCTCAACATGTTCTTCGGCGGCAAGCTCAAGGGCATGCCGCCCAAGCTGGTCAGCGACGACGGCAGGCATATCGTGATCCGGCCGCTGGCCTACGCGCCCGAGAAAGACCTCGTCCGCTGGGCCGAGCACCGGCAATTCCCGATCATTCCCTGCACCCTGTGCGGCAGCCAGGAGAGCCTGCAGCGCAAGCAGGTGGCGGAAATGCTGCGCGAGTGGGACCGCAAATATCCGGGCCGCGTCGACACCATGTTCACCGCCCTGCAAAACCTCGTGCCATCCCATCTGGCGGATGGAACGCACTACGACTTCAAGGGTCTCAAAGTGACCGGTCTGGCCAGTGAAGACGGCGACACTGCCTTCGATCCCCCGGAACTGCCGGATGCCAATTTCCTGCCGGGCCTGCAGGTCATCAAGATTGAGTGAGGCGAACCAGCCTCGTCGGTGAGGCACATGATGCGTTCGATGTTGCGTGTGCTGGGCTGCCGCATCCTGGCGGCACTTCTGCTGTCGGGCTGCGCGACCGGCTATTTGCTGGACAACGACGTCCAGTCCTTCTCCGGGCTGACCGCCTTGCCGGCGCAACCGACCTACCGGTTCGACCGGCTGCCTTCGCAGCAGTCGCCGGCCCAAGCCCAATTGGAAGCGATGGCCGACGCCGCCCTGCACAAAGCCGGCCTGGGGCGCGACGACGCGGCCCCGCGCTACGCCGTCCAGATCGGCGCCGGGTTGCAGCGCGTCCTGTCGCCGTGGGCGGGCCCGTGGGACGGGGGCTGGGGCTGGGGCGGTTGGGGCTGGGGCGGACACCACGGCTTCGGCGGCATGGGAGCGTTCGGGCGGATGGAATCGCCGTGGTACCGGCGCCAAGTGGATGTGATCATCCGGGAACTGCCGTCCAACCGCGTGGTGTTCGAGAGCCATGCCGCCAACGACGGGCCGTGGCTCGATGACGCTTCGGTGTTTCCCGCGATGTTCGAAGCGGCGCTCCAGGGCTTCCCGAATCCTCCGGCCGGCCCGCGCCGGGTCGATATCCAGATAGGCGGCACTAACAAGTAGCTACGGTTTTTTGGAATAAGGGGCGGCTGCCAAATAAAATGTCCGGATGGAAGCCACCCGCATCATCGCGATCCGCCACGGCGAGACCGCCTGGAACGTGGCGGCGCGGATCCAGGGCCAATTGGACGTCGGGTTGAACGACACCGGCCGCTGGCAGGCGCGGCGGGTGGGTGAGGCGCTCGCCGGCGAGCCGATCACCGCGGTCTATTCGAGCGATCTCGGGCGCGCCCACCAGACGGCGCAGACGATCGCGGAGGTGACCGGCGTGCCGGTAGTGGCCGAAGAAGGCCTGCGCGAGCGCAGCTTCGGGATGTTCGAAGGCAAGACTTTCGACGAGATCCACGAGAGCTGGCCCGAGCACGCGCAGAACTGGCGCAAGCGCATCCCCGAATGGGCCCCGCCCGAAGGCGGCGAGTCGCTGCTCGAACTGCGCGAACGGGTCACCCGCACCATGCATGCCCTGGCGGCGCGCCACCCGGGCGAACAGATCGTGATCGTCGCGCACGGCGGCGTCCTCGACGCTTTGTACCGCGTCGCCACCGGGCAAGAGGTCAACTCTCCGCGCACATGGGAGCTGCCCAACGGGGCCATCAACCGGCTGCTGTGGACCCCCGAGGGCTTCACTCTGGTAGGCTGGTCCGATACCCAACATCTGGACAATGAAGCCTCCGACGAAAACCCCGGTTTCTGATTACCTGGCCCACCTGGTCGGCCAAAGCGTCAACACGATCGACACGCCCGCCCTGGTGGTGGACCTGGATGCGCTTCGGCTCAACCTGGGCCGCATGGCCGAGTTCGCGAAAAAACACAACGTGCGATGGCGGCCCCACGCCAAGACGCACAAGAGCGCCGCCCTGGCGAAGCTGCAGCTGCTGGCGGGCGCGGCGGGCATCTGCGTGCAGAAGACCGCCGAAGCCGAGATCATGGCGGCCGCCGGCATCCGCGACATCTACATCAGCAACGAGGTGGTCGCAGCGCACAAACTGGCGCGTGTCGCCGTGCTCGCGAACCGCATGGCGGCCGAGAACGGACGGCTGGCCATCGCCGTGGACAGCATCGAAGGCGTGAGCCGGCTCGCCATGGCGATGAATGACGCGCGCGCCGCGAGGCTGGGCTCGGCGGTGATCGACGTGTTCGTCGAGATCGACGTCGGCCAGGGCCGCTGCGGCGTGGCGCCCGGACAGGCCGCCGTCGCACTGGCGCAGGAAATCCGCAAGCACCCCGCACTGCGCTTTGCCGGCCTGCAGGCCTATCACGGCAAGGCGCAGCACCTGCGCGGCGCGCAGCAGCGCCGCGAAGCGATCGCAATGGTGGTCGAGGACGTGCTCTACACCCGCAAGATGCTGGAGGCGGCCGGCCTGCCGGTCGAACTGGTGACCGGGGCCGGCACCGGCAGCATGGTGTGCGAGGCGGCCAGCGGCGCGTTCGGCGAACTGCAATCGGGTTCGTTCCTCTTCATGGACGCGGACTATGCGGCGAACGAGCGCGACCCGGCGCAGCCGCACTTCGAGCATGCGCTGTTCATCAAGACCCAGGTCATCAGCTCGCGCGAGGACCATGCGGTCTGCGATGCCGGCCACAAGAGCCATGCGATCGACTCCGGCCTGCCCAAGGTGCACGCGTTCGACGCGGACAGCGAGCTGAATTACCTGAATGGCGGCGACGAGCACGGCATCCTGCGGCCGGCCGGCACCAGCAGCCGCATTCCCGCGATTGGGCGCATGCTGTGGCTGATTCCGGGCCATTGCGACCCGACGGTGAACCTGCACGACTTCATCATCGGCGTGAACGGCGGGCTGCGCTCGGGCACCGTGGAGCGCATCATCAGGGTTGACGCCAGAGGCGCGGCGACCTGAGGCACGCCAGAATGCGGCCATGTCGCCGAGCCAGGTCATCGTCCTCGCCACGCCGGTCTTCCTGGCGCTGATCGCGCTCGAGTTCGCCTGGGGCTGGGCACGCAAGCGCAACACGTACCGCCTGAACGACGCGATCACCAGCATCGGCCTGGGCATGCTCAGCGAGACCAGCAAGATCTTCACGCGGCTGCTGCGCGTGGGCATCTATGGCGCGGTGTACACGAGCGTGTCGCTCGTGCCGGCGGGTGAAGCGCGCGCGTTCTGGACCAGCTGGTATGGCTGGCTCGCCGCGCTGCTGTTCTACGACCTCTGCTACTACTGGCTGCATCGCGCGGGCCATGAATGCGCGATCTTCTGGGCCGCGCACGTGGTGCATCACCACAGCCAGGACTACAACCTCTCCACGGCGCTGCGGCAAACCAGCTCGGGCGCGCTCCTGGGCTGGGTGTTCTACCTGCCGATGGCGGTGGCCGGCGTGCCGCCCCTGGTGTTCGGCGTGGTCGCGCTGGTGGACCTGCTCTACCAGTTCTGGGTGCACACCGAGCATGTGTCCAAGCTGGGCTGGTTCGACCGCTGGTTCTGCTCGCCGTCCAACCACCGCGTGCATCACGCGGTGAACGACGGCTACGTGGATCGCAACTACGGCGGCGTGCTGATCGTGTGGGACCGCATCTTCGGCAGCTTCCAGGAGGAACGCGAGCCCTGCGTGTACGGCACGCGCAGCCCGCTCGACAGCTGGGACCCGCTGTGGGCCAACGCGCAGGTCTACTGGTCGCTGGCGCAGGACTGCTGGCACGCGCGCAACTGGCTCGACAAGTGGCGCGTCTGGTTCAAGCGCCCCGGCTGGCGGCCCGCGGACGTCGCGGCGCGCTTTCCCAAACCGGCGTTCGAGCTGGCCAAGGTGCGGCGGTTTCAGCCACCCGTGAGCCGGCCGGTGGCATGGTTCGGCGCGGTGGAGTTCGCGCTCTTGCTGGCCGCCTCCGCCGTGTTCCTGTGGCACGCGGATGCGATGCCGCTCGCGCAAGCCGGCGTGTGGCTGGCCGCGCTTTCGGCCGGGCTGTGGGCCGTGGGGGCGGTGCTGCAGGGCCGGCTCACCATTGCGGAAGCGCTGTTGATCGAAGCGGCGGCGCTCGCCACCGCGACCGGCGCCCAAGGGCTCGTCGAATTGCATCGCCTCTTCAAGCCGCTCGCCATGCTGCTGGCCATCGCCTGCGTGGCCGCACGCATGCATCCGGCCGCCAGCGCGCGGCGCTTCGGCTGGCTGTTGATGGCCGGCCTGGCGTTCTCGCTGGCGGGCGACTGCTTCCTCATGTTCCCGGGCTTCTTCATCCCGGGACTGGTGTCGTTCCTGATCGCGCACCTGTTCTATATCGCGCTCTTCAAGCAGCAACTGCCCTGGTTCCCCAGCCGGCGCGTGCTGGTTGCGACACTCGGCCTGGGGCTGGCGATGTACGCGTTCCTGTTCAACGGACTGAACCCGGTGCTGAGATTGGCGGTGGCGGCGTACGTGATGGTGATCGCCCTCATGGCGGCGCAGGCCGTCGGACGTGCCACGCTGCTGCGCGACAGGCCGTCCGTCGCGGTGGCTATCGGCGCCGGCTTCTTCATGGTGAGCGATTCGCTGCTGGCCATCAACCGGTTCGCCTTCCCGCTGCCGCTGGCGCAGTTCTGGGTGCTGGCAACCTATTACGTGGCGCAGTGCCTGATCGCGTGCAACGCGCAACCGGCAGCGTCCGCGATGGCGGACTATTCCGAGAACAGCTCGCCCGCGCTCTTGGGCGGCGCCACGCCGAGGTGACGGAACGCCGC
>JAGRPN010000106.1 GCA_019449555.1 Ramlibacter sp.
CACCGCGCTCGCGCTCAGCGTGTCGCCGCCGAACGCGGGCTGCTGGTACGTGATGTGCGCGTCGATGCCCGCCGCCACCACGCCATGCGAATTCGATGCGAGCCCGAACGCGGTGTCGGCCAGGGCGAACACCACGCCGCCATGGCAGGTGCCGTTGAAATTCAGGTGCTGCGGCGCGAGCGTCATCGTGACCGTCGCGTGGCCCGGGCCCGCATCAGTGCAAGAGATGCCCAGCAGGCGCACGAACGGGTCGGCTTCGGCCAGCGCCTTCACTCGCGCCGCCACCGTGTCGCTCGCGGCGGCGCGTTTGGACCGCGCACGCAAACGGCTGCCCCGCCCCGCCGCGGCGGCATGCGATTCGATCGCGCCCATCACCTCGACGACGCCGGAGCCCCGGGTGGCCGACACACTGATGACGGGCACGGCCCAGCTCCCGGCGGGCGGGGCAGCTCGCAGATGCAGCATGTCCTTCAGGTCGCGCGCCGTGCTTTCGCCGCCCGGCAGGTCGGACTTGGTGACCACCAGCACGTCGGCGATTTCCAGGATGCCGGCCTTGATCGCCTGGACGCTGTCGCCCAGCCCCGGCGGGCAGGCGACCAGCCGCGTATCCGCCACCCGCATGATCTCCACCTCGGACTGGCCGGCGCCCACCGTCTCGACGATGACGATGTCGAAGCCGGCCGCGTCGAGCACGTCGACCATCGCCTCCGTGCTGCTCGACAGGCCGCCCAGGTGGCCGCGCGAAGCCACCGACCGGATGAACACGTTCGGGTGCGCGCCGTGCTCGCCCATGCGCACGCGGTCGCCCAGCACCGCGCCGCCGCTGATCGGGCTGGACGGATCGACCGCAACCACGCCGATGCGATGCCCGCGCGCCACCAGTTCGCCGAGCAGGGCGTGGACCAGCGTGGATTTTCCCGCGCCCGGTGCGCCCGTGATCCCGAGCACGTGGGCGCGGCCCAGGTGCGGCGCCAGCGCCGCCGAGAGCGTCGCGGCATCGCGTTCGCCGCGCTCGACCTGGCTGATGGTGCGCGCCACCGCACTGCGTTCGCCCGCGAGCAGCGCTTCCATCCAGCCGCCCGGCTGCAATTGAGGGTCGCGCTTCACACGATCGCCTGCACGTGGCCGAAGCCCATTTCGCGCCGCAGCGTGCCGCAGATTTCGCCGTGCGTGCAGCCCGCTTCCGCCGCCTCGACGACGCGGCCGAACACGTTGTCGCGCTCGTCGCCGGCGGCGCGGGCGAGGGCATCGAGTGCGCCTTGCACCGCGGCCTGCGAGCGCTGCGCCTTGAAGGCCTTGAACGCGTCCAGGTGCGCCTGCATGGCCGAACGGTCGGGGCGCGGATTGATCGGGCGCGCGCTGCTGTCCTCGTCGACCTGGTAGGCATTGACGCCGACCACCGTTTGCTCGCCCGAGTCGATCTGCTGCTGGAACTTGCGGGCCGACTCGCCGATCATGCGCTGCACCAGGCCGCTCTCGACCGCGCGGTACATGCCGCCGGCGTCCTGCACGATCCGCATCACGCGCTCGATCTCGGCTTCCATGCCGTCGGTGAGCTTCTCGACGTAGAAGCTGCCGCCCAGCGGATCGATCACGTCCGTGAGGTGCGCCTCTTCGCGCAGGATGTTCTGCGTCGCAATCGCGATGCGCGCGCCGTCGCCGCTCGGCACCGACAAGGCTTCGTCGTAGGCGTCCGTGTGCATCGACTGCAGGCCGCCCAGGATGCCGGCGATCGCCTGCACGGTGACGCGGGCGATGTTGTTGAGCGGCTGCTGGCGCGTCAGGTCGACCCCCGAGGTCTGGCCGTGGAACTTGAAGCGCCACGAACGCGGGTCCTTCGCGCCGAGGCGCTCGCGCGCGATGCGCGTCCAGATGCGGCGGGCGGCGCGGAACTTCGCGACCTCCTCGAACAGGCTGATCGAGATGTCGAAGAAGAAGGTGAAGCGAGGCAGGAAATCGTCCGGATCCATGCCGCGGGCGATGCAGTCCTCGGCGTTCTGGATCGCGGTGCTGAGCGTGAACGCCACCGCTTCGGCCGGATTGGCGCCGGCCTGCTGCATGTGCTGCCCCACCACCGACATCGGGTTCCAGCGCGGCACGAAGCGGTTGCAGAAATCGATGTGGTCGGCCAGGATGCGCCGCGCGCCGGGCAGCGCGATGCGGAAGAACATGTGGTTGGCGACGTAATGGCTCAGGTAGTCGCTCTGGTTGGAGGTGCCGCTGACCAGCCGCCAGTCGGTGCCGCGCCGGCGGGCCGCCGCCAGCATGAAGGCGAGCAGGGTGAAAGGGCTCGGGTCGTTCTGCGCGCACGACGTGCGGCCCAGGTCCACGCCATCGAGCGCGCGGTCCATGTGCTCCCACGTATTGATCACGGTGCCGCAGGTGCCGAGCAGTTCGATGTGCGACTCGTCCATGTCGTAGCCGCGGAACACCGAGTTGCACGGGATCAGCGAGATCGCGGTCGCGCCTTGCGCCAGCACTTCGCGCAGCCGCGCGTTGTATTCGGCCGGTGTGCCCAGGCCGATCAGTTGCCGCTGGGTCCAGGTGCGCCCCCGGTGCATGGTGGCGTAGATGCCGCGGG
>JAGRPN010000107.1 GCA_019449555.1 Ramlibacter sp.
GATGATGTGGATGAACGCCTCGTAGCAGTTGAAGAGTCCATGCCGCCCGGTGAGCAGATAGCCCTCGAGCCAGCCCTCGCACTGGTGCTCGCTGAGCATTTCCATCACGCGCCCCGTGGGCGCGAGGAATTCGTCGTTCGGGACGGTTGCGGCGTCCCATTGGCGATGGGTCGCCTCGAACAGGGCTCCCAGGCCGTTGGAGAGCGTCTCGTCCGGGCCAAAGACCCGAAAATTCCGGCTCTCGGCGTTGAGCTTCGCCACATCGCGCAGGAAGGGCCCGAGCACATGCGTGTCGCCGATGCCGGGCGCCCCCGGTGCGGGCACGTCGGCCGCATATTCGCGGAACTCCGGGATCCGCAAGTCGCGCAGCAGCATCCCGCCATTCGCATGGGGATTGGCGCCCATGCGTCGATTTCCCCTGGGTGCAAGTTCGGCCAATTCCGGCTTCAGGCGGCCCTGATCATCGAACAGCTCCTTGGGTCGGTAGCTTCGCAGCCAGTTCTCCAGGAGCTTCAGGTGCTCGGGCTGCTTGCCTGGCTGGAGCGGCACCTGGTGCGAACGGAAGGTGCCCTCCACCTGCAGGCCGTCGACCCTGTTCGGCCCCGTCCAGCCCTTGGGTGAATCCAGGACGATCATCGGCCAGCGCGGTCGCACGACGCGGCCATGCACGCGCGCGTCCTGCTGGATTTTCTTGATCTGCTCCACGACCTTGTCGAGGGTCGCGGCCATGGCCTCATGCATCAGCCCGGGCTCATGACCTTCCACGAAATACGGCGCCCATCCGCAGCCGCGCAGCAACTGTTCCAATTCCTCACGGGTGATGCGGGCAAGAAGGGTCGGATTGGAAATCTTGTAGCCGTTGAGGTGCAGGATCGGCAGCACGGCGCCGTCCGTGACGGGGTCGAGAAACTTGTTGGAATGCCAAGCCGTCGCCAGCGGGCCCGTCTCCGCCTCGCCGTCGCCGACGACGCACGCGACGACGAGATCAGGATTGTCGAACACCGCCCCAAATGAATGGCTGAGCGAGTAGCCCAGCTCGCCGCCTTCGTGAATCGAACCCGGACACTCCGGCGAAGCATGGCTGGGAATTCCTCCGGGGAACGAAAACTGCATGAAGAGTTTTCGCAGGCCAGCCTCATCCCGGCTGATGTCGGGATAGATCTCGCTGTAGGTGCCCTCGAGGTAGGTGTTGCCCACGACGGCCGGACCGCCGTGCCCGGGGCCGGAGACGTAAATCATGTCGAGGTCGTATTTCTTGATGACCCGATTCAAGTGCACGTAGATGAAGTTTTGCCCGGGGGTCGTGCCCCAGTGGCCCAGCAGCATGTGCTTGATGTCCGTGGGCACCAGCGGGCGCTTGAGCAGCGGGTTGTCGTAGAGAAAGATCTGACCGACGGACAGATAGTTTGCGGCGCGCCAGTAGGCGTCCATCTTGTAGAGCAGGTCGAGTGTGAGGGTATCGGTTTTCATCGGTCCATCGAGCCCTTAGACGATCATTGGAGGGTACATCCGCCCGCCGATCGCGACGAGCACGGTCGGCATTTCCATGATGCCGGTCAATCATGCCGAGCGGGCAATTGCAGAGTGGGCCCTGGACAGCAGCAGCGTTGGCTGCTTTGCGTTGGGACGCTCTTGCTCACCCGAATTGCACCCTGTTGCCATCGGCCGGCTGGGCCGCCGTCACTATGAAGTCACGGCTCAAATCACTGAACAGGAAATTCAAATGGAAATGAAGACGAAAACGACTGCCGGTCTCGGCACGCTCGCCGCCGTGGCAATCGGCGGGCTGCTGCTGTCGAACCGGGTCAGGCTCAGCACCGGCGATACGCCCTCGGTCTCCGTCCACCGGACGCTCGACGTGCAAGTGCCCGTCGGCAAGACCATCGCCATGGCGGCGGCAATGGCGGCGGGCGCGATGCTGATCTCGAAGCTGATGCAAAGGGCTCGCGAGTCCAGCTCCACATCGTCGGTGAGCGAATCGATCGAGCTCGAAGTCCCGGTGAGGACGGCTTACAACCAGTGGACGCAGTTCGAGGAATTCCCGCGCTTCATGGAAAGCGTCGAGCAAGTGCGGCAATTGGACGACACGCACCTGCACTGGCGCGCCACCGTGGCGGGCAAACCCAAGGAGTGGGACTCAGAGATCACCGAGCAGATTCCAGACCAGCGCATCGCCTGGCGCAGCACCAGCGGCGCGCGGAACGCGGGCGTCGTCACCTTCGACAAGATCGGCGAGAACCGCACGCGAGTGATGCTGCAGATGGACTACGACCCGCAGACGCCCGGCGCCCTCAAGCTCACGGCCAAGGGCAACCTGAAGCGATTCAAGGACCTGGTCGAGCGCAGTGGCGTGGAAACGGGCGACTGGCGCGGCACCGTGGCGCCGCATTGAAGCCGGAGGGCGAGGCCTGAGCGGCCTCGCAGGTGCGTGCCGGGTGGGCGCCGTGCGGAATGCGCAGCGGATCAGTTTGCGCGCGTCCTGCATCGGCGCCGACTGGCGCGTTCAACCCATCTGGATCTGCTTCTTGAGTTGGGAAGCTTCCTCGTGCGCGCGCTGCACCGCTTGCTGCACGCGCTGGTCCACGTTGCCCGCTTTGCGGCACGCCTGCATGGCGCGATCGCCCGCCTGCTCGAGTTGCATGACGACCTCGCGCAGCCGGCTCTGGTCGCCTTGCTGCTGCTGCGAACTGCAAGCCTGCTGCGCCTGACGTGCCTGCTGATGCATCGCGTCGACCGACTGGCGCAGCTCGTTCGGCACCGCCCCTGACTGGACTGCCCGCTCCGCTTCGTCCGCGCATTGCTCGACCCGGTCGATCCGCTGCTTCACTTCACTGAACTGCATGAGGTGTTCTCCTTGATGAAAAGGCAAAGCGTACGCATCCCCGCGACGAAGCCAATGCGTGGGGCGCCTGCCCGGGCGTAGGACAAGACTTGCGCGGGCCTACTGCGGCTCGATGCCCGCCTTCTTGACCAAGGCGGCATATTTCACCAGTTCACTACGGAACGCCGCCTGGGCCTGCTCGGGTGTGCTGATGTTGATGGTGTTGCCCTGCTTGGCCATCGTGTCCTTGACGGCCGGGTCTGCGAAAGCGGCGACCACCGCATCGTGGGCCTTTTTCACGGCGGCGGCACTCATGCCCTTCGGGCCGATCACCGCGAACCAGGCGTCCACCACGAACTTGGGAAGGCCCTGCTCGGCGAAAGTGGGGATGTCCGGCGCCGCCGGCGTGCGCTGCGCCGTGAGCATGCCGATCGCGCGCAGCGCACCGCTCTTGATGTGCGCCTGCACGCTGGGAAGCGCAGCCGTGCCGAACTCGACCTGGCCCCCGATCAGGTCGGTCACCATCGGGCCGACGCCCTTGTAGGGAATGTGCTTGGCGGTCACGCCCGCTTCCTCCAGGAACAGTTCCGTCGCGAGGTGCAGGATGGTGCCGTTGCCGCCGGAGGCGAAATTGAGCTGGCCCGGCTTGCTCTTGAGCAGTGCGATGAACTCCTTGCTGTTGGTCGCGGCGACCTTGGCCGGATTGACCACCAGCACCATCGGCGTGGCGCCGACCACCGCGATGGGAGTGAAGTCGCCCGGCATGTCGAAGGGCAGCGACTTGAGCACGCTGGGAAAGATCACGACGTTGTTCGACACGACCGAGAGCGTGTTGCCGTCGGGCGCCGAGCGCGCGAGCGCTTGCAGGCCGACGATCCCGCCGGCGCCGGGCTGGTTATCGACCACCACCGAGGCGTTGAGCGCCTTCGCGAGCGCAGGCTGCGCGGCCCGCGTGATCGCGTCCACGCCGGAGCCCGTGGCATTGGGCAGGATGAACTTGACGGTGCCGGACTGCGCGAACACGCGCGATGCACCGGCAAGGCCGAGGGCGCCCAGCGCCGCGATGGCGTCGCGCCGCGTGAAGGAAAAGTGTGCGGTCATGTTTTTGTCTCCTGGTTGAATTTCACTGTGCGCTCAGGCCACCACGGCCTGCGCCAGCAGTTCGTCGATCTCGCTGCCGGAATAACCGGCGGCGTCCAGCAATTCGCGGCTGTGTTGCCCGAGCCGCGGCGGATCGAGCCGCACGCCCAGGCGGTGCCCGGCCAGCGTGATGGGGAACAGCGTGGTCTTCACTGTCTCGCCGGCCTTGGGGCCGTCGGGCAACCGCACGTCGGCCAGGCCGCCGGTTGCCAGCAGGTGCTCGTCGTCATAGAGATCTTCGGGTCTCCTGATCGGGGCAAAGGGCAAGCCCGCCTGCTCCATCGCCGACGTCAATTCGGCGGCCGTGCGGTGTGCGATGCGCTCGCCAATGGTCTTGAGCAGGCGCGGGCGCTGCGTCACGCGCAGGTTGTTGGTGGCCAGCGACGGCTCGGCCTTCAGGTCCGGGAAGCCCAATGCGTCGCAGAACGTGAGCCACTGCGAATCGCTCACCGCGGCCAGGAAGATCTGCTCGCCGTCCTTCACCGTGAAAACGTCGTACACCGCCCAGGGGTTGTCGCGCGCCGGCATGGGGGCCGGGTGCTTGCCCGTCATGGCGAACTGCAGCATGTGCTGGCCCATGAGGAACACGTTGTTCTCGTACAGGGCCGACTGCACTTCCATGCCCTGGCCCGTGATGCCGCGCTGGATCAGCGCGCCCAGCGCACCGATGGCGCCGAACAGCCCGCCCATGATGTCGTTCACGCTCGTGCCGGCGCGCAGCGGGTCGCCCGGGCGGCCCGTCATGTAGGCCAGGCCGCCCATCATCTGCACGACTTCATCGAGCGCCGTGCGGTGCTCGTAGGGACCGGGCAGGAAACCCTTGTGGCTGACGTAGATGAGGCGCGGGTTGGTCCTGGCAAGCGACTCGTAGTCGAGCCCGTACTGGGCCATGGTGCCGGGCTTGAAGTTCTCCGCCACCACGTCGGCGGTGGCGCACAGCTTGCGCGCGACTTCGGCGCCCTTCGCGCTACGCAGGTCGATGCCGATGCTTTTCTTGTTGCGGTTGAACATCGGAAAGAAACCCGCGCCGGCACCGAGCAGGCGGCGCGTGCGATCACCCTCGATCGGTTCGATCTTGATGACCTCGGCGCCCATGTCGGCCAGCACCATGCCGCAGGTCGGGCCCATGACCATGTGGGTGAATTCGATCACGCGCAAGCCGGCGAGGGGCTGGGGCGTGGCGGAGCCGGGGGCGTTCATGCAACCGCCCGCATCGTCTTGGGCAGGCCGGCGCGCCAGAGCGTTCCGTGCAGGGTTTCACCGGCGAGCCAGCCGGCCAGCTTTTCGCGCAGCGCGATGAGCGCATCGAAATCCTGCCCGGTCTCGATGCCCATGCTCGCCAGCATGTAGGCGAGGTCTTCGGTGGCCACGTTGCCGCTGGCGCCGGGCGCGTGCGGGCAGCCGCCGATGCCGCCCAGGCAGGCATCGAAGCGGCCGATGCCCAGCTCCAGCGCGGCATAGACATTGGCAAGGCCCAGGCCCCGAGTGTCATGGAAGTGGCCGCAATCGAGCTTGTCGCCGGCCACCGGCAGCGTCAGCTCGAACAGCTCGCGCACCATCGCCGGGTCGGCGTAGCCGACGGTGTCGGCCAGGCTCACGCGATCCACTCCTGCGTCCAGCACCGCCTTGACGAGGCGCAGCACTTCGGCCGGCTCGACGCGTCCTTGCAGCGTGCAGCCGAAAGCCGTGCTGATGCCCACCTCGATCAGCGTCGATGACCCCGCCGCGTCGCGCGCGATGCGGATACGCGCGATGTCGGCCAGCACCTCGTCGGGTGTCTTGCGCAGGTTGGCCAGGCTGTGCGCGTGGCTCGCCGACAGCGGCACCAGCATGAGATGAGCCTCGCCATCGATCGCGCGCTCGGCGCCCTTGAGGTTGGGTACCAGCACCGACGGCTGCAGGCCGGGCAGCGTCCTGGCGAACGCCAGCACTTCGGCCGTGTCCGCGAGTTGCGGCATCAATCGCGGCGGCACGAACGAGCCCACCTCGATCTCGCGCTGTCCAGCGTCGTACGCAGCGCGGATCCATTCGATCTTGTGCGGCGTCGGCATCACGCCAGCGATGCTTTGCAGGCCGTCGCGCAAGCCCATTTCGCGGATAACCACCTTGCGCGGCAGGCGGCTTGCAGCTTCAGTTTGTGTTGCCATCCCCCGGAGTTTAGAATTTCCCGATCGAAATTTCTTAGAAATATTGGAACCATGACGTTCCAATACGGAATACCTGAAAAGGCAGCACTTTGCGCGACCTCGACCTCACAACCCTGCGCCTGTTCGTGAGCGTCTGCGAGACGGGGAACATCGCGCGCGCCGGTGAAAAGGCCAACATCGTCGGCTCGGCCATCAGCAAGCGGCTGGCCCAGCTCGAAGACACCTTGGGCACGGCACTGCTGGTGCGCAAGCGCCATGGCGTCCAACCCACGGCTGCGGGGCAGACCCTGCTCGAACACGCCCGCGCCATGCTCGATGGCGCGGCGCGGATCGAACGCGACATGGGCGGCTATGCCCACGGCCTGCGTGGGCAGGTGCGCATCCTGGCCTCGGTCTCGGCCATGGCCGAATCGCTGGCCGACGACGTGGCGGCGTTCCTGCAGCTGCCGGCGCACGCCAACATCCAGGTGGACATGGAAGAGCGGGTCAGCCCCGAGATCGCGCGCGGCGTGCGTGACGGCACGGCCTCGGTCGGCGTGTGCTGGGACGCCGTGGAGCTGGGCGGATTGCACTCGCGCCGCTACCGAAGCGACCACCTCTGCATGGTGGTGCCGGGCAAGCACCCGCTCGCGAGCCGCAAGAGCCTGCGCTTCGAGCAGACGCTCGATTACGAGCATGTCAGCCTGCCGGTGAACAGCGCGGTGCAGGTGATGCTGCAGCGCGCCGCGGCGCGGCTCGGGCGCACCGTGATCCATCGCGTCATCGTCACCAACTTCGAGGCGGCATTGCGCGTGGTGCGCGCGGGCCTGGCCATCAGTCTGGTGCCGCGCGAAGTGGCGGAGGTTTACGCCGGGGCCTATGGCCTGAAGATCATCCCGCTGGCCGAGCCCTGGGCGCAGCGGCAGTTCATCATCTGCTTTCGCGACGCGAAGAGCCTGTCGCCGTCGGCCCAGCTGCTGGTCGGCCATCTGGCCGCGCAACACCAATGACCAGCTCGACCAAGTACCTGCCGCTGGGCGACAGCCCGCGCATGCTGTTCCTGAGCGCCGACGCCGCCGCGATGCGCGAGCAGATGGCCGGCACGCGGCTCGCTCGCAGCCAGGCCGGAGCACTGCGCGACGATGTTTCCACCGACGAGATCACGCCCGTGGCCATCATGTCGTACTACGACCAGCGGCTCGCGCGCTTCGCGTACACCGGCTTCAAGGCCGGCAGTGAATCGCCCATTGCCGCGGGCGCGGTGCAGGCGGGCGGCTTTCGCGCCACGGTGGCGGGGCGGCGCTACGGCAAGGGCTCGTCGCGCGAGCACAGCCCCGCCGCGGAAAAGCTGGCGGGGATCCAACTGGTCATCGCCGAAAGCTTCGAGCGCATCTATCGCCAGAACGCGGACAACATCGGCCTGTTCACCTCCACCGACTTGGGCTTGGTGGAGCGCATCGAGCGCGGCGAAAAGATATCGATCGAGGAATTGCTGGCGGGCCGCGACGCCCTGGCCGCCGGCATCTTGCGCGCCGGTGGGCTATTGCTTTTCGGGCAGACACATTTGCGCGGCACGGCGCCGCTGCCGCCCGCGCCGGCACTGCGGCCCATGACACTGTTCGAGAAGATCATCGCCCGCCACACGCTGGCGACACCGGTCACCGCGGCCGACGCCGCACCCGGCGAAGGCGCTTTCGTGCGTACCGACTGGCGCTTCATCCACGAGTACTACACCGGCATGGCGGCGCACATATTGCACAGCACTCTGGGCAATCCTGTGCAGCTGCAGCGGCCCGGCGGCATCCTGGTTTTCGAGGACCACACGTCGTATGTGGAGCAGAGCCCCGCGCACCTTCGCGCCGGGCTGGTTGCGAACATGCGGGCCATGGTCCAGGCGCAGCGCGATTTCGCGCAGCAGTACGGGCTGCGCATGCACCGCACGCTGACCGACAGCGAAGCCGCACTCGATGACGGCAGCAACGTGGCCGGCATCTCGCACGCCATGATGGCCGAGCACTACGCCCTGCCCGGCCAGGTGGTGGTGGGCACGGACTCGCACACGCCGCACAGCGGCGCACTGGGCTGCGTCGCATTCGGCGTGGGCACGACCGACATGGCCAACGCGTTCGTGACGGGTGCGGTGCGCATGACGGTGCCGCGCACGCTGCGGGTGCAACTGGACGGCGCCATCCCGCCGGGCGTGACGGCCAAGGACATCGCGCTGCACTTGTTGGCGCTGCCGGAAATCCGCGCGGGCGAAGGTGTGGGAAAGGTGTTCGAGTTCGCGGGAACGGCGATCGCTGGCCTGTCCACCGACGAGCGCGCCACGCTCACCAACATGACCGCGGAGCTGGGCGGCTTCACGGGCATCGTCGCGCCCGATCGCGAAACCGTGCGCTTCCTGAAGGAAAGGCGGGGCGTGCACTGCGAGCTCGAGCCGTGGATGTGCAGCGACCCCGATGCCGTTTACGCCAACGTCATCCGCCTCGACTGCACAACACTCTCGCCCTGCGTCGCCGCGCCGGGCGATCCGGGCAACGGCATTGCGCTGAACCGTCTCGACCGAGCGGTGAAAGTGGACATTGCCTATGGCGGCTCCTGCACCGCCGGCAAGCGCGAGGACTTCGACCATTACCACGAGGTGCTGGCCTGGGGGCTGGCGCACGGCCTGAAGGTGCCGCCCGCCGTGCAGTTGTTTCTGCAATACGGCACGACGGCCGTGCGCGACTACTGCATCGCGCGGGGTTACGACAAGGTGTTCGAAGCCGCGGGCGCCCGGATGCTCCAGCCCTCCTGCGGCGCCTGCGCCAACTGCGGCCCCGGTGCATCGAGCGAGGCCGCGCAAGTAACGGTCAGCGCCATCAATCGCAATTTCCCGGGCCGCTCCGGACCGGGACAGGTCTGGCTGGCCAGCCCGCCAACGGTGATGGCAAGCGCTTTGGCCGGACAGCTGATGTCATTCGAGCAACTGCGCTCGCGGCGCTGAGGTGGGCTGCCCGGCCACCCAGGCGATTACCGCGGCTTGGGCTGAGCCATCTGCGTGCGCAGCCGCTCTTCCTGCTCGCGCAGCTCGGGCGTGAGGGCCTCGCCGAAGTCCTCGGCCTCATAGATCTGCCGGATCTCGATTTCCGAGTCGCCCGGCATCGGGTTGGGGCAGCGCTTGACCCAGTCGATCGCCTCCTGCAGCGAAGCGCATTTCCAGAGCCAGAAGCCGGCGACCAGCTCCTTGGTCTCGGCGAACGGGCCGTCGATCACTTTGCGGTCCTTGCCCGAGAAGCGCACGCGCGCGCCCTTCGAACTCGGCTGCAGGCCCTCGCCGGCCTGCATGACGCCCGCCTTGACGAGCTCTTCGTTGAACTTGCCCATCTCGGCGAACAGCTGCTCGCTGGGCAGCACGCCCGCTTCGCTATCGCGGGTGGCTTTGACTAGCACCATGAATCGCATGTCGGTCTCCTTTCGGCTGGGTTGGGGAGCGGGAGTGCTCCTTAGCCTACGACGAATGGGGCAGGGGGATTTCGACATTCTTGACGCCAACCACCCGTCAACGAACGTGCCTAGAGGCATCCTCAAACGTACCAGCCCATCGCTGAGCACGCGAACTCCGGCTCTATCCGAAGATATACGGATGACTAGCCTGCTACTTGGCGTTAACATCCGCCGCACCATTACGCGGCGCACATATCAGGTGAGAACATTACAAGCAAATCCGAAGGAGGGACTGGATGAGCGCAAATCCTGCAGCGGCGAATGAGCCGCTGAGCCTAAGCAAGGCGATCGGCGCCGCTGTGGATTCCACAGGTGAGGCGACCAGTAGCCTCACGCCTGAACTTGTAATTGCCCTTTGCGGTCCAATCGGTTCTCCATTGCATGAGGCTGCTGACCAAATATCAAATGCTCTAGCCGAATACGGCTACGCCACCGAGAAAATTCGATTGAGTAATCTGATTCGGCTCAACGCAACAAAGACGGCAATAGATTCTTCCTCAAAGTTCGCAGAAATAAAGTCGCTTATCGAAGCGGGTGACGCGCTGCGGAAGCAGTTCGGCAATGACGTCCTGGCCAAGCTGGCGATCGCGAAGATTGGCGGCGATCGACGGAAGAAGCACGGTGATTTCGAAGACGAAGCGAATGAACTGGCCAAGTCCGCTTCATCGCGCATCAGCGCGCATCGGATTTGCCACGTAATTGATTCGATCAAGAACGACTCGGAACTGAGACTTCTGCGCCTCATATATGGCGACGCTCTGTTTGCCGTGGGGGTCTTCTCCCCCCTTGAGGTCCGCAAGCGCAATTTGGAGCGGCCTGGCTCTTTGAGGCCGGAAGAGGTCAATCTGTTGATAGACACTGATTCTGGCGAGGAATTTGATCATGGGCAGTCGGTTAGAGACACGTTCCCCAAGTGCGATATGTTCTTGCGCGTGGACCATTCGACAGTTGGCCCATCAGAGCCGAAAGCCGTCGCCCAATTGGTAGAAAAGCTAAGACGATTCTTCGGCCTTCTTCTTCGCACCGCCGTGATAACGCCAACACGAGAGGAGACTGCGATGTACGCTGCCGCATCTGCCTCTCGGAACTCCGCGTGCATTTCTCGGCAAGTTGGCGCCTCAGTCACCTCAAATTCAGGCGAGGTGCTTGCGATTGGCTGGAACGATGTGCCGCGCAACGGAGGCGGACTGTATGGCAAACCATCTATTCGACCAGCCGTCACATTCGCAGCCTCGTCCGAAGACGAGCCTGATGAGCGCTGCTTCGCTCTCACAGGCGCAAGATGCCACAACGATGTCGAGAAGGAATCAATTGCCGGGAAAATTGCGGACAGCCTTGTCCACGCCAATCTGCTCGCGCCGCAGAACGCTGCTGCCGCTATCCAAGCAATCTTGGCGGACTCGCGGGTCAAGGACCTGATCGAGTTCTCGCGCGCGGTTCATGCTGAGATGCACGCTATTTTGGGCGCTGCCCGCGTCGCAGGTGATCGAATCGTTGGTGGACGGCTATACGTAACGACGTATCCGTGCCATTCTTGTGCTCGACACATTGTTGCCGCGGGGATCAGCGAGGTGTATTACATCGAGCCCTACAGGAAGAGTTTAGCCACGCGCCTTCATCAAGATTCGTTAACCGAATCAGTTGAAGGTAAAGGCAAGGTTCGGCTTCTCCAGTTCGACGGTATCGCGCCACGGCGGTTCATTGATCTTTTTGATGCAGGTTCACGAAAGGCGGATGGGGTGTTACGATTGTCTGCCCGTTTGGAAGCCGTTCCCTCAACCCATGTGAGCCTGAAGGCGATACCAAGATTAGAACAGGTGGTGGTCGCGGAAATCGCTACGAAACACCTGAACTTCCCAGGCCTTGTTGCAGAGGAGAAACCCAGTGGCAAAGAACCCTAAGAGTCGTAACCAACTTGAGCTGCCCGTGTTGGCCCCTATTGTTAGACTGAGTGCTGACCGAAAGCAGAGGGAAGCAGAAGCACCCGAAGCATTTGTGTCGAGCATCTTGCCCGCTCACGAGGCATCGAGCGTGGACTTGGAGATATTCAGATCGATTGCTGATAGCTATTTCCGGTCGAGCAAGAAGTAGCTGCCCCGCTGCTGGCGCCCAAGAGACCGTTCTAGCCCCGCCTTGCACGGAGCCGAGGCAAGCGATCGTGTTCTAGTGAGCAAGCGGCAAATGGGAGCTTCGTCCTGTGGGAATCAGCACAGTTGCATACCTGTTCTAAGATGCGGTAACCGCTTCATAAATTGGGTGCCCGCACGGGATGTTCACAAAAAACTGGGGGGGCTGAAATTTTTCTGACAATCCCCGAAGAATCTCTAACGGTATTGACGAACGCATCCGTTGGGCCCCGGTCAATTCCAGAACAAATCCCTGCTTCACCCCTTCGAAGTACTTGTACAACTCACGCCGGCTCAGTCCCGTCAAGGCGCCGAACTGGTCCCAAATCGCCGTGGGGGAAAGTCGATGAATTTGACGCACTGTTGCAAAGCCTACGATAGATCCGACGGGCACCTTGGCGTAAAGCCACACAGACGCGCCGGGCGCGATTTTCATCGATCGACGCCTGAGCTCGACTTGTTTAGCACCCGACAGAATGTTTTCAGCATGTCGCTCTTCCACTGATATCAATACATGGCCCGGTGCACTCATTGGAATGCCATCCTCAAAATCTCCTGGAATTGTTGGTTGGTAATCGGATGAGTAGTGATTAGGTCGTTTGGCCTTCCGCAGCCTAGTCGCACCAATGTCTCCATAGGTACCACGTTCAGCAACGGGAACACCGATTCAAAAATCGTAACTGTCTTGAGCTTGTCAGTACCTACAGCACCAACGTTATCTGCCGTCAGTACCGATCGTTCAAAGTCAGAGGCGGACAGCATGTGGGCTTCACGCAGGAAAGCAGTTTGTACTCGCGCGATCGCGACCAGTGCGGCTCTACCGCGATGCTTGCCAGACTCATAGAAAAGGATGATTGTGCCGCGCCTGAAGTGTTTGAGCGAGCGTGAACTGCTGAC
>JAGRPN010000108.1 GCA_019449555.1 Ramlibacter sp.
CCAGCACGGCGGGAATCGCCTGGGCCTGGATCGGGGTGGGGGTTTCGTAGCCCTGCTCGCGCACGGCTTTGAGAATGGCGGGTGCCAGGTTCAGTTCGTCAAAAGTCATTCAATGGGGCGCCATCCGTGGCGCTTGGGAATCAGCCTGTACGGTGCAAGGCACCGAGCCAGTCAAAGGCGGATGAGGTTCAAGGATGGGAGCCGGCGGGCCTGCTTGGGAGATCCGCTTCGTCCCCAGCATGATGCTGAGGTTGCGGGCAACTGGAGTCCGCAACAGCCGCTATTGTCTCATGGATGGCCGAAGCCTGCCCGGGGCACGGCGCGGCGGCCCCGCGCAACTCGGCTGTGGACCGCCGCCGCATCGGCAGGTTGTCTCCAATTTGCCGCACCGTTACCCGTTCTTACATGCTTGCCTTCGCGACGGCGCCTCCAGCAAAACACCGTGCTACCGCTCATGCGTATTGCCCCGCCGTCAGGCGAAAAGACTGGCGCCTGTCGAGTTCAGCGGCAGATAATCGCTTCGCCTTATAAGAGATCATGGCCCAACTGCTGAAGATTCGCCTTGGGGTCTCTGACGATCCCACCTCATTCCAGCCGTCGCTCAACGACTGCCTGGAAGCCATGCTGCAACAGGCCGAGCTGCTGATGACGGATGTGCTCGACGGGCTGAGCGCGGCGGCAGCGACGCCGTCCAGCGCGCGCCGCGTGCAGGCGTTCCAGCAACCCGGCGTGAAACTGGCGGTCCACGGCTTGAAAGGCAACGCCAAAGCGGTCTGTGCGTCGTACCGCAGTGAACTCGCGCGCGTCGTGTTCGAAGGCGGCGGCAAGGAGCAGGTCGCGACCGAGCTGCTGCGCTACGAGGACCTGCGCCTGTTCGAGGACGAACAGCTCGACCAGAGCATCGAGCTCGCGCGGGCGCAGCAGGAAGTGTCGATCGCGGTCGACGACGTGCTGCCGACGCTGGACGCGCTGATGAGCACGCTGTTGGGCTGGCGGACGGTGCAGCCGGGCCTGAACCCCGTGCGGCCCGAGAGTTTCGTGCGCGCGTTGCAGGCCTGCCTCGCACTCTATGTGCCCGACGCGACCGTACGTGAGGCGCTCATCGCGCCCGCCGCCGGCCTGCTGGGTGCGAATCTCCGCAAGCTCTACCGCGAGTTGTCGGAGCTGCTGCGGTCCTGCGGTGTCGAGCCGGCGGTGCCGATCGGGGGCCGCCTGCAGAAAGGGCGCGGTGCGATGGGTGCGCCGGTGGTGGACTCGGTGTCCAAGACGCTGCTCACGCTGGACCGTCTGCGCAAGCTGCTGGCCGGCGACTTCGATCAGCAGGCGCCGCCCAAGGACTTCATGCTGACCGTCCCCGCATCCATGGCGCTGCTGCAGGAGATGAAACAGGTGGACGCGCTGGTGCAAAAGCTCGAGCAGCGGCCCAAAGCGCCGCCGCCCCCGCCGCCCGCCGACATGCTGGCTGACGCGCCAGCGGGCTCTCAGGACAGCGCCGCCCCGCGGCTGGGCCACCAGCTCGGCGAGGAGGTGCTGCGCCTGATGTTCGACAACCTCGCGCAAGACTCGCGGCTGCTGCCCGAGTTCAAGCGCCAGCTCAAGGCCATCGAGCCGGCAGTCCACAAATTGGCCCAGCAGGACTCGCGATTTTTCAGCGACCGCAACCATCCTGCGCGGCAGTTCCTCGACCGGATTACGCAGCGCAGCCTTGCGTTCGCCGCCGAGCAGGACCCGGGTTGGCGGCGCTTCATGCGCACCGTGGAGGATGCCGTGCGCTGGCTCGACAGCAAGGTGGTCGATGCGGACACCTTCGGCGAGCTGATGGATCACCTGCAGGAAAGCTGGGTCGACCATGACCAGACCTTGTTGCAGCGGCGCGAGGAGGCCGCCCGTGCCTTGCTGCACGCCGAGCAGCGCAACCTGCTCGCGCAGAAACTGGCCATCGAATTCGCGCACGCGCTCGACGGCCTGGAGGTCGCGGACTTCGTCACCGATTTCCTCAAGGGATCCTGGGCCCAGGTGGTGGCGGAGGCTCAGCTCAGTTGCGCCGATGGTTCGGACGACCCTTACGGTTACCGCGCCCTGGTCGACGACATGATCTGGAGCGTGCAGAAGAGCACGGCGACGCGCGGCCGCGCCAAGCGGCTGGTCCAGATGATCCCGCCGCTCCTGAACAAATTGCGCGAAGGGCTGGACCGCATCGAGTACCCGCCGGAGCTCACGGCCCGCTTTTTCAACAATCTCATCACGATCCACCGGGCGGCTGTCCACGAGGGCCGTGACGCCGTGAGCAAGGCGGCCGCGGACGCCGCCGAAGCGCAGGAATCGGAGTTCAGCGACAGCGTGCAGGAAGCGGCGGCGATGTGGCTGGACAGCCGCGAGGCGGCCGAATCCGGGTACCTGCCCGAGGACGCGGTGGCGGCGGACAGCCCTGCAAGCGCGGACGCCATGGTCGAGCAGCCGGCCCCGGCGGCCCGCGCGGGCGAGATGCGCACCGGCGCCTGGGTCGAACTCATGTTCAAGGGCGAGTGGGTGCGGGCGCAGCTCACCTGGTCGAGCCCCCATTCCACCCTCTTCATGTTCACGTCGCTGGCGGGCTCGGCTCATTCGATGTCGCGCCGCACGCTGGACCGGCTGCGGGGGCAGGGCCATATCAAGGTCGTGGCGGAGCGCAACGTGGTCGACGAAGCCCTCGACCAGGTCGCG
>JAGRPN010000109.1 GCA_019449555.1 Ramlibacter sp.
CGGAGCGCTGGATCGAGTTCATGCAGTCGTTCGGGCAGCCCGAGAACGTGAACGTGAACTTGTAGGGCAGCGCCGGGCGGTGGATGTCGTCGGTGAAGGTGTTGATCACCGTGCGATGCGCCCGCGCCTCGTCGTAGCAGCTCTGCTCGCAGCGCGCCGCGCCCACGCAGCTCATCGACGTGCGCACGGCGGGGCCGGCGCCGCCGAGGTCGAAGCCCAGCTCGTTGAGCTCGTCGAAGGCGGCCTGGACCTTGTCGGTCTTCGCGCCCTGGAACATGATGTCGCCCGACTGTCCGTGGAAGGCGATCAGGCCGGAGCCGTGCCGCTCCCAGATGTCGCACATCTGGCGCAGCACCGTCGTCGTGTAGTGCATCCCGGGGGGCGGCTGCACCCGCAGCGTGTGGAACTCCGCCGCGTCGGGGAACACCGGCTTCTCGTTCTCGTCCTTGAGCTCGGTGAAGCGCGGAATCACGCCGCCGCCATAGCCGAAGACGCCGACCGTGCCGCCCTTCCAGTAGCCCTTCTTGGTGCGGTACGACGTCTCGAGCGTGCCCAGTACGTCGACCATGTAATCCTTGTCCTTCGCCAGGCGCTTGAGCCCCGTGACGAAACTCGGCCATGGCCCGCCCTCGAGCTGGTCGAGCATCGGCGTTTCATGCATCTTTTTGGCCATGTGCTTGTCTCCTGGCGCGGTGTGGATGGGTCGCCCTGCCGCGGGCTCTGGGAATGGAATCCTCCATGCGCAAGGCCTTGCGCGCCATCACCCTCGTTGATTAGTCGGGCCGTCCGGAAGGGGCAGTCGGCCCCTACCCGAAAGGGGTATCCCGCGCTCACCCGCAGCGGGGATGGACGGGCGGGTGCCGCATCGCGCTCAATCGCGGGACTGCGGACACACCCCATGACGCGCCCACCATCCCTCGCCAAATTGCGCGTGCCCCTGGGCGGGCAGGAGATCGAACTGCAGCAGATCGACAGCGAAGCCGGCGGCATGAGCCTGCTGCGCACGCGCATCCGCGAGGGCAGCCGCTTCACCGTGTTCGACATCGACCCGATCACCGCCGAGCAGTGGGGCGAGGCGATGTTGCGATGGGCGTGCTCGCAAGTGAGGGAATGAAGGCGTGGACGCGCAGGCCGAGATGATCGACGTAGCGTTCGCGCTGGAAGGCGAGACCCTGCCGTACGAGCACCGCTACGCCCTGGCTGAAGCGCTGCAACGCGCGCTGCCCTGGCTGGAGAGCGAACCCCGCGCCGGCGTGCACCGCCTCAATCTCGTGCGCAGCGGCAGCGGCGCGGAACTCATTTCGCGGCGCACCCGATTGATGCTGCGCGTGCCGCGCAGCCGCGCCGACGACACGTGCGCGCTCGCCGGCGCCCGGCTCGAACTGGGCGCCGATCGCGTGCGCGCCGGGCGCGCGCAGCCGCGCGAGCTGCTGCCGCACGGCACGCTCTATGCCGGCCTGGTGGCGGCGGACAGCCCCGACGAAGCGGCGTTCCTGGAACGCATTCAGGGCGAGCTGGACGCGATGGGCGTGCGTGCCCAGCCGGTATGCGGCCGCTGGCAAGCGGCGGAAGCGGGCCGCCTGCTCGGCTGCAGCCTGATGCTGACGGGGCTGGACCCGGTGCAGTCGCTTCGCCTGCTGCAGCAGGGGCTGGGACGCCACCGCCGGCTCGGCTGCGGCCTGTTCGTTCCGCACCGGTCGGCCGCCGCTGTCGGCACGCCCGCCTGAGCCACCCCAGCGAAAGGAGACCAAGCGCATGGCATACGTCGTGAACGGCGAGGACCTCGGAACCGACGAGCAGGGGTTCCTGCTGGCGCCGGATTATCGCGACGCAGTGGTGCGCGCGATAGCGTCCGCCGAAGGCATCGCGCTGACCGAAAAATTGGGGTCAGATTCCAATTTCGCTGCGGCGCGACGCGCCGCCGGCCAGCAGGCCTTGAGCAACGGCTCCGCGAATTTGGAATCCGACCCCAATTTTTCCTACCTGCGCGACCAGTACCGCGAGCACGGCCACACGCCGAACTTCCGCAACATGCTCAAGGACCTCGGCGAGGTGCTGCCGGGCTGCGACAGCAAGTCGCTGTACGCGCTATTTCCCACCGGCCCCGCCAAACAGGGCGCCAAGGTGGCGGGGCTGCCGCAGCCGCTGGGCAAAGGCGGGTACTAACCCGGAGACGAACGATGGCGCTGCCCAGCCCGCCGACGCCGCGTCTGAAGACGCACTGGTTCCGCCATGGGGCGAGCCGCGGCGCCGCGCAGCAGGCGAGCGCCGCCGCCTTCATCGTGTGGCGCGTCGCACGCCATACGCTGGACCGCACGCGCCATGCGGGCTTCGCCGTGGAGGTCGGGCCGCCCTATTTCCAGTTCCTGCGCGAGGTGCTCGCTTTCCTGGTGGCGATCGCCGACCGGATCGCATTCGCGCGGCTGGCGCCCACCGCTCGCGCGGAGTTCACGGCGGCGCTGGTGCACCACCTGGCGCGCATCCTGCAGGACAGCGAGGACGACCTCATCGGGGCGGCGGCGCCGGGCCGGCCCTCGCATGGCGACAGTTTCATCGACCTGGTCAACGAACTGGCCGGGCACTACGCGGAGTTCGGCGCCGACCCCACCGACAAGTGCGCGCCGGGCGGCTTCGCGCCCGGGTTCGCGTTCGTGCGCTACCTGGGCACGCGGCTGGAGCCGACGCTGCCGCCCGAGGATCGCCGCTGGATCCTCGACCAGGTGATGGCGGTGCAAGCGCCCGAAGCCGTCGCCATGCTGCAGCAGTCATTGCGCGACCTGTTCGAGCCACCGGCGCGCGCCTCGCGCCGCGCGGCCCTCACCGGTGACTGAATTCATGCAGGCCGTCGCCCTGACCCACACCACCGGCTGCCTGGCGGTGAATCCGTTCGATCTGCAAGACGAGGCCAGCTACCGCCGCTGGCGCCACTGGAAGCTCGCGCTGCAGCCGCGCCACATCCAGGACCTGATGGTCGACGTGCGTGACCCGCGCGCACTCACGGCGGGCGAACGCACCGAGTTGCTCGCGTGCATCGCGCGCGGCGGTTGCGCGATCTACCGCTCGCGGGTGCTGGGCGACGACCCCGAGCTGCCGCGGCGCCTGGGCGAGCAATTGGGGCTGCACCGGCTGGACGCCAACTGGCTGGCCGAGGAAGACGGCGTCTCGCGCATCACGGTTTCGCGGGCCACCGATGGCCATGGCGGGTTCATCCCCTACACGGACCAGGCGATCGGCTGGCACACTGACGGCTATTACCATCCGCAGCCGCGGCGCATCCTGGGCATGGTGCTGCACTGCGTGCGGCCGGCGCGCACCGGCGGCGAGAACGCGCTGCTGGACCCGGAGCTGGCCTACATCGCGCTGCGCGACCGCTCGCCGCGTCTCGTGCAGGCGCTCAGCCAGCCCGATGCGATGACCATCCCCGCACGCTACGACGGATCGGGCGTCGCGCGTCCCGCGCAGCCGGGGCCCGTGTTCTCGCTGGACGAGCACGGCTGCCTGCACATGCGCTACACGGCGCGCACCCGCTCGATCGCATGGAAGAACGACGACGCAACGCTGGGCGCGGTGTCGCTGCTGCGCGATCTGATGAAGCAGTCGCCGGCGGTCTGGCGCGTGCGCATGGAAGCCGGCATGGGCGTCGTGGGGCACAACGTGCTGCATGATCGCAGCGCGTTCGAGGACGACCCGCAGCACCCGCGCCTGCTGCTGCGCGCGCGCTTCCTGGATCGCATCCGTCCGGAGACCTCGTGGCGCAATGGGTGAGCATCTGGCGTGCCGCGCAACTGGCCGGCGTCCCGAGGGCCGCGCTGCAGCGCCGCGTGCGCGCCGGCGAGATCGAGGAAAACGACGGCATGGTCTCCACGCAGTCGCTGCTGGCGCTCTATCCGCAATTGCAGCTGGAAACAGCGGGCCTGGCCGACCGGGTCGCGCAGATCCGCGACGAAGCGTTCGGCCGGCGCGTGCGCGAACGGCTATTGCCCAGCCAGGAAGTGCTGGCGCAGCGGCTGTTCCGGCAAAGCCAGGAGCTGGCCGACCTGCAGCGGCACCTGCAGCGCTATCACGCGCTCGTGATCTCCCTGCGCGACGAGCTGCGCCGCCACCAGCAACAGGCGGGCGGCGATGACGCGCGGCTGTTGGCGCTCGAGCGCGAACTCACCAGCGGCCTCGCCCGGGTCCTGGCCACCGAGCCCGTGGACGCGCTGCACGTGATGGACGACATGCTCAAACTGATCTCGGCGCAGGTCACGCTGCGCCCCAGCGGCCACCAGTTCACCGTGGAGGGACACGACAGCCTGTTGCAGGCGGGCCTGCGCGCCGGCATCAACCTCAACTACGGATGCGGCAACGGCAGCTGCGGCATATGCAAGGTGCGGGTGACCTCGGGCGAGGTGGCGCGCAGCGGGCACAGCGACTATCCCCTCTCGGAGGCGGAAAAGGCGCAGGGCTACGTGCTCGCCTGCGTCCATACGGCGGCCAGCAGCGAGGTAACGCTCGAGACGCTGGAAGCCGGAGGGCCGGCCGACATTCCGCTGCAGCAGATCACGGCCACCGTGCGCGCCCTGCGCCCGCTCGGAACGGACACGATGCTGCTGCACCTGCAGACGCCCCGCACGCACCGTCTGCGCTTTCTCGCCGGGCAGTCCGTGACCCTGGCTGTAGCGGACGGCGAGAGCGCGCAGGCCCGGCATCCCGTGGCCAGCTGCCCCTGCGACGATCGCAACCTGCAGTTCTTCCTGCGCCGCGATGCGGAAGACCCCGTGGCCACCCGGCTGTTCGAGGGCCGAGTCAGGCCGGGCGATCCGGTGACGGTGTGGGGGCCGCACGGCGAGTTCACGCTCGCCGGCGGATCGCAACCGCTGGTGTTCGTCGCCTGCGACCACGGCTTCGGGCCAGTCAGGAGCCTGATCGAGCATGCGCTCTCGCTCGACGCGGCCCCGTCGATCGCGCTGTTCTGGCTGGCAACGCGCGCGGACGGCCATTTCCTCGCCAACCAGTGCCGCGCGTGGTCGGCGGCGCTGGACCCGTTCGAGTACAACCTGTTCAGCGACAGCGACCCCGCCGCCGGCGCGCTGCAGGTGGGCCGGGCCTTGCGTGCCGACGTGTTCCAGATCGACTGCGCGTTCTACCTTGCGGGACCGGTGGAATTCGTGATGACGATCGGGGCACAGCTCAGCGAAGCCGGCGTGCCCGAGGCGCAGATCCACACGGAGGTGCTGCCATGAGCTGCGGCACCGACGCCCCGCGCGAACTGCAGGCCGATACCGGCTGCAGCGGCGGTGAATCATTCGCGCTGCGCGTGCTGGGCGAGGACATGCTGCCGGAGTTCCGCGAGGGCGACATCATCATCGTCGAACCCGACGGCGCCCTGAAGGACGGCAGCTTCGTGCTGGCGCGCCCGCAAGGGGAATGGACGCTGCGCCAGCTTGCCCGGCGCGGCGAGGCCTGGTGCCTGCGCGCGCTGAACCCCGCCCGCGGCGAGCGGCCCGAACTGCCGTTGGCGGATCTCTCCTGCGTGCACGGCGTGGTGATCCAGAAAGCCGTGCCCGGCCGAAGAAAACTCAGCAAGAGCTACCTCTGACATGCCTTACTTCGTCTATGCCATCCAGCCGTTCGCCCAGCTCGAGCAGTTGGGCGAATCCCCGAGCTTTCCCGAAGCGTCGCGCCAGGCGCGCGCCTTGCGCGCAGCGCAGCCGGCCCAGCAAAACCGGCGCATCCGGATCGTGTTCGCCGACAGTCCCCTCGCCGCCGAGGACCTGCTGCTCCAGGTACGCGAGGCGCCGCCCGAAGGCGACGACTGAGGCGCGCGATGGACGAGGACATCACGGCATCGGCCTGCTGCGAGAGCGCCCAGGCGTGCGTGTTTTCCAAGGCACTCCTGGCGCGCGCCGCCAGCTGCGAGCTGTCGCAGCGGACCTGCGTCGGCGAGCGCGAGGTGCTGACCTGCGGCTCGCCGGTGGCACGCATCAATTGCGGCACGCTGGCCGCGCTGCTGCACGAGCGGGCCCGTTTCGCGCTGCGGCTGCCCGCGCCCGGCCGGCCGCTAATGCACGTGCATGCGCTGCGCTTGCAGTGCGGCGGCCTCACCGCGCTGCGGCGCGAACTCGCGGCTGCCGAGCCGGACGTGCATCGCATGGTGGCCGGCGCGCAGGAGCGGCACGGCAGCCTGGCTGCGCTCCCCTGGGAGACGCTGGTCGCCGCCATCGCGAACTGGCAGCCGCGCCGGCGCGGGATCACCCGGGACTGAGTTGCGCCTCAGGTTCGCGTTCGGCCTGCCACACCAGCATCTTGAGCGTGGCGACCGAGCCGGCCACGATGCCGGTCACCGCGATCATCGAGCCGAGCGCCAGCGTGGACAGGCCCGACAGGCCCTGGCCGACGGTGCAGCCGAGCGCGCTGACGCCGCCCGCGCCCATGAGCAAGGCGCCTGCGATCTGGTTGCGCAGGTCGGCGAGCGAGGCGAATCCCTCCAGCCGGAACGTGCGCGTCGCGACGGCATGGGCCGCGGAGCCGGCGATCGTACCGAGCACCAGGGCGATGCCGAACGTGAGGTGCAGCGAACGGTCGGTCCACAGCATCAGCAGTTCCAGCGAGTACGCCAATGGCCCGACGAAGCTCAGCGACTCGAGCGTTCGCGAGTTGGTCGCGTGGTACACGGTCTCCAGCGTGTCGGGGTTCTCGCCGAAGCCGACATGGCCGGTGACGTACCAACCTGCGGCCACCACCGCGCCCAGCACGACCGCGCCGGCCCATTGCCGGCGGTTCTGCCGGTAGCGCCGGTCCTTGAACACGAAGACCAGCAGGCCCGCGGCGACCGCGACTGCGGCTAGCGGCAGTGCCACGCGCGCAGGCAGGCCCGTCGCCCTGGCCAGCGCCATGCCCAGGCCGGCGTCGCTCCAGCCGAAGGCCGCCAGGTCGATGCGCGCCGGATCGAGCCAGCTGCTGCGCCATTGCGCGAACAGCCCCTTGAGCGTCATGTACGCGGCGATCGCCATGAAGGTCAGGACCACCAGCGAGCGCACGCTGCCGCCGCCGAGCCGCACCAGGTTGCGATTGGCGCAGCCGCCCGCGATCGTCATGCCCACGCCGAACAGCGCGCCCCCGACCAGCAGCGAGAGCCAGGGCAGTACCGGCCGCAAGGCGATCGATTTCGCCAGGTCCACCTCGCCCGTGGCGGCCAGCCAGGCCGTGCCCAGCATCGCCACCGCCAGCGCGAGCATCCAGCTGCGCATGCGCGCCCACGACCCCATGTTGACGATGTCGGAGAGCGCACCCATGGTGCAGAAGTTGGTGCGGGCCGCCATCAGCCCGAATACGAACGCGAGCGCGAAGCCCGAGGCGACGACGATCAGGCCCAGGTCGGCGTGGCTGCCCATGCGGTAGTCCTCTGCGATGGCGGGCGGTCGGGCCCGCGGGTCCGCCCGTTCAGATGAACAGGCACACGTCGGAGTCGCCGGCGAACTTCAGGAACGTCGCGGCCCCGCCATAGTCGATGCCGTCGATGAAGTCGTCCTTCGAGAAGTCGAACAGGTCCACCGTCATCTGGCAGGCGATGAATCCCACGTCGGCTTCCTGGCAGGTGGTGCGCAGCTCCTGCAGCGAAGCCACGCCCTTCTTCTTCATCTTGGCTTTCATCATCGAGGTCGCCATCGCCTCCATGCCGGGCAGCATCGACACGACCACCGGCATGGGCACCGGCATCGGCATCGCCGGGTTGGCCAGCGGGCTGATCGCGATGTCCTTGAGGTCCTTGCGCAGCAGCTGGAGACCGTAGAACGTGAAGAACACCTTCACGTCCCAGCCCAGCGTGGCCGCCGTCGAAGCCAGGATCAGGGGCGGATAAGCCATGTCCAGCGCGCCCTTGGTCGCGATGATGGCCATCTTCTTGCTCGCCATGTGCGTTTCTCCTTGAGACGTCCGCCCGCTCAGCCCTTGCGCAGGAAGAACACGTACTTGCTGTTCTCCGTGGTGGAGGCCAGCAGCGTGTTGCCGGTCTCTTCCGCGAACGCGGCCATGTCGCACACCGATCCGGGATCGGTGGCGATGACGCGCAGGACCTGGCCGGCGGCCATGCCGCCCAGCGACTTCTTGGTCTTGACGATGGGCATCGGGCAGGCCAGGCCCGAGGCGTCGAATTCCTTGTCGAACTGCATGCATGTCTCCTGTGCAGGGCCCGATCCCGTGCGGGCCCGAGAAGACGTATTAGCGGAGATGCGCGCCTTGGCGTCTATCACCGGGATGGGGAGTGGGGCATAGCCCATGCGGGTAGTGCGGGCAACAGCAGTCCGTGCTCGCGAATTTCAAACGAGGCCCGGCCCGGCGTCGTTCAGCGAACGGTGCAGCTCAGCCGGGCACCGTTGCTGCGCAGCGGCGCTCCCGTGAACATGGGATGGGCAGGGCCGCAGACGGCGAGCACGATCGGGCTTCGCCCGCACGCAAACAGGAGACAGAAAATGTCGCGCGACTTCGTATCCGCGCTCGCCTTCACCGCGGTCGTCGTGGCGGCCAGCGTCGCCGCCGTGCTTGTGTCCCGCAACGCGTTGGCCGACGAGATCGCGACAGGCTCGGATGCCGGCATTCCGGCGGCGACGGCGGGTGCGACCCGGTCGCGCCTTGGCCCGCTGACGGTGGATGACCTGAAGCACGACTACCTGATGTGCGAGCGTGCAGTAACGCAGGCCGGGCTGGACTTGGCAACGCTTGCAGCGTGTTCGGCGCTCTACGAAGAGCTTTACGGGCGCGTTTTCGGGGGCGACCTGGAGGCTTTCACCGCTTGGCTGCGCGGCGCGTGGTCCGAAAACGCGGATCTTGAATGAGCACGCGGCCACCCCGGCGCCGGCAGGGGGTGGCCAGCCGCATAACGGTCGAGCTGCCCGATTTCCACCGTGCCAATGGACAATGGCCCCAAAACCCGGCAAAGTGCGGGCACTCCCAGCTCGACGGACGCCCACGATGCTCAAGATGCTCAAGCGATTGGCCGGTCTCGAACCGGAACCCGCCCAGCGGGTGAAGCGCGTCGCGGCCCCGAAGCGGCGCATCCGGGACTATTCCGGTCCGCTGCCCCTGCCGGAAGTGACCGAAGGCAGCGAGCCCACGGATTGGGATCTGTGGGAAGACTCGGTCAACAGCCAGATGCAAGGCCTCAGCGCGTCCCCGAAGAAGAGCTACGCGGACACGGTTCCCAGCGAACTGGACGGACTCGATCCGTTTTCAAGGGTCAGCAAGAACAGCGACCTCTGATCGGCGCCGGCGGCAGCGGCGCCGCGAGTTCACTGGCGCGTGAGCGACGTGCCGGCGTTCCTGACGGAGTCGCCGACCCTGTAGCCGGGGTCCTGCTCGAAAGCAAACTCCTTGTGCGTGCCGTTCTGGTAGGTCACCCCGACGGTCCACACCTTCTTCGTATTCACCTTTTCTTCGATCTTCTTGCCGGCGTAAGCGCCGCCCACCGCACCGGCGATCGTGGCGAGGTCCTTGCCCCTGCCGCTGCCGATCTGGTGGCCCAGCACGGCGCCACCGACGCCGCCCGCGATGAGGCCCACAGGGCCGCCCGTGCCGGCCTCCTCCTTCATGGAAACCGCGGTCACCTTGCCGCAGTCCGGGCAGGCCACGGGAACCGGCACGGGCGCGGCCGCAGGCGCAGGCGCCACGGCGACTTTTGCTTTGGCCGCCGCGATGGCCGCGTCGTATTCGGCCTTGGCATCCCGGCGGCACTGCAGGCGGGCGCTGGACGTGGCCTCGTCGTTGCACAGGTTCTTGTCGGATGCATAGCGGGTCTGCGCCGCCTTTGTCTCGGCCGCGAGCTGCGCCCTGGGCGAGGCGGGAGCCTGGGCCTGCGCGCCCATGGCGAAGATGAGACCGCTGGCAGCGGCGACGAGGAAGTTCTTCATGACAATCTCCGAGTGATTGCCATGAGTATTAGCACAGCAATTGCAGCGCGACAAGCATGCGGCAGGCCTGGTGAGTCCAAAAAGCAATCACGGTTGGACCTTCGTGGTTCCGCCGCCACTGAGCCCGCGCCGCGTGCGTGGCCCTATCGGGATCAGCGTGCCGGACCGCCCAGGATCGTGCTGGCTTTCACTCGCACCGCCCGTTTCTGGAAATACGCCGAGCCGCTGTCTTCTGCGTTCATGGCGCGCACTTCCAGGCGAGCGGCCTTGTACTCGGATCTTGCTTGTTCGGATGTATGAGGGGTCTTGAGCACAACCGGCTGGTTGTGCTGCATGGCCCACTCGCTGGAGCCGGTCCCCATGAGTTCGGTTTTCCCCATGAGTTCAGCTACTTCGGCTCGGCTGAGGGTGCCGACGAATGTCGTGGTGTATTCGGCGATGCTCTCAGCATAGGCGTTCGTGGGCGAAACGAGCGCCACCGCAATGGCTGCTGCGGCGGCCGCGGTGCTGACAGCGTAGAAAGCCTCGGCGTTGTGATTCATGGTAACTCCTTGAGCCGCTTGCACAAAGAACCACGGCGAGCTTTGCTCAGTACCCGTCTGTCCTGCCTCTGGTGAGTCGTTGGTTTTTCGCGGCCCCGAAAATGTCGATGCGGCGCCAAACGTTGTCCAACGAATCGTGCAATCAGTCTATGCGTGGCCGGACGAATGAGGGCTCGGGGAGCGTCCCCGATCACGTCTCAGGAAAACCCCTATTTCAGGGGCGGTGTACCCACTTGCAGCGAAGTTACCGCTCGTCGAGCCACTTCGAGGCAAAGCGAACCAGGTCAGCGCCTGATTTCAACTGCAACTTTTCCTTCAGGCCGGCGCGGTGCGCCTCGATCGTCTTGATGCTGCGATTGAGTTTTTCGCTGATCTGCCGCGTGCTGAAGCCCAGCCCGAGCAGGTGCAGGATCTCGAACTCGCGTGCGCTCAGGCCGGCGATGGGGCTGTCAGGCGAACCACTGCGTGAAGCCATTTGTTGCGCCAACCGCAGGTGCATCGCCGCACTGAGGTAAATGCCCCCCGACAGGACCGTGCGCACCGCCAGCAGGATATTGGCGGTGGCTTCATGCTTCATCAGATACCCCTTGGCGCCGGCACGCAGGGCACGTTCCGCAAAGATCGACTCGTCGTGCAGGCTCATGGCCAGTATGGCCAGGTCCGGGTAGCGGCGACGCATGAGCTTGATGAGGTCCAGCCCCGATTCGCCGTTGAGCGTGATATCGACGATGGCGAGGGCCGCGTCGCACTTCGCCAAGGTTGCCATCGCCTCTTCGGCATTGCCCGCTTCGCAACACAAATGCAGATCCGCCTGTGCGTTGAGGAACAGTGCCATGCCTTCCCGCACGATGGGGTGGTCGTCCACCATCAGGATCCGGGCTTTCTCCATCCTGAGCACCGGGTCGCCGCTCAAGGTTGCGCCTCCGCATCGGGATACGTGACGGACACGGTTGTGCCGCGCGGAAAGTTGTCCGAAACTTGCAGCATGCCGCCCAGCAGGCTTGCCCGGTATCGCATGCTGTACATACCCATCCCTGTATCGGCGCCGGCGCGAAAGCCAATGCCATCATCGCTCAGGGTGAGACGGTGCTGACCGTCGACGCGAGCCAGATCGATCCGTATCAGGCCCGCTTGACTGTATTTGACTGCGTTGTTGACCGCTTCCTGCGCGATGCGGTACAGATTGATTGCGACCAGCGGATCGTGCACCTGTACCTGACGACCGACGCAGACGACGCATTTGATTGTCTTGAGAGAGCTGGTATCTTCAGCCAGGCGTTCCAGCGCCGCAATCAGGCCGCCATGCTCCAAAGCCACCGGGTACAGGCCGCGGGCAGCGGTTCGGTTCATGGCGGCGGCGTCGCCGATGAGTTCCCCGATCCTGCGGGCAGCATCGGCTTCGGGCAGTGCGCGATCGATGAGCTTCTGCCGCAAGCTTTCACAAAGGAGCGAGAGACTGGTCAGGTGCTGTCCGAGGCCGTCGTGCAGCTCGGACCCGATCGCGCGCCGCTGCTCTTCACTCACGCGAATCAGCGCGATTTCCAGGTTACGGCGTTCGGCCATCTCCGTGTGCAGGTCGGAATTGGCCGCAAGCAGATCCCGAGTGCGCTCCGCCACACGTTGTTCCAGTTTCTCGTGTGAACGTCTGAGCTGTGCCTGCGCGTGCTGCTGTTCGGCAATCGACGCTGCGAGCACGAGCCCGGTGACCGCAACGATGATCGAAAAGGTGCACCACTGAACGACATCGTAAAAGGAGTCTCCGCTCATGAAGGGCCCGTTGCCTCGCGATGCGCCCCAAACAACCATGACAGCTGACACGAGAGTGACCAGGCTGGCCCCTGGTTGCCGAAAGCGCAGAGAGCCCCAGATCACGAAGGGGAATACAGCCATCGGTGCGGCGTCGTATCGGTTGGGAGCGAGTTCCGGGAGGCCGAATATCCTCACAGTGACGATCACGAGCAACGCCAGCAGGCACGAGGCCTCCGCGACTTTCCCGGGCGAAGGTGCGCGCAGGGGCTCTCTCATCCACAACAACAATGGCGGAGCCACCACCAGCATGCCCATCATGTCCCCCAACCACCATTTCACCCACGCAGTGGCGTAGTTTTGCGGGGCCACGGTTCCGATTCCAGCCAACGTTGCCACGCCAACGAAAGCGCTAATCATCGTGGCGAAAAAGGCCGCCAGGACAATCAGTGCCAGGACATCCCGTCTGGTTCGCAGGCCGACATCGAATCCGGGAAATCGGGCCAACAGCCATGCGCCGCCCAACGCTTCCAGAGTGTTGCCCGCCGCAATGCTGCAAGCTGCAACCAGCGGTACGCCAGTTCCTGCATTGGCCAGAAAAGCGCCCAGCGCCACGGCGAACGCCATGCGCCAGCCATAGAGCAACAGGGCCGCGAGCGCAATTCCGCTGGGGGCCCATGCCAGGGTCACGGTGTTGCCGACAACGGCGTGCGCCAGTCCCGCTTCCGCGGCAGCAACGTAAAGCGCCGTGATGCCAATGAAGAGGCCAACAAAAGACGGCGTCCATTTCATGTCGATCCTGGACGCGCCAACGAGCGTGTGCGCTGGTCTTTTTGCGATCACATCGGATTGATCGATTGGGATCTCTCGTTGGAAACGATACAAGCCATTATGGTGGCCGTCCGTTTACAGACCTACTCAGCCGTCACGCAACCAGCTCTGTCGCAGTTCTGACAGTCGAAAGCCGGGCTGCCCCAAGGCCGGCCAGCGCGGTGATCTGCCGCGGCTCTGGGCCCCCGCGGCGTTTTCAAAGTAGCAAGCAGCTCAAAGGAGAAGAAACGTGAAACGCTACTTTGCATCCGCTCTCGCCATTGCCTCCAAGAGCGCCGCCGCCATCGCGGTTGCGGCAGTCGGCGCAGGCAACGCCGAGAGTCAACCGTGACTAAGTCACCCCGCATCCCATTGCTGCGCCGGTTTCGCACTCTCGCATCAATGAGGGTATCAGCACAGCAATTGCCGTGCGACAAGAACTCGACGGAAAGCACGCATGAGTTGCCGCTCAGCTAAGTTACGTAGGTTGTATTTAGTCACTACCCACTTTTCGCGGACCTCCCGCCTGCCTGCCGCACCGGCCGGGCACGCGGGCCTTTTCGCTGGAGCGGATGGGCTGGGCACTCCTCGCGTTGCATGAGGTAACCGCCTCGAGCGATTGTTGGGGCTCGCGTGAAAAGCCAGACTGCGCTTCATGGTTCGCACGGCGCTATTGATGCGCGACGCACATTTCCACGGAGCTCATATGAACGGCCTCACTCAGCGCGCACAAATTTTCGATGGCTTCAAAGCTTCTGGCAACGTCCTGGAGTCGAGGTCTCTCATTCATGACACCCAATCGGCTTCCCAAGCCGAGCTGGCCGAGGCGCGCCGTCTCTGGCGGGCGATTCATGCCCCCGGATTGAGAGCTACCGAGCGACTTGTGGCGTATGCGCGTTGGCGCGCAATGTCGAGCAGGATGAACCATGGCTGATTTCGAGCGCTGGATGGATGGGCTGCCCAGCGGCAGTGCAACGAGCAACGCGATCGATGTCGTAGCCGGGCTGACCGAGCAGGCCGAGCGCATCGCTGGCAACGGTGAAAGCGAACTGGCGATGTCACGAGCTCTCGGCGCCACCTTCGCGTACATGGTCGCGTACCTCCACCATCTGACTGTCGATCGCCGGGAGCCGCGTGACGCCCTGGCGAAAGCCGCAGCTGGTCTGCCAGAACTGGGGACTGCCGAACTGGATTTCCTTCACGCGGCTTTCAGGACCCTTGTGCCGCGCACGATGTAGCAAAGTCATCGCGCAGACCTCCTCATCTGTCCGGCAAGGCCGGTCGCGCTCGAAGTCCGAGGGACCGACAGGCGGATGCAGGTGCCGCCTTCGGGGACTGGCTCGATCTTCAACGTGCCACCGAGCAGGTGTGCGCGGCGGGACATCCCGTCCAGCCCGCGCCCCGGGTTTTTCGCACCGCGCGAGCCGATGCCGCGCCCGTTGTCGGCGATTCGCAGCATCAGCATCTCCCCCGGCGGCGGACAACTCAGTTGCACCAGCAGCCGCGTCGCGCCCGCGTGCTGCAGCACGTTGCTTAGCGCTTCCTGCACGATCTTGATGAAATGGTAAGCCGGCACCGGGCTCAGCACATCGTCGGGGATGTCATGCTGCACCTGCCACGTGAGGGCGAGCCCCTGGCGTTCGACGACCTTCTGGAGCCAATAGCGGACGCTGCCCAGAGACTGCACGATGGGCACGCTTTCCGAGTGCATGAAGTGGATGACCGAGTGCAGTTCCACGATCGCCAGGTCGACCGCCAGCCAGGCCTCTGAATTGGTCTTGCGTGCGTCTCCCGCCAACGACAGTGCCGTGCTCAGATGGAAGCCCAGTCCGTCGTGCAGGTCGGCGGCGATCCGGTCGCGCTCTGCCCGCACCGCACGCTCGTCGTCGATCATCTGCATGGCGAAACCGAGCAGGAGCAACAAAGCGAGCCCGACATCCGCCACGGTCGTAAAGACCGCCTGCACCCGCAGCGACTCGTCGATGTGCGGCACCAGCTCCATCAGAACGCGAAGCAGCAGGAGGCTGATGCTCGTGGCGAACAGCTCTTTGGGCGAGAACCACGTCATGCGACACACTCTTCGCGCGCAACGTCCTTCGATCTCAGAGGAAGCCCCAGGAATTCGCGCAACTGACTGCCTGGGCCCGACTGCGGACGCGAAGTTTCTGGTAGATGTTCTTTACATGCGAGTTGACGGTCATGGTGCTGATGCCGAGCCGCCCCCCGATTTCAGCGCTGGTCATGCCGCCGGCGATCATGCGCAGGATCGCGCGCTCACGCTCCGTCAATTTCCTCTGCGCGCCGGCGGCAGTGAGCTTCGCGAGCCCGCTGAGACGGTCCAGCCGAAGCAGCAGCCGGCGCGCAAGGCCCGGAGTGATCGACGCGCCGCCATTGGCCACCTGGAGCACCGACTGGACGAAGCCGCCGAACCACGAGTTCTTGACCAGGAACCCGGATGCACCCAGCTCGAAAGCGCGCAAGGCATCCTCGTCGGCTTCCAGCACCGAGACGACCACCGCCTCGGCGCTGCTGCGGATTTCCTTTGCGTACGCAATCAGGTCATAGCCGCGTCCGTCCCCCAGGTTCAGATCGACGAGGATGACGTCGAAATCGTGCTCACGCACAACGCGCCTGCCCTCCCGGAGGGATCCGCCCTCCGCGACCAGGAGCGTGCGCGGGTCCGCCATGAGCTCCTGCGCGATGACACGGCGGATATGCGTATCGTCATCGACGACAACCACTCGCACCGGCTTTTGGGGCTGCCCCACCATGAAGGCGGGCCAGTCGGACGATGAATTCTCGCGGGCGCCAACCTGCTCTTGACCAATGCGAGTTGCTGCGATGCCAGGTGCGTGCTCCAGTGCCGGTGCAGATTTCATGGCTTCTCCTTGTTGTCCATCGCAGCGTAGGACTCAGCACCGAAGAGGTGCAAGGGGCAACGCGCGCGACGCCCATAGGACAAATGTCCCACTGCTTTTGGGGGGTCGTCGCCGGTTCCGCGCAGTGCGTGCCCGCGCTTGGCCGATCCAGCACCACTGCGGGCGTACCAGCGGGACACGAGAGTGCCCCAGGATCAACATGGAGGCGGTCGCCAATGACCCGCCCCTGCCGGGACAAAGCGGGGTGCTGAATCTGGACGGGCGGTTTGCCGGGCAGGGCGCCGATCGGCCTGTAACCCGCATGGAATCTAGTGCCATGGCGGAGAGGGTCGGATTCGAACCGACGGTACGTTTGCACGTACACCGGATTTCGAGTCCGGCGCATTCGACCACTCTGCCACCTCTCCAGGTTCGCGATTCGCGTGGTGCGAAGCCCGAAATTCTAACCGAGAGCGGGCCGTCGGGCCGGGCGCCGGGCGCCCGCCTGGAACTCAGCGGTCCGGCGAAAGCTCGGAGACGCCGCGCATGTACGGCCGCAGCACTTCGGGCACCTCCACGCTGCCGTCCTCGCGCTGGTAGTTTTCCAGCACCGCCACCAGCGTGCGGCCCACCGCGAGGCCCGAACCGTTGAGCGTGTGGAGCAGCTCGTTCCTGCCCTGCGCATTCTTGAAGCGGGCCTGCAGGCGGCGCGCCTGGAAGGCTTCGCAGTTGGAGACCGAGCTGATCTCGCGATAGGTGTTCTGCGCGGGCAGCCACACCTCCAGGTCATAGGTCTTGGCGGCGCCGAATCCCATGTCGCCGGTGCACAGCAGCACGACGCGGTACGGCAGCCCGAGCTTCTGCAGGATCGCCTCGGCATGGCGCGTCATCTCCTCCAGCGCCTCGTAGCTGCGCTCGGGATGCGTGATCTGCACCATCTCCACCTTGTCGAACTGGTGCTGGCGGATCATGCCGCGCGTGTCGCGCCCGGCGCTGCCGGCTTCGGAGCGGAAGCAGGGCGAATGGGCGGTGAGCCGGATCGGAAGCTGCGCCTCGGGCACGATCTCGTCACGCACGAAATTGGTCAGCGTCACTTCGCTGGTGGGGATGAGGTACCAGCGGCGCTCAATAACTTTGACTTCAGAATCCGCTGTCACCTTGCCTTGTGCGTCCAACTTATCCGCATAAACGTCGACATAGGCTGTCTTGCCTGGCAGGCCTCCAAAACTGACTTGAAAGAGATCCTCTTCAAACTTCGGTAATTGACCGGTGCCACGAAGCGTCTCATCGTTCACGATGTACGGCGTGTAGCACTCGGTGTAGCCATGCTCCTGCGTCTGTGTGTCGAGCATGAACTGGCCGAGCGCCCGGTGCAGCCGCGCGACCTGCCCTTTCATCACGGTAAAGCGCGAACCGCTGAGCTTCACGCCGGTGGCGAAATCCAGGCCCAGGCGCTCGCCGATGTCCACGTGATCCTTCACCGCGAAACCGTAGGTGCGCGGTTCACCCCATTTGCGGATCTCGCGATTGGCGTGTTCGTCTTCGCCGACCGGCACGCTCTCGTGCGGCAGGTTCGGCACGCTGAGCAGCAGCTGCTGCATTTCGGGCTGGATCTGCTCGAGCCGCGCGGTGGAGCTGTCGAGCTCGGCCTTGAGTGAGGCCACCTGCGCCATCACGCCATCCACCGGCTGGCCCTTCGATTTGAGCTGCCCGATCTGCTTGGAGAGCTTGTTGCGCTCGGCCTGCAACTCCTCGGTACGCGTCTGGATCGCCTTGCGCTCGGCCTCCAGGGCCGTGAAAGCGGCCACATCGAGGAAGGCCTGCGGCTTCTTGCGCGTTTCGAGCCGCCCAACCACGAACGGCAGGTCTTTGCGTAACAGGTTGATATCGAGCATCGCGCGATTTTAGTTGCGCCGGCAGGACGGCTATTCAGGCCAGCGTCGCGGCATCCAGGTTGGCGCCGCAGATCACGAGGCAGACCTGCTCGCCGGCTGCGGGGCGGTAGGCACCCCTTTGCAGTGCCGCGAGCCCCAGGGCCGCGGCGGGCTCCACCGCGAGCTTCATGTGCTTCCAGAGCCAAAGCTGCGCGTCGCGGATGCACTCGTCGGGCAGCAGCAGCGCGTCGTGCACGTGGCGCTGCGTGACCTCCCAGGCGATGGTGCCGATGCGCTTGGCACCCAACGAATCGGCGGCGATGCCGCTCACCGCCACATCCACCGGCTCGCGCGCCTTGCGCGCCGCCCACAGCGTGGGCGCCAGTTCCGGCTCGAGTGCGATCACCCTCACTTGTGCGCCGAACCACCCCGCGATGCCGGCAATCAGTCCGCCGCCACCGACGCTGACCAGCACGCTGTCCGGCCGGCCGCCCTGCTCCTCGATCTCGGCGGCCAGCGTGCCCGCGCCCGCCACCACCTCGGGCTGGTCGTACGCGTGCGTCAGCAGCGCGCCGGTCTGCTGCTGGCGCGCGAGGCAGGCCTGCAGCGCTTCGGCATACACCGACCCCGTCACGACCACCTGCGCGCCCAGCTCGCGCAGCCTCGCCTGCTTGGCCGGGCTGCACACCGTGGGCACGAACACTTCGCAGGGCACGCCCAGCGCCCTGGCCGCCGCGGCGGTGGCGATGCCCGCATTGCCGCCCGAAGCGACGATCACGCCGCCGGCGGGGATCGGGTTGGCCAGCAGGCGATTGAGCATCCCGCGCGCCTTGAAGCTGCCGCCGACCTGGAGCTGTTCGAGCTTGAGCCACACTTGCGCGCAATCGACGTCGAAGGCGGCGCCGGGCAATTTCCACAGGGGGGTACGACGCAAGAAATTTTCGCGCTGCCGCAGGCGCGCCGCGGCGGCCTCGATGTCGGCTCGCATTAGGCCCTGTTAACACTGTTTTTGGCAGTGCGAACGTGGTTAGAACCGCGCCAATCTAGGCGCGCGACGACGCCAAGGCTGGACGCCTTGGCTAGGAGTTCAACAACGAGTGGCGCGGTTATAACCACGTTCCCTCCGGGTTGCGGCCAAAAAGGCCAATTGCGTTGTTACGGCGGCTGGCAATAATTGGGGTCAGATTCCAAATTCGTCGGCCCGTTAACGGGTCTGAGGGCCGGCGCGTCGCGCCGGGACGAAATTGGAATCTGACCCCGATTATTTCGTCCGCCGCGCCTAGCACTTGACCTTTTTGACTCGCAACGCATCTGTCAAAAACAGTGTTAACAGGCCCTAAAGCCTCAGCCCCTTGGGCAGCGGGAATTTCACCTTCTCCTGGATGCCGTTCATCTTGCGCACCGACACCGCGCCCAGCGCCTTCAGCCGATCGACCACTTGCGCGACCAGCACTTCGGGGGCCGACGCGCCCGCCGTGACGCCGACACGCGACTTGCCTTCCAGCCACTCGGGGCGCAGCTCGTCCGCGCTGTCCACCATGTAGCTCGCCACGCCGAGTTTGCGCGCCAGTTCCGCCAGGCGGTTGCTGTTGGAGCTGGTGGGGCTGCCCACCACGATCACGAGTTCGACCTGGGGCGACATGATCTTGACGGCGTCCTGCCGGTTTTGCGTGGCGTAGCAGATGTCCTGCCGCTTGGGCTCGCGCACGTTCGGGAAGCGCCGGCGCACCGCTGCGGTGATCGCGGCCGCGTCGTCCACCGACAACGTGGTCTGCGTCACCACGGCGAGCCTTTCGGTCTGCGCCGGCTGGATGCGCGCGACATCCTCCACGTCCTCGACCAGGTGGATGCCGCCCTGGAGCTGGCCCATGGTGCCCTCCACTTCGGGGTGGCCCTTGTGGCCGATCATGATGAATTCGTAGCCTTCGCGCGCGAGCTTGGCGACTTCCACGTGCACCTTCGTCACCAGCGGGCAGGTGGCGTCGAACACCTCGAAGCCGCGGGCGTGGGCTTCGGCCTGCACCGCCTTGCTCACGCCGTGCGCCGAAAACACGACGGTCGCGCCGGGCGGCACTTCCGACAGCTCCTCGATGAAGATCGCACCTTTGGCCTTCAGGTCGTTGACGACGTAGGTGTTGTGCACGATCTCATGGCGCACATAGATCGGCGCGCCGAACTTCTTGAGCGTGCGCTCGACGATCTCGATCGCGCGGTCCACGCCGGCGCAAAAGCCGCGCGGCTCGGCCAGGATGACGTCGATGCCCGCGCCCTCGGCCGGCGCGCCCGGCGATGTCGGTGCGGGATCCGCCGGCCGGCGGGACTGGCTGTCCTTCATAGCACGCCGATCAGATGCACTTCGAACGTGACCGGCTGGCCCGCGAGCGGATGGTTGAAGTCGAACAGCACGGCATCGGGCTTGCCGTCGCGGTCGCCGTCCTTGCGCACGCGCCGCACCGAGCCTGCGTATTGGCCCAGGCCATCCGGCGTGGGGAACTGCACCACTTCGCCCACCTCGTAGATCTTGGCCGGGCCGCCCAGCTCGTCGAGCAGCCGTCGCGCCACCCATTGCACCATCTCCGGATTGCGGTCGCCGAAGGCCTCGCCGGCCGGAATGTCGAACGTGGCGCGCGCGCCCTCCTCCAACCCGATGAGGCGCTTCTCCACGGCCGGCGACAGTTCGCCCGTGCCCAGCGTCAGCGTGGCGGGCTTGTCGTCGAACGTGTTGATGATGTCGCCGCCCGGCCCCGCGAGCCGGTAGTGCAGCGTCAGGAAGGAGCCCGGCTGTACCCGGTGCGCAGTCATGGCCATGGAAGTCCCGATAAACTGGCCCCATTTTAGGTTGGCGCGTTAAGGAGGCAGGCGCGGCGCGGGAATGCCCGTCCACGCCGGCACCAAATGACCGACGCTCGACCGCTTGCCGCCCCACACCCGTGAAAGACCTGCCCGCCGACACCCGGCCGCGCGAAAAACTGCTCGCGCGCGGCGCCGGCGCGCTCAGCGACACGGAACTGCTGGCCTTGTTGCTGCGCACGGGCACGGCGGGCCGCGGCGTGTTGCAGATGGCGCAGGAGGTGCTGGCCCACTTCGGCGGCCTCGCGGGGCTGCTGCATACCGGCGCGGAGGACCTCAAACGCGTGAAGGGGCTGGGCGGGTCGGCCAAGCGCGCCGAGCTCGTGGCGGTGCTCGAACTGGCCCGCCGCGCCCTGGCCCAGCAGTTGAAGGCGCGCGAGGTGTTCAGCTCGCCCGGCGCAGTCAAGGAGTACCTGCAGCTGCACCTGGCCGGGCGGCTGCACGAGGTGTTCGCGGTGCTTTTCCTGGACGCGCAGAACCGCCTGGTCGCGATGGAGGAACTCTTTCGCGGCACGCTGACCCAGACCAGTGTGTACCCGCGCGAAGTCGTGCTGCGCGCGCTGCATCACCAGGCCGCCGCCGTGGTGCTCGCGCACAACCATCCCAGCGGCACCGTGCAGCCTTCGCGGGCGGACGAGGCCTTGACGCAGACGCTCAAGGCCGCCCTGGCGCTGGTGGACGTGCGGGTGCTCGATCATGTGGTGGTGGCGCCGGGCGACGCGCTGTCGATGGCGGAAAAAGGGCTGTTATGAAGGCGAATTCGCTCAAGGACCTGCACCAGATCCAGCGCAAGCTGGTGGAGCAGCAGCAGGTGGCGGCGGCCCAGGAGGCCGCGCGCAGCGAGGCCGAACGCCATTCGCACGCCGAGCGCAGCCTGTTCGTGCGGGCGGCGGGCGCCGTGCAACCGATGCGCGCGCACCGCCGGGTGCACCTCGCGCCCGACCAGCCGGCGCCGCTTGCCTTGCAGCAGCAGCTGGACGACCAGCGGGTGCTGCTCGAGGCGATCAGCGACGAATTCGATGCGGGCACCTTGCTCGATGTGGACGATGCGCTCAGCTTCCGCCGCCCGGGCATCGGGCTGGACGTCACGCGCCGGTTGCGCCGGGGCGACTGGAGCATCCAGGGCGAGATCGACCTGCACGGCCTCAGGCGCGAGGAAGCGCGCGAGGCGCTGGCGACGTTCGTGCGGGAGGCGCATCGCCGCGGCTGGCGCTGCGTGCGCGTGGTGCACGGCAAGGGCCTGGGTTCACCGGGCAAGACGCCGGTGCTCAAGGGCCGCGTGCAAAGCTGGCTGGTGCAGAAAAGCGAGGTGCTGGCGTTCGTGCAGGCGCGCGGCGACGAAGGCGGCGCGGGCGCGCTCGTGGTCCTTCTCAAGCCCGCGCCGGCCATGCCGGTGCGCTAGCCGGCTTGCGGCCTTACTGCCGCACCTTGCCCACTTGCAGCGTCACGTCGCGTGCGCCGACCTTCACCGTCTGCACCGAGGAGATCAGGTCGCCCGCAGCGGCCTGGGCCATGCCTGACTTGGACACCCGCGCCTCGACCTCGACTTCCTTCGCGGCCGAAAGGCGCGACTGCGGGTTCATCGAGACGGAGTCATCCAGCGTGAACTTCACCGGCAGCTGCGAGGCGCTGGCGCGGACCACGGCGACTGGCACGCGCGAGCCGGGCAGCCGCGCAATCACCATCACGGTGTCGCCGGGAGCCGCTTTGTCTTTCAACGCGGCGGCCATTTCGACGGTCCCAGTGATGCTGCCGCCGCCGGGCGCAGCGGCCTGGGGCTCGCCGGCAGCGGGCGCCGCAGCCGCTGTGAGCGGTTTGCCGGCGCGGCTGCGCACTTCGGCGATGGCGCCTTGCAGCATGTTGGCGTCCTCCGAACCCGGCGGGAGCAATGCCATCAGACGATCCCACGTGGCCAGCGCCCCGTCGAAATCCTGGCGTTCCAGCGCCTCGGTGCCGGACAGCCACAAGGCCATGGGATTCTCGGGATCGGCCTTGAGCGCTTTCGCGATCAGCTGCGCCGGCTTGCCCTTGAGGCTGCCGCCGGCGTTGCTGGCGGCGACGTCGGCGTAGTTCGCCAGCATCTGGGCGTCGTTGTCGATGAACGAGCCCGCCCGCTCGAAGGCCAGTTCGGCTTCGGTCATCCGGCCGAGCACCTTGTAGGAGCGCGCGAGCATCGCCCAGCCCTGCAGGTTGTCGGGCTCTTTTTCCAGTTTTTTCGCGAGCGATCCCACCAGCCGCTCGAGATCCTGCTGCTGGACGTGGGGATCGACCTGAGCGCTCATGCTGGCGGGGTTGCCCAGCATCAGGTAAAGCCCGCCCGCCAGCAGGGGCACGATCAGGGCTACGGTCACCATGGTCCGCCTGGGCGCGCGCATCGTGGTCGCTGCATCGGCTTCACGCGTGTCCTCGAGCGCGCGGCGCTGCAGTTCCGCGCGCGCTTGCGCGTGGTCTTCCCTGGCCAGCGTGCCCTCGGCGAGGTCCTGGTCCAGCTTGGCCAGTTCCTCACGGAAGATCGCCGCATTGAGCTGCCGCTGCGAGGCTTGCACAGCGATGTTCTTGCCCAGGAACGGGCGCAGCAGCAGCACGAGGACGAGCGCCACGGCGAGCGCGGCGCCAACGAGGAATCCGGTCATTTTTCGCTTTCCTGCAGCAGCGCCTCGGCGCGGCTGGCTTCTTCGGGACTCAATTGGGGGTCGTCGAGCACGCGATTGCGCCGGCGCAGGTACACCAGCAGCACGACGACCGCGACGATCATCAGCAGGAAGGGGCCGGCCCACAGCAAGTAGGTTTCCGGTTTGATGCGGGGACGGTACAGGACGAAGTCGCCGTAGCGCTCCACCATGAACTCGCGGATCTCCGCGTCGGTCTTGCCCTGCTTGATCAGCGTGCGCAGTTCGCGGCGCAGGTCCTGCGCCAGGTCGGCGCGCGAGCCGGCCAGCGACTCGTTCTGGCACACCAGGCAGCGCATCTCTTCCGAGATCGAGATCATGCGCTGCTCGACGACCGGGTCTTCCGCCAGCGGCGTGGCTTCCTTGGCCCAGCCGGTGCCCAGCGCGAGCGCAACCAGCAGCAGTGCGAACAGGCGTTTCATGATTTCTTCAGCTCCTCGATGAGGGGCAGGATGGTCTTCTGCAGCGCCTCGGGCGTGATCGGCCCGATCTGCTTGTGCCGGATCACGCCGGCCTTGTCGATGATGAAGGTCTCGGGCACGCCGTACACGCCGTAGTCGATGCCCACCCGCCCGTCGATGTCGACCGCGGAAAGGTTGTACGGATCGCCCTTCTGGGCGAGCAGCTTCAACGCGTCCTCGCGCTTGTCCTTGTAGTTCAGGCCGATCAGCGTCACCGACTTGGACCGCGAAAGCTCGACCAGCAGCGGGTGCTCGACGCGGCACGCCACGCACCAGGAGGCCCACACGTTGAGCATCCAGACCTGCCCTTTCAGATCGGCCGGCGCGAACGTCTTGTCGGCCGCGACCAGCTGCGGCACCTTGAATTCGGGCGCCGCCTTCTTCACCAGCGGCGACGGGATCTCGTGCGGGTCGCGGTTCAGGCCGACGGCCAGGAAGGCGACCAGCACGCCGAACAGCGCGAGCGGGATCAGGAACTTGGCTTTCATGTGGCCGCACCCCGCAAGGCGGTGGCCGCCTGCTTGACGGAAGTGCGCACGCGCAGGCGGTAGCGGCGGTCGGACATCGCGCACAGGCCGCCGAGCGCCATCAGCACGCAGCCGGCCCAGATCCAGTCCACGAACGGCTTGAAGTAAACGCGCACGGCCCAGGCCTTGCCTTCCAGCGGCTCGCCCAGCGAGACGTAGACGTCGCGGGTGAAGCCCGCGTCGATGGCCGCTTCGGTCATCGGCATGGCGGAAGACACGTAGGTGCGCTTTTCAGGGTGGAGCGTGCGGGCGGCGCCCCCGCCCTGGCGTACCTCGAACTCGCCGCGCGCGGCCGAGTAGTTGGGTCCCTGGACCTGCCGCACGCCGAGGAACTTGAACTCGTGGCCACCGACGACGATGGTGTCGCCCGGCTCCATGCGAACGTCCTTTTCCTGCTGGTAGCCGCCCACCAGCGTCACGCCCATGACGAACACGGCCACGCCGAAATGCCCGAGCTGCATGCCCCAGAACGACAGCGGCGGGTTGCCGGACTTCAGCCGGTTGACGGTCTGCAGCGTCATCGACGCGGCGATCCACATCGACAGCATCGTGCCGATGCCGGTCAGCACGGTCCAGCCGCCCATCGCGAGCGGGATGGCGACGGCAGCAAGCACCGCGACGATCGCGGCGATCCACAGTCCGCGCGCCATCTGCTTCACGTCGGCATGCTTCCAGCGCGCCAGCGGCGTGGCCGCCATCAGGAACAGCACCGGCGCCATCACCGGCACGAACACCGTGTTGAAGTACGGCGGTCCGACGGAGATCTTGCCGATGTTGAGCGCATCGACGATCAGCGGATACAACGTGCCGAGCAGCACCGAGCCGGCCGCGACCACGAGCAGCACGTTGCCCACCAGCATGAACGTCTCGCGCGATGCCAGCGCGAAGGCGCCGCCCAGCGCCACCTTCGGCGCGCGCCAGGCGAACAGCGTCAGCGACGAGCCGATCACCAGCGCGAGCAGGATCAGGATGAAGATGCCCCGGCGCGGATCGGTCGCGAACGCGTGCACCGACGTGAGCACGCCCGAACGCACGAGGAAGGTGCCCAGCAGTGAGAGCGAGAAGGCGCTGATCGCCAGCAGTACGGTCCAGTTCTTGAAGCTGCCGCGCTTTTCGGTCACGGCCAGCGAGTGCATCAAGGCCGTGCCGATGAGCCAGGGCATGAAGGAGGCGTTCTCCACCGGGTCCCAGAACCACCAGCCGCCCCAGCCCAGTTCGTAGTAGGCCCACCACGAGCCCAGCCCGATGCCCAGCGTCAGGAAGATCCACGCGGTCGTGGTCCACGGGCGCGACCAACGTGCCCAGGCCGAGTCCAGCCGCCCGGAGAGCAGCGCCGCAATGGCGAACGCGAACGCGACCGAGAAACCGACGTAGCCCATGTAGAGCATCGGCGGGTGGAACACCAGGCCCGGGTCCTGCAACAGCGGGTTCAGGTCGCGGCCATTCTCGGCGGCCGGCAGCATCCGCTCGAACGGATTGGACGTGAAGAGCACGAACAGCAGCAGCCCCGTGGCGACCAGACCCAGCACGCCGAGCACCCGCGCGACCATGGTTTCGTCGAGCGTGCGCGACAGCTGGGCGACCGCGAAGGTCCAGCCCGACAGCATGAACATCCACAGCAGCAGCGAGCCCTCGTGGCCGCCCCAGACGGCCGACAGCCGGTAGACGGTGGGCAGCAGCGAATTGGAGTGGGCGGTGACGTAGGCCACCGAGAAGTCGTTGACGTAGAAGCTCCACGCCAACGCGACGAAAGACGTCAGGACCAGCAGGAAGAAGACCTGCGCGGCCGGCCGGGCCAGCACCAGCCATTCGCGCCGGCCGTAGTGCGCGCCCAGCAGCGGCAGCGTGCCCAGCACGCCGGCCACGCACAGCGCCAGGATCAGCGCGAAATGCCCGAGTTCAGGGATCATGGCTTGGCGGCTCCTTGCGGTTTCTTGGCCTGATCCAGCGCAGCCTGCGCTTGCGGCGGCATGTAGTTCTCGTCGTGCTTGGCCAGCACTTCAGAGGCGGTGAAGTTGCCGTCGGGGCCGAGCTTGCCCTGCACGACGGCGCCTTTGCCCTCCTTGAACAGGTCGGGCAGGATGCCGGTATAGGACACGGGGATCTCCTTGGCGAGGTCGGTCACGACGAAGTGCACGGTGAGGTTGTCGCGCCGCAGCGAGCCATCCTTGACCATGCCGCCGATGCGAAACGCCTGCCCCTTGGGTGACTTGCCCGCCGCGACCTCACTGGGCGTGACGTACAGCGCGATATTGCTGTTGAGCGCGTTGAGCACCAGCGCGGCCGCGATGCCGACGGCCACCACGCCGCCGGCCACCACTGCCCCGCGCTTCTTCCACTTTTTCATCCGACCACCTCCTGATCCATCCGTTCGGCCGCCGCATGCCGGCGCAGGCTGCGCAGGATCGAGCGCCGGCGCCTGCTCAAGAGAAACGGCTCGAGCGCCAGCGCCGCGGCACACACGCCGAAGCTGCCCCACACGTAGAGCGCGTAACCGCCCATCGCGAAAAATTCAGCGGGTGAATGCCAGTTCATGCCGCCACCTCCGGCAGTTCACGCACCCACTCGGTGTGGGCTTCCCGCTCGAGGATGATGGTGCGCACGCGCTTGAGCGTCATCGCCACCGAATACATCCAGAACGCCAGCGCCATCAGCAGCATTCCCCACAACATCGTCTGCGCCATCGAGGGCGCCCTGGTCATCGATACCGACGAGCCCTGGTGCAGGGTGTTCCACCACTTCACCGAGAAATAGATGATCGGCACGTTCACCACGCCCACCAGCGCGAGGATCGCGCCCGCCTTGTCCGCCCGCCGGGGATCGTCGATCGCCGCCTGCAGGGCGATAAACCCAAGATACAAGAAGAACAGGATTAGTTCCGACGTCAGCCGCGCGTCCCACACCCACCAGGTGCCCCACATCGGCTTGCCCCAGAAGGCGCCGGTCCATAGCGACAAAAACGCCATCAGGGCGCCGGTAGGCGCCAGCGCCTGCGCCATCATGCCCGACAGGCGCGCATTGAGCGCCAGCCCGATCCCGGCCCAGGTCGCCATCACGATATAGATGAACATGGACAGCCAGGAGGCTGGCACGTGCACGAAGATGATCCGGTAGCCCTCGCCCTGGGTCGCGTCGGTCGGTGCGACGAAAAAGCTGATCCACAGGCCGGCGATGCCGAAGACGGCGGCGAGCAGCCAGAACCAGGGCTGCATCTTCCCGGCAAGCGGATAGAAGCTGTACGGGCTGGCGAACTTGAACCAGTGGATCAGGCCCCGGCTCATTCCCATGCGATTGTTGATGGCGACTTGGCTCATTCCAGTGAGATCCTCAAAGCGGCCGTGGTCGCCCACGGCGCGAAAAACAAGGCCACCGCGAGCAACGCGGCCAACAGCGACAGGTGGCCCCCCGCCCCCAGGCCCGACGAATGGGCCTGCACGGCCCCGGCCCCGAAGATCAGCGTCGGGATGTACAGCGGCAGCACCAGCAGGCTGAGCAGCACGCCGCCGCCGCGCACACCCAGCGTGAGGGCGGCACCGATGGCGCCGACCAGCGACAGCACCGGTGTGCCCAGCAGCAGCCCCAGGGTCAGCACGCCCAGCGATTCCGCATCCAGGTCGAACTGCACGCCCAGCAGCGGCGCCAGGATCACCAGCGGAAAGCCCGAGACCAGCCAGTGCGCCGCGTTCTTGCCGGCGACCAGGAAGAACAGCGGCGTCGGCGAGAGCACCATCTGCTCGAGCGTGCCGTCCGCATGGTCGGTGGCGAACATCCGCTGCAGGCCCAGCATCGTGGCCAGCAGCGCGCCGACCCACAGCACGCCGGGAGCGATCTTGCGCAGCAGCGCCGGCTCCGGTCCGATCCCGAGCGGGAACAGGCTGGTGACGATGACGAAGAAGAACAGTGCCGTCAGCACTTCGGTCTTCCGGCGCATCGCGAGCAACAGGTCCCGGCGCATCACGGCCAGCATGGCCTTCACAGATCGAGCCCCTTGCCGCCGGCGATCGGTATCGCCTGGTGGCTGGTGACCACCGCCATCCCGCCTTGCTCGAGGTGCTCCCCGATCAGCGTTCCGAGCAGTTGCACGGCGCGCGTGTCCAGGGCCGTGAACGGCTCGTCCAGGACCCACAGCTTCGCCTTGCGGGTGACCAGGCGCGCGAGCAGGACGCGGCGCTTCTGGCCGGCGGACAGGAACCTCACCGGCAGGTCCTCGCGGCCCTTCAGGCCGAAGCGCTGGAGCGCCGCCTCCGCTTCGGCGCGGGGCAACTCGTCGCCATCCAGTTCGGAGGCGAGCTGAAGGTTTTCCAGCGCGGTCAATTCTTCCTTCACGGCGGCATGGTGGCCGAGGTACAGCAGTTCCGAACGAAACGCCTGCGTGTCGTCCTTGACGCGCTTGCCGTCCCAGTGGATCTCGCCGTGCGCGGGTTGCGACAGGCCGGCCAGCAGCCGCAGCAGGCTCGTCTTGCCCGATCCGTTGGCGCCGCGCACGTGCAGCCACTCGCCCGGTTCGACCGCGAAGTCGATGCCGGCGAACAGGGAACGGTCCCCGCGCACGCAGGATAAATCGGTGGCACTCAACATGGGTTGGATTGTCGGCAATGGAGGCAGAGCGGCCAACGCGGCAACACCGTTCGCGTTGACTTACATCAACGGGCCGGAATCAACCGCTCCCGGGTTCGATTCACCGCATTTCCGCGCACGCTGCGGCTCAGCCCGGCACCGAACCGGCAGGCGCATCAGCCAACCGGAAAATGTCAATTTTCGCTGAAAACCGGCCGGGTTGCCGCCGGATCGACAAATACTCATCCGGAGGGCACGTTTTTTCGGCGATGCGTGCCGGACTGGCAGGCAGGATGCCTTCCGGGCGGCGAGGCCCGAACGTCCGCGGCCTACTGGTTGATGATGTTGTAGCCCTTGGGCAGCTTGTGCGCGACGCCCTTGTGGCAATCGATGCAGGTCCTGCCTTCTTCGCGGGCCTGCATGTGCTTCTTGTACGGCTCGGGCTTTTGCAGTCCGGCGCTCATCGCGTCGAACGCATGGCAGTTGCGGCATTCGCGCGAATTGGTCTCGGCCAGCCGCTCCCACTCGATCGAGGCCAGCACGATGCGCCTTTCTTCGAATTTCTCGCGCGTGTCGATGCTTCCGGTGATCTTGCCCCACAGCTCGAGGCTGGCCTTGAGCTTGCGGGCGACCTTGTGCGACCAGTCCTTGGGCACATGGCAGTCCGAACAGATGGCGCGCACGCCGCTGCGATTGCTGTAGTGCACGGTTTCCTTGTACTCCTGGTACACGGTGTCGCGCATCTCGTGGCACGTGGTGCAGAACTCCAGCGTGTTGGTCATGTCCAGGCCCGTGTGGAAGCCGCCCCAGAAGAGGATGCCCGCCGCGAAAAAGACCGTCGCAATAGCCAGGAAGGAGTAGCGCGTGCTCGGCCGGTTCAGCCGCGCCCAGAAGCGCCGCAGGACGCCCGGTCTGCGGCTTCCGAAAATTCGCTCCTCAGTCGAAGGTATGGACATGTCTCGCGCTGTTCGCACCCGCAGGGCCAGTGCGGGCTGCTTTCGGGCAGCGCACGCCGGCGCAGTTTCCGGAGAAGGGTCAAGCCCGGCCGTGTCCCCGGAACCCGGCAACGACTTGCCACGCCGCTCGCGCATGGCGGCCGCAGGAGGACGTCGGCTACTTTGAGCCAGATATTGATCGGAAGGCAGGTGCCTGGATATCGGCGGCCGCTCAAAGTGGCCATCGGAGATTTCCGATGGCGAACCCCGCGACGCAGCCCCGGCCGCGCGTTGCCGGGCGGTCGGCGGGCTATTCGCGCGCCGGATCGAGCAGGTTGTGCTCGATCGCGTAGCGCACCAGGTCCACCTGGCTGCCCAGGTTCATCTTGCTCAGGATGTGGGACTTGTGCGTGCTCACCGTCTTGATGCTCAGACACAGTTCGTCGGCGATCTCGGTCAGGCTGGCGCCGCGCACGATGCGGCTGAAAATGCCGTACTCGCGGTCGCTCAAAAGCGTGTGCGGGGCGCCTTCCGCGCTCCTGGAAATGTCGGTCGCCAGCAGCTGCGCCACCTTGTCGCTGACAAAAGCGCCGCCGGCGGCCACCTTGCGCAGCGCCGGCAGCAGCATGTCGCTGTCGCCTTCCTTGGAGAGATAGCCCGACGCCCCGGCCCGGATGGCGCGCACGGCGAATTGCTCTTCCTGGTGCATGCTGAATACCAGGATCGGCAGCCGCGGACGCTCGGCTTTCATCATCTTGATCAGCTCCAGGCCGCTGCGCCCGGGCATGGACATATCGAGCACGACGATGCCCCAATCGCGCTCCCGCACCTTGTCGAGCGCCGCGTTGCCGTTGGCAGCTTCGCCGGCCACCACCATGTCGCCGGTATCGGCCAGGATCTTCTTCAATCCGTCCCGGATGATCGCGTGATCGTCCGCCACGAGTACTTCGATTTTCATGCAGTTTCCTTTTCGGGCACCGACCGCGCCAGCGGCAAGGTGACCTCTATCGTCGTGCCGGCGCCCGGCACGCCGGCGATCTTGAGATGGCCGCCCAGGGCGGTGGCGCGCTCGCGCATGCTGACCAGGCCGATCCCGCTGCCGGTGCGGCCCGCGGCGATGCCCGTTCCGTTGTCGGCCACGGTCAGCACCAGGTCAGTTCCGTCGGAGCTCAGGTGCACTTGCACGCTCGTCGCATGGGCGTGGCGCACCACGTTCGTCAGCGACTCCTGCACGATCCGGAAGAGCGCCGTCGCCAGCACGTCGTCCTTGACGAGCGCCTGGGCCTGCAAGTCGAGCGTGATGTCGAGGCCGCTGCGCTTGGAGAATTCCGCCGTCTGCCAGGCCACCGCCTCGCCGAAGCCGAGGTCGTCCAGGATCAGCGGCCGCAGTTCCGTGGCGATGCGCCGGACCGACGCGATCGCCGTATCGAGGAGGTGCCGCATGTCGCCGATCTGGTCGGCCGTGGCCTGCCGTCCCTCCTTCAGCCGCCCGCTCAACCAGGACAGCTCGAGCTTCAGGCCGGTCAGCTGCTGGCCCAGGTCGTCGTGCAGCTCCATCGCGATGCGAGTGCGTTCCTGTTCCCGCACCTCCTGCAGCGACGCGGACAGGCTGCGCAGCTGGCGGTTCATTTCGCGCAGGTTCTCCTCCGCGCGGCGGCGTTGCGTGATGTCCCGCAGCACCGCCGTCAACTGCGGCTTGCCCTCGATCAGCGTCTGCGAAATGGTGGATTCGATCGGGAACTCCGTGCCATCGGCGCGCCGGCCGGTGATTTCCATGTTGCCCGCCATGGCGCGGGAGGCGCCCTGCGTGCCCATGAAGCGGTCGATGTGCAACGCGTGAGCGTCGCGCGCGCGCTCCGGGACCAGCTGCGACAGGGGCTGGCCGACCACGTCCGCCCGGGCGACGCCGAACATGCGCTCGGCCGCCGGATTGAACAGGAGGATGTTGTGCGAGGCGTCCACCGCCACGATCGCGTCCATGACCGATTCGATCGTGCGGTGGTAGCGGTCGTTGGCGTCGCGCAGGGCGCGCGCGAGTTCAGCCTGCCGGTTGACGCCGCGCACCAGCAGCCCCGCGGCCGTGCCCACGAAGACGCAGACCAGGACGCCGCCCAGCACGATGACGATGGAGTTTTCGCGCCAGGCGGCCAGCGCCAACTCCTCGTCGTTGGTGACGCTCACCAGCAGCGGGAAGCGCCCCGCTCGGCCGAGGGCGAAAGCCTGGCGCCCGCCGTCGCCGGTGGCATGGTCGACCATCCTCACCTCGTCGCCGGCCGCGGGCAGCGGCCCGTTGCCGAGTTCGGGCGCGTACTCGCCGATGAGGTTTTCCCGGTGCGGGATGCTCGCCACCAGTGTGCCGTCCGCCAGGTACAGCGACAGCGGCCGGGGGTGGTCGGCTTTCAATGACCGGTACACCTGCTCCAGTTGCGCGATGTTCATTGCGGCCACGGCGACGCCCCGGAACTTGCCGTCCTGGCCGTTGAAGGAGCGTGCGATGTGCAGTGTCCAGCCGCCATGGGCCGGGTCGAGCACCGGCCGGCCGATGAAGAGCCCCTCGGCGCGCCCGCTCGCCAGGTACTTGAAGTACTCGCGGTCGGCATGGCTGACTCCGAGCGCTTCCGAATCGAGCGACGAATTGACGACGGTGCCGTGATTGTCGAGGAGGTACAACGCGCCGAGCTGCCGGATGCCGAAAACGCGCGCGCTCAGCAGCAGGCGCACCGACCCGCTGTCGAGCGCCAGCGTGCTGCCGTACGGGGTCTGCATGCGCTCCTGGACGCCGCGCAGCACGAGATCGACGCGATCGAACGTGTGTTCGGTCTCCTCGCGCATCATGTGGGTGAACGCCATTGCGTCCAGGCGGGCGGCGTCGAGCTCCCGCTTGCGCATGTCCCAGAGCAGGAAAGTCACCGAGACCGCCACCAGCACGATGGAGAGCGTCGCCAACAGGCCGATGGCGCGGGAGGGGCGAACTTGCATGCGCATGTAAAGTGTCTTCGGTCCGGTGTCGCGTACCTGCCGGAGTGTGCATAGGACTTCTCCGATTCCACATCACCGACACCGGGGCCGGTTGACTTAAGTCAACTCACCTGTAAGCCGGGCCGACACACTTCAAAGCACAAAAAGTTGCGAACCCGTGCGGCTTGGTCGTACCGGCGCTTCCGGCGCGCGGCCGGCAATGGGGGGTTCGCACAGGTTCTTCAGACGGAAAAAATGACAATGCACTTCGAGTCGAGTCTCTCGCGCCTGCGGCGCTTCGCGGGTTCCTTCTGGCTGGCGGGCGCCTGCCTGGGCCTGGCCGCGGCGGCCGCAAACGCAGCCGACCAGGCGCCTGCGACAGCCCCCGCACTGGACAACGCGACCTGCCTCACCTGCCACGACGGCAGAAAAGGCAAACTGGAGGTGAAGGACGCCTCGGGCAAGCCGCACGAGCTGCATGCGGTCGCGCCGGACAAGTACGGACAGAGTGTGCATGCCATGATGCAGTGCGTCACCTGTCATGCGGACATCAAGGACAACGCCGAGAAGGGCAACGTCCATGCCAAGGACACCGCCCAGCCCCTCAAGAAGGTGGACTGCGCGGGCTGCCACGAAGACCTGTGGGAGCGCACCCAGAAGCACGGCCGCGCCGCCGACCGGCCCCGCCTGGGCGTGGTCGCCAAGAACATCGAGGCGTACCGAAAGTCTTTCCACGCCAAGCCGAGTTCGGAGGACAAGAACAAGCCCAACGCCGAGTGCAACGACTGCCACGACGTGCACAGCTTCAACGTTCCCGCGACCAAGAACACCCCCGAATACACGCAGTGGCGCCTGAGCATTCCCACCCTGTGCGCCAAGTGCCATTCGGATCAGCTCGACGCCTACAAGACATCCGTGCACGCCGAGGAAAACAGCAAGAACATGCTCGCCCAGGCGGCAGTGTGCTCCGACTGCCACACCGCGCACTCGATCAGCAACACCTCAGGCAACCCCTTCAAGCTGACGGTCACCTCCAACTGCGGCGGCTGCCACGACGAGCAGTTCAAGACCTACAAGGACACTTTCCACGGCCGGATCACGACGCTGGGCTACAGCTACACGGCCAAATGCTTCGACTGCCATGGCAGCCACGAAATCAAGCGGGTGGACGACCCGCAATCCAAGGTCAGCACGGAAAACCGGATGAAGACCTGCCAGGCCTGCCACAACGCCAAGAAAGGACTGCCGGACGTGCCGAAGGGCTTCGCCAGCTTCGAGCCGCACGGCAACCCGCACGACGTCCACCGGTATCCGCAAATCTGGGCCGCGTTCCAGCTGATGACCGGCCTGCTGCTGGGCACGTTCGCGTTCTTCTGGCTGCACACGGCGCTGTGGTTCTATCGCGAATACAAGGAGCGCAAGGCGCGGGGCGGCGATGCGCACATCCGGCTCGACGAGGTGCCCGCCCGGCTGCACGACAAGCATATCCAGCGCTTCAGCCCGGTCTGGCGCGCCGCGCACCTGATCTTCGCCATCAGCCTGATGGTGCTCACCCTGACCGGCATGCCCCTGTTCTATCCGGACGTTCCGTGGGCGCCCGCCATCATGCAGCTGCTGGGCGGGCCGAAGGTCGCGGGCATCATCCACCGCACGGCGGCGGTGATCTTCGCCGGTGTGTTCTTCTGGCACCTGATCTACATCACGATCCGGCTCGGGCGCAACTGGAGGACCTTCAAGCTGTTCGGCCCCAACTCGCTGGTGCCGGGCCTGCAGGACCTGAAGGACATCATCGCGATGTTCAAGTGGTTCTTCGGCAAGGCGCCGCGGCCGGTGTTCGATCGCTGGACGTATTGGGAGAAGTTCGACTACTGGGCACCGTTCTGGGGCGTCACGATCATCGGCGTCAGCGGCCTGGTCATGTGGCTGCCGGGTGTCTTCGGCGCCTTCCTGCCGGGCTGGATCTTCAACGTCGCGGCGATCTTCCACGGTGAAGAGGCGTTCCTGGCCGTGGTGTTCCTCTTCACGGTGCACTTCTTCAACAACCACTTCCGGCCCGACAAGTTCCCGGTCGAAGTCGTGATGTTCACCGGCACAATGTCGCTGGAGGAGTTCAAGAAGGACCATGGCGTGGAGTACCAGCGCATGGTTGACAGCGGCGAGCTGGAAAAGCACTTGGTCGAGCCGCCCTCGCGGGGGATGGTGAGGGCCTCCAAGGCGCTGGCATTCACGTTGATCGCCATCGGCCTGACGCTGCTCACGCTGGTTGGCATCGGATTTTTCAGGGGCGGCTGAACGCAGCCGTGAGGGAAGGGGCGGCGGCAAAGCGACTCAATGCGCCAGGCTGCCGGTCATCGGAGTGGTGGTTCTGTTTTTTATTAGGAGACTTGCAATGAAGTTACTTTTCACCTTGATGGCCGCCTGCGGGCTGATGGCCGCGTCCATTGCCCACGCCGAAGTCGACGCTGCTGCGGCGCAAGCGGCTGTGAAAGAAAGCGGCTGCTTGACCTGCCATGCAGTCGACAAGAAGAAGGTCGGCCCGGCCTTCAAGGATGTGGCCAAGAAATACAAGGGCAAGGCGGACGGCCCAGACCACCTGATCAAACAGGTCACCACGAAGCCGATCGTCGATGTGGCCGGAGAGAAAACGCCGCACAAGTCGCTCAAGAACACGGACCCGGCCGCCGTCAGCAATGTCGTGCAGTGGATCCTGTCCTTGTAATCGTTTCACGATTCGATAAGAGCGGGTCGGGTTTCCAGCGCCTCTCGGCAGGCGCTGGCCCGGCCGCGATCTGCGTGCGTGGCGTACGCAGGTCAATGTGCTGAGGCGTTGTTTTGTGGAGGAAGGGCGAATGCCTTCTAGCATCTTTGCAAGGGTTCGACGGTGGGGCGCGCGCAGGCAGGCACTTCTTGCGCTGCTCGCGGGCATCGCCGTCCTGCCGAATCTGAGCGCAGCGGCTGCGCCGGCCGGCGATGATCTACGGGCGGCATTTGCAACCCCCCAAGACATCGCGGAAGGCAAACGTGTGGCGCTGGCCTCGTGCGCCAGCTGCCATGCGCTGACCGGCATCGCGCTGGCAAGGGGAACGCCCCATATCGCGGGCCAGCGCCCCTCGTACCTGTACGCCGAGCTTCGCGTGTATCAGGCCGGCCGCCGCGGCAACACCCCGATGAATAACGCGGTCAAGTTCCTCAGCGACGATGCGCTGGTCAAGGTGGCCGCCTATTACGCCAGCCTCGACCCCGCACCGCCCGCGGCGCCAGCTGCCAAGAAGGCGGTCAAGGCGGATCCGGTGAGTGCCGGCAAGGATGCCGCGGCCGGTTGCGCCGGCTGTCATGGCGACACCGGCATCAGCGACACGGCCGGGATGCCCAATCTCGTCGGCCTGGACGCGAAATACATCGTCGACGCCATTGGCGCCTACAAGACCGGCCAGCGCAAACACGGGATGATGAAGACGCTGGTGTCGGCCCTGAGCGACGCCGAAATCAACAGCATCGCCTTGTTCTATGCTCTGCAGAAGCCCGGCAAGGCCAAGACGGAGGCGCCGGGGAACAAGGCGGCAGGCAAGGCGGCCGCCACGGCGTGCGCCGGATGTCATGGCCAGGGCGGCGTCAGCACCGGCACGGCGCCCAGCCTCGCCGGCCAGGATGCGCAGTACTTCTCCGGGGCGATGCAGGCCTACAAGACGGGGGCGAGAAACGACGCGGCCATGAAGGCGCCGGCCGCATCGCTGGACGACGCGGCCATCAAGGACCTGGCGGCCTACTTTGCCGACCAGGCGCCGCAGCCACCCAGGGTCAAGAAGCCCATGACGACCGAGGAAATCGCCGATCGCTGCAATCGCTGCCATGGCGTGGACGGCAACAGCACCGACCCGCGCACGCCGGCGATCGCGGCGCAGCGCGCGGACTACCTGGATCCCGTGTTGCGTGCCTACCGCAAAGGCGACCGCAAGAGCACGGCGATGAGCGCGATGCTGGATGGAATGAGCGACGACGAAATCGCGGACCTTGCCGCCCATTACTCGCGCCAGAAGGCGCGCGGCGTGGTGTACGTGCCGGTGCCCACCAAGCCATAAGGACACACGATGTCAACCCCACCCATTGCCTTGCATACGCCTGTCCAGCCCGACAAGCACGAGAAAACCGTCATGAGCCAGCCCCAATTGCACCGACTCTACAACCATTATTCAGAGTTGCCCTTCAGCATGCGCATCCTCTACACGTGCGTTCTGTGCGTCATCGGGATGGCCTACCTGTTCGCGTTCATTTACCTGTTCCACACCTACTCGGGACGCGACGGGCAGGCTGGCCTCTCCTATGAGGATCTCGTGATCGCCTATACGGGCAGCGGCAAGGGTTCGAAATTGGAGTCGGCGTTGCGCGGGCCCATGTCGACGATGTTGCCGGCTGACGAGGCAACAGCGCTGATCAAGTGGGCGCAGCAGGGCGCCGATCGCCCGACCTACGACACTTTCGTCGCTCCGTTGCTCGAAAAGCGCTGCGTGAGCTGCCACGACGGCAGCAACCCTCACCTGGTCAGCCTGGGCGGGTTCGACAACGTCAAGAAGGTCACCGACCAGGACAAGGGAACCGACATCTTCACGCTGGTCCGGGTCTCGCATATCCACCTGTTCGGCATCGTCATGTTCCTGTTCGTGGTGGGGACGATCTTCGGCCATGCTTACGTACGCCCGCTCTGGATCAAATACGTGGCCATGGCCGCGCCGTTTGTCGCTTTGCTGATCGACGTCAGTTCCTGGTATCTGGTCAAGCTCTATCACCCGTTCGCTTACCTGACGATGGCCGGCGGCGCCATGCTGGGCCTGTCCTTCGGATTCATGTGGGTGGTGTCGATGTACCAGATGTGGATCGGGAAAACGCCAAAGGCAGTACTCGAGCGTGGCAGCGAAGCGATCGGATGATCGCGCGCTCGCCGCCACCGAAGTTGTCCGGCACGAGAACAGCGCTGGATACCAGTTACAGACGAACCCACTTTCGAGATAGCCCATGAAGAATTTATTGCCAGGTATTGTGCTGACGCTGCTGGCGCTGGCGGCGTGTACCGACAACGTTCAACCGGCTCCGAAGCCTGTCGCCACGGACATCGCAGCCGGCAAAGCCATAGCCGAGCGTGACTGCAAGGCATGCCATGGGGTCAATGGCGGTGGCGTCGCGCCGGCCATTCCACACCTTGCGGCGCAGCGGGAAAGCTACCTGCTCGCATCGTTGAAGGAATACAAGGATGGCAAGCGCTCGCATGCGGCGCTCAAGGACATGACGCAGCAGATGAGCGAGGCCGATCTGCGCAATGTGGCCGCGTATTTCGCCAGCCTGCCGCCCGTCGCCAATCCCACGGCGCAGGACATCAAGCACTCGTCGCCCTATGAGCAGGGCAAAGCGCACGCGGCCGACTGCGCGGGTTGCCACGGCGAGAATGGCAACGCCACGACCCCGGGTACACCCAGCCTGGCCGGCCAGCAGCCCCATTACCTCGTGGCGGCGATCCAGGAATACCACCGCGGCGACCGCAAGACCGGCTCGATGAGATCGCAACTGCGCGACGCGGACCGCCTCGAAGTGGAGAATCTGGCCCTGTTCTTCGCGGCGCAAACGCCGACCCAGCGCCCTGCGGCATCGCGTGGCGACGCCGTTGCCGGTGAGCCGCTCACCGCCATGTGCGGTGGTTGCCACGGCGCGCGCGGGGTGAGCAGCGATGCGGCTACACCCACCCTCGCCGGACAGGACGCGCAGTACCTGGTGAGTTCGATGAAGGCGTATCGCAAGACGCGCCAGAACTGGGGTATGCAGCGCTACGTGTCCGCGTTGAGCGACAAGGACATCGACAATATCGCGGCGTTTTACGTGGCGCAGAAGCCGCGGGCGGCCGATCAGGTGCCGAGCTCGACCCAGGAACTCGCGGCCAAATGCGATCGCTGCCACGACGCGGAGGGCAATGCCTCGATGGCGGCGCCGAAAATGCGCGGCCAGGACAAGGACTATCTCATCATGGCGATGCGGGCGTATCGCGACGACAAGCGCGAAAGCTCGACGATGCACAGAATGAGCGGCGCCTACAGCAATGCGATCATAGAAAGCCTGGCGTCCTGGTACGCAAGCCAACCAGCGAAGTGAGCGTCAAAAAGAGCGGCGCGGAGCGCTCGTAGGTGGGCACTCGCGCCCACCGATCGCCACGATCGGAGACGGCGGTGGGCAACAAGTGTCCACCCTACAAGAGCTACCCCACGCCGCGGCGAGCCCCGCCGACCGCGAGCATCGCCGCCTCGACCCGGCTGCGCACATGCAGCTTCTCGAG
>JAGRPN010000110.1 GCA_019449555.1 Ramlibacter sp.
CATCCTCGACCTGCGGCCGCTGAAGGACAGCAGCGGTGTCACGGCCGAGGATGTCGCCAAGCGCCTGATCGACTACGGCTTCCATGCGCCCACCCTGAGCTTCCCGGTGCCCGGCACGTTGATGGTGGAGCCCACCGAAAGCGAAACGCTCGACGAGTTGGACCGCTTCATCGCCGCGATGATCGCCATCCGTGACGAGATCCGCCGGGTCGAACGCGGCGAATGGCCGCAGGACGACAACCCGCTCAAGCACGCGCCGCACACCGCCGCCGCCCTGCTCAAGGGCGAATGGACGCATGCCTATTCGCGCGAAGTGGGGGCCGCCGTGATGGAGCCCGGGTCGGGGTCCGCGGCAAGCTTGCGCCTGCATGCCAAGTACTGGCCGCCGGTGGGACGCGTCGACAACGTTTACGGCGACCGCAACCTGTTCTGCGCGTGCGTGCCGATGGCGGCGTACGAGTAAGGGCGGCTCTCCATCGAATCCGTCGTCCTCATCGTCGTCAGCGGCGCGGTGCTGGGCGGCTTCGTGCAAGGCCTGACGGGCTTCGGCTTCGGCCTGACGGCAATGTCGCTCTGGGTATGGACGCTCGAGCCTGCACTGGCGGCGCCGTTGGCGGTGTTCGGCGCCCTGACGGGCCAGCTCATCGCGGCCGTCGCGGTGCGGCGCGGGTTCGACCTGCATCGCCTGCTGCCGTTCGTGCTGGGCGGGCTGGCCGGCGTTCCGCTGGGCATCTACATCCTGCCGCGACTGGACGTTCCCCTCTTCAAGAGCTTGTTGGGCGCGCTGCTGGTCGTCATGTGCCCGCTCATGTTGTTCGCGGCCCGCCTGCCCCGACTCGCGGCGGGCGGGCGCGCAGCGGATGCGCTCGCGGGTGCGGCCGGCGGCATGATGGGCGCGCTCGGCGGATTCACCGGTGTGGTGCCCACGCTGTGGTGCACGCTGCGCGGGTTCGACAAGGACATCCAGCGCGCGGTGATCCAGAACTTCAACCTCTCGATGCTGGCGGTGAGTTTCGCGAGCTACATCCTGACCGGCATCGCGACGCGGCAGATGATCCCGCTGTTCGCCATCGTCGCGCCCGCGATGCTGATCCCGTCGCTCCTGGGCGCGCGGGTGTACCTGGGAATCAGCGACACGGGTTTTCGCAAGGCGATCCTGGCCTTGCTCACGGCGTCGGGCGTGGCCATGCTTGTCTCCGCCGTGCCGATCCTGGTTCGCCGCTGGACCTGACAAGCCCGTGCGGCTTTCCTTGCCGCTGCCTGGCCCCTCTTGAAAAAAACGCGGTCCGCCGCTAATTCAGGTTCGCGCGGCTGAGGGCTGCGCAGCAAAACCCGTGGTTCCTTTTGTTTATCCGTAATCGAAGGAGAGCTGTGATGATGAACGCAACCTTCAGACCTGCTGCGGACATCTTTTCGGAGCTGAACCGCTTGCAGAGCGTGCTCGACCAGGTGTTCCGCCCCGCCGAACGGTCCAGTATCCGCGCCTTGACCGGCGCGAGCTTCCCGGTGATCAACGTGGGCACCACGCCCGAATCGATCGAGGTGATGGCGCTTGCGCCCGGACTGGATCCGGCCGGCCTGCAGCTGAGCATCGACCGCGGGCTGCTGGTGATCTCTGGCGAGCGCAAGAGCCAGGTTCCCGACGGCGACGACAACGTCAGCGTCTACGCCCAGGAGCGCTTCGCCGGCAATTTCCGGCGCGTGGTGAGCCTGCCCGACGACGCCGACCCCGCCAAGGTGGACGCGACGTACCGCGACGGCATCCTGCGGGTGACCGTGGCCAAGCGCGAGTCGTCCAGGCCGCGGCGCATCGAAGTCAGTTGATCATTGCCTGATTGCGAAAGGAGACTGTCATGAGCAACGAACTCCAGACTCCCAGCCCGTCCGGGCAGATGCCCGACGGGGAAGGCCGCGACCAGCCGTTCGTGGTGCCGCCGGTGGACGTGTTCGAGGACGATGCCGGCATCACGCTGCTGGCCGACATGCCCGGCGTTTCGCGCGATCGCCTCGGCGTCCGGGTGGACGGCGACACCCTGCTGCTCGAGGCCACCGCTGCGACGGCGCAGCCGGAGGGTATGCAGCTCGTCTACGGCGAAGCCCAGTACCCGTCATACCGGCGTCAGTTCACGCTCAGCCGCGAGCTGGACGCATCGCGCATCGAGGCCAGCCTCAAGGATGGCGTACTGAAGCTCGCCATCCCAAAACTGGAGGAAGCCAAGCCGCGGCGTATCGACGTGCGGGTGGGTTAGCCCCCCGGTTGCGCCGCCGTTTCCACGGGCACGCCGTTCGCGTCGCTGGCGGCGAGCGCGGCGTCGGGTGACTTGGCGGCGCGCGCCGGCGCCGGCGCGGCGC
>JAGRPN010000111.1 GCA_019449555.1 Ramlibacter sp.
CCTGCATTTCCCCGAGCTTGCGCGCCATGGCATCGATGTTCTCGCGCATGAACCTGTCGCGTTGGGCGGTTTCGTCCTTGACGACGAGCTTCACCAGCGTACCGATGACGGGCCAGCCCTCGCGCGCGCCCTTGAGGAACACCCAGTGGTAGAGGCCGGCGGCCATCAGCATCAGCGCCAGCGACAAGGACATGAACGCCAGCAGCAGCTGCGTACCGCTCAGCTGCACAGCGCGGCTCTTCGCCAGCCACGCATCCGTGATAATGAAATGCACTGCTACCCCCTCATGACAACGCCTTCGACCCCGCGCCGCCTGCATCCCGTGACGCTGCAGCAGGCCGCGCAGGACTCGCCCACACTGGCGAGGCTTGCGCAGCTCGCTCGGGAATCCGGCGATCGGCTCGAAGCCGTCGAATTGCTGATTCCTGCTTCGCTGCGGCCCTCCGTCAAGCCCGGCCCGATCGACGGACCGGCATGGTGCCTGCTGGTGGACGGCAGCGCCGCGGCCGCGAAATTGAGGCAGGTGGTCCCTGCTCTGATCGACCGTCTGCGCGACCGGGGTTGGGAGGTTACCTCAATTCGCCTGAAGGTCCAAACCACGCGGCAGAAGTAAGAATTTACTCTCGTCGAGAGGGACTGGCATACCGCAGGGCCGAGGAATGGTGCCGATTGTCGGATTCGAACTGACGACCTACCGCTTACAAGGCGGTTGCTCTACCCCTGAGCTAAATCGGCGCTGGAATGATTCTAGATGGCGCATCGCGCGCCGGTCACTTGACGCGTTTCAAGGCGGGCCTGGGGCCGCTGGGGGGGCGCGGTGGCTCACCTTCCGGGTTCTCGGTCGCGGCAGAGTCCGGCGTGACCAGCTGCACGACCTTGGCGTCCTCCTCAGCGGTCGAACCCGCGGCGGGTACGCTCGAGAGCGGGGAAGGCCGCGCCGGCTCTTCGCCGTCCGCGGACACCGCCACGGGAAATGCCATGCCCTGGCCGTTCTCGCGGGCGTAAATGGCGATCACCCGGTTCACCGGCACCATGATTTCGCGCGCGGAGCCGGCGAAACGGGCCTTGAACTCGATGAATTCATTGCCCAGCTTGAGCGAGCTCGTCGCGTCGAAACTGATGTTCAGGACGATCTCGCCGTTCTTCACGTACTCGCGCGGCACCTGCACCGTGTCATCCACCAGGACGGCGACGTAAGGGGTGAGCCCGTTGTCGGTGCACCAGTCGTACAAGGCACGGATCAGATACGGGCGTGTGGATGTCGATTCGAGCGCGTTCATCATCGGGGGGCGAGCGCCGCCTTTACTTGCGCATGACCTTTTCGGAGGGCGTCAGGGCCTCGATGTAGGCCGGACGGGAGAATATCCGCTCGGCATACTTCAGCAGCGGCGCCGCGTTCTTGGACAGCTCGATTCCGTAGTAATCCAACCGCCACAGCAGCGGCGCGATCGCAACGTCGAGCATCGAGAAATTATCGCCCAGCATGTACTTGTTCTTGAGAAAAACGGGAGCGAGTTGCGTCAAGCGGTCACGGATGTGGGAGCGGGCTTTTTCCAGCGCCTTCTCGTTGCTCTTGGCGGCGCGCGACTCCAGCGTGCTGACGTGGACGAACAGTTCCTTCTCGAAATTGAGCAGGAAGAGGCGGACGCGGGCGCGATCGACCGGATCGCCCGGCATCAGCTGGGGATGGGGAAAGCGCTCGTCGATGTACTCGTTGATGATGTTCGACTCGTACAGGATCAGGTCGCGCTCGACCAGGATCGGCACCTGCCCATACGGGTTCATGACGTTGATGTCTTCCGGCTTGTTGTACAGGTCGACGTCGCGGATCTCGAAGTCCATGCCCTTTTCGAACAGCACGAAACGGCAGCGGTGGGAAAAAGGGCAGGTGGTTCCCGAATACAGCACCATCATGATGGCAACTCCTTAGAAGTAAAAACACGGCCCGGAAAAAAACCGCGACCGTGCCCAGGACGCGTGTCCGGCGCCGCCGGACCGCGTTATCGTCCGTTAATTGATCTCTTTCCAGTACGCGGCGTTCAGTCGCCAGGTGATCACGGTCAGCAGGCCCAGGAACAGCAGCACCCACACGCCGACCCGCACCCGTGAATGCTGCGCGGGCTCGGCCATCCATTGCAGGTACCCCACGAGGTCGCCTACGGCCTGCTCATACTGCAGCGGCGTCATGGTGCCCGGGCTGACCTGTTTCCAGCCCTGGAACACCCTGACTTCATGCCCATGTTCCTCGCGCGTCGCGAACTGCGGCTCGCGCTCGCCCTGCAGTTCCCACAGCACGTTGGGCATGCCGACATTCGGGAAAGCGAGATTGTTCCAGCCGGTGGGCTTGGACGGATCGCGGTAGTACGTCCGCAGATAGGTGTACAGGTAATCCGCACCGCTGCCGTGCGCGCCCGAACGCGAGCGCGCCACCAGCGTCAGGTCGGGGGGGACGGCGCCGAACCATTCCTTGGCCTGCCGCGGATCGATCGCGGCCGCCATGGTGTCGCCGACCTTGTCGGTGGCGAACAGGAGGTTGTCCTTGATCTGCTGCTCGGTGAGGCCGAGGTCGCGCAGCCGGTTGTAGCGCATGAAGGCCGCCGAGTGGCAGCTGAGGCAATAGTTGACGAACAGCTTGGCGCCGTTCTGCAGCGCCGGCAGGTCGTTGACGTTGTTGGGCGCCTTGTCCCACGAGATGCCTTCGCCGCCGGCAGCCTGCGCGCCGGTGGCAATGCCAAGCGCCGCAACGAGGATCAGGATGAAGTTTTTCATTCTTGCGTTCCGCTCAGTGCGCAGCGAAGGTGATGCGCTCGGGGACAGGCTTGAATTCGCCCAACCGGCTCCACCACGGCATCAGCAGGAAAAAACCGAAATAAAACAGGGTGCCCAGCTGGGACACGCGTTCGGCGATCGGCGACGGCGGTTCCGTACCGAGGTAAGCCAGCACGATGAAGTCAACGACGAAAACAGCCAGCACGGCCTTGTGCCAGCCCGGGCGGTAGCGGATCGACTTGACCGGGCTCTTGTCCAGCCAGGGCAGGAAGAACAGGATCACGACGGCCGTGATCATCACCACCACGCCCCAGAACTTGGCGTCGATGCCCTGCATCATGCCGACGTGAGTGAAGCCGAACGCATTGAACATCCACAGGAACGCGATCGCGAGCACCACGAGCAGTGCCTTCGCCATCGTGGAAGCCCGGGTCTTGATGATCACGAACATTACCGTGGCGACCAGGATCACTGACAACGCATACATCATCTCGGTGGTGATGGCGCGCAGCATCGAATAGAACGGCGTGAAGTACCAGACCGGCGCGATGTGCAGCGGTGTCTTGAGCGGGTCGGCCGGGATGAAGTTGTTGTACTCCAGGAAATAGCCGCCGACTTCCGGCGCGAAGAAGATGATCGCGGAGAACACCATCAGGAACACCGACACGCCGAAGATGTCGTGGATCGTGTAGTAGGGGTGGAACGGGATGCCGTCGAGCGGCCGCCCCTTCTCGTCGAGCGGTGCCTTGGGTCCCTTGATTTCGACGCCGTCGGGGTTGTTCGAGCCGACGTCGTGCAGCGCCAGGATGTGGGCCACCACCAGGCCGAGCAGCACCAGCGGCACGGCGATCACGTGGAAGGCGAAGAAGCGGTTCAGCGTCGCGTCGCCCACCACATAGTCGCCGCGGATCCATTCCGACAGGTCGGGGCCGATGAAGGGGATGGCCGAGAACAGGTTGATGATCACCTGCGCGCCCCAGTACGACATCTGGCCCCAGGGCAGCAGGTAGCCCATGAAAGCCTCGGCCATCAGGACCAGGAAAATCCCGCAACCGAAAAGCCACACCAGCTCGCGGGGCTTGCGGTAGCTGCCATAGATCAGGCCGCGGTACATGTGTAGGTACACCACGATGAAGAACGCCGAGGCCCCGGTGGAATGCATGTAGCGGATCAGCCAGCCCCAGGGCACGTCGCGCATGATGTACTCGACCGAGCCGAATGCACTCGCCGCATCGGGCTTGTAGTGCATCGTCAGGAAGATGCCCGTGACGATCTGCAGCACGAGCACCAGCATGGCCAGCGAACCGAAGAAGTACCAGAAGTTGAAGTTCTTCGGCGCGTAGTACTCGGACATGTGGTCCCGGTACATGCTGCCCATGGACGGGAACCGGTTGTCGAACCAGTTCGCCAGTTTCTCGGTGGCGCTTGCGTTGGGAGAGATTTCCTTGAATTCAGCCATGGTTCTTCTTGATCAGTTGCAGGGCGCAGCGGATTGCAGGCAACCCGGCCTGCTTCGCGAGGAATCTCATCCCTTCTTGTCTTCGCCGATGAGCAAGCGGCTGGCGGAAAGATAGGTGTGAGGCGGCACCTCGAGGTTGTCGGGTGCGGGCTTGTTCCTGAACACGCGACCAGCAAGGTCGAAGGTCGAACCATGGCAGGGACAGAGGAACCCACCCTGCCAATCCTCGGGCAACGAGGGCTGGGGACCGGGCTGGAACTTGTCGGACGGCGAGCAGCCCAGGTGCGTGCAGATACCCACGCCCACCCAGATTTCCGGCTTGATCGAACGCCATTCGTTCTTCGCATAGGCCGGAGTCGGGTAGGCCTTGCGATCGGAATTCGGGTCGGCCACCTCGGCGTCGGTTTTCTTGAGCGACTGCAGCATTTCGGGCGTGCGCTTGAGGATCCACACCGGCTTGCCGCGCCATTCGACAGTCATCTTCTCGCCTGGCTGCAACGCGGAAATATCGACCTCGACCGGCGCCCCGGCGGCCTTCGCCCGTTCCGAAGGCTTCATGCTGCTGATGAAGGGGACGGCGGTGAACGCGCCACCGACCACGCCCGCGCAGCCGGACGCGATCAGCCAGGTACGTTTGCTCGCGTCCACTGTGGTGTCACTCATGGGGTCCTCAAGGTTTGGCTTGCTCAGGGTCAACCCGCGATTGTAGCTGACCGGTTATGGCGATTTCAACTGTACGGCCGGGTTGGCCAGCGCACCTTCCGCAGCCTCATACTCGGGCCGATCAACTCACAGGAGCGCAATCATGGGAATGCTGGCGGAGTTCAGGCAGTTCGCGATCAAGGGCAACGTCGTCGATCTCGCTGTCGGCGTGATCATCGGCGCCGCGTTCGGCAAGATCGTCGATTCCGTGGTGTCCGACCTGATCATGCCGATGGTCGGCGCGCTGGTGGGACGGCTCGATTTCTCGAATTACTTCGTGGTGCTCGGGGCGGTGCCGCCCGGCACACCGAGGACGCTGGACGCGCTCAGGAAAGCAGCCGTGCCGGTCCTGGCCTATGGGAACTTCGTGAGCATCGCGGTGAACTTCGTGTTGCTGGCGTTCATCGTCTTCCTGATGATCAAGCAGATCAATCGGCTGCGCCGTGAAAGTCCGCCACCCGCGCCCGCTGCACCGGCCGAAGAAATCTTGCTGCTGCGAGAGATCCGCGACAGCGTGCGACGCAGCTAGCTGGTGCCGCGGCCGGTTGCCGACGCTCAGGCCGGCTCGCTGAGCTGCCGCGCGACGCGGATGGCTTCGACCAGGCTGGACGCATCGGCGCGGCCGGTGCCCGCGATATCGAATGCGGTCCCGTGATCCGGGCTGGTGCGCACAAGCGGCAGCCCCAACGTCACGTTCACGCCTTGCTCCACCCCGAGGTACTTCACCGGGATCAGTCCCTGGTCGTGGTACATGGCGACGACCACGTCGAATTCACCCGGCCGGCCGGCCCCCGCACGGGCCCGCATGAACACGGTATCCGGCGCGTGAGGGCCGCTCGCGTCGATGCCGGCGGCGCGGGCAGCGTCGATAGCCGGCCGGATGGTGTCGATCTCCTCGCGCCCGAACAGACCCCCTTCGCCCGCATGCGGATTGAGCCCGGCCACCCCGATTCGGGGAGAGCGGCCCAGCGTGCGTTGCAGCGCCTCGTGCGTGATGCGCAACGTCTGCAGCACATTCTCGAACGTGACCGCCGCCAGGGCGTCGCGCAGTGACATATGGATGCTCACCAGCACGGTTCGCAACTCGTCGTTCGCGAGCATCATGCGCACCGGCACCTCGGACACCGGCTTGCGTAACCACTCGGCAGCCCGCGCCTGCAGCAGCTCCGTGTGGCCGGGGAAGCTCACGCCCGCGGCCGCCAGCGCTTCCTTGTGCAGCGGCGCCGTCACCAAGGCGGCGATCTCACCGCGCAAAGCGGCGTTCGCCGCCCAGATCACGCATTCGGCCGCAGCCTTGCCCGCGGCGGCGCTGATTTCGCCCCACGCAGGCAGCTGGCCAAACGCGGTGGTCTGCAATACCGGGATGCAGCGCGGGGGCATCGCAAGCGCCTGCGCCGCCGACTCGATCAGCGCCACTGGCAGATCGACTCCCTGCGTGCCCCGAATGGCTTTCGCGGCACGGCGCAGCGCCGCCAGGTCACCCGCGACGAAGCACCCGCGGGTCGCCTGCGGCGCGTCGCGGAACGCCTTCGCCACGATTTCCGGGCCGATCCCCGCTGCGTCGCCCATGGTGATCGCGACGGCTTTGCGTTCGTCGATGTTCATGCGGGATTGTCGATGTCGATGAAGCGGTGTTCGATTCCCAGCTGCCCTGCAACCTGGGTCGCGACCGCGGGCGCGCCGTACCGCTCGCTCGCGTGATGGCCGCAAGCCAGGAACGCGACGCCGCATTCACGCGCGTAGTGCGCCTGGGGCTCTGAAATCTCGCCGGTGACGAACGCGTCGGCGCCGGCGGCGATGGCGGATTCGAAGTAGCCTTGGGCGCCGCCGGTGCACCATGCGATGCGGCGAATCGGCCGCGGCGTCCCGTCGATCCAGAGCGCAGAACGCCCGAGCCGCTGTTCCAGGTGCAGCGCCAATGAGCGCGCATCGGCAAAACTGCCGCCGTCGCTGCGCGAACCGAGGAACCCGAGGTCCTGGTCACCGAAGCGCGCCGTCGCCTGCAGCCCCAGCTGGAGGCCCAACTGCGCGTTGTTGCCCAGCTCGGGATGGGCATCCAGCGGCAGGTGGTACGCGAACAGGTTGATGTCATGCCCCAGCAGGAGGGCCAGACGCTGCTTCATCCAGCCGACGACCCGGCCGTCCTGCCCGCGCCAGAACAGCCCATGGTGCACGAAGATCGCATCGGCCTGCTCCTCGATGGCCGCCTCGATCAGCGCGCGGCTGGCGGTGACGCCGGACACCATGCGCCGCACTTCGTCCTTGCCCTCCACCTGCAGCCCGTTGGGACCGTAGTCCTTGAAGTTCGACGGCTGGAGCAAGTGGTCGAACGCTTGCAGGAGCTGTTGCGAGGTGGCCATGGCGGAGCGTTGTGCGAAAAGGAGATTGTCTGCCAACGGCCCGCCCCGCCGGCGCTCGGGCGGCAGCCTAGGGGTCCACCCGCATGCCGACGGGTCGCGCGGCACCCATAATCCATTCGTTTGCAGGGGGGGAGGAGCTCAATGAGCGCTCACGAGTTGACGATCTGGAGCATGGCGCTCGGCGCCATTGCGGCCATGGCCCTGGCGCGCATCGCCGACCTGATCGTGCGGCCCAGCCTGGCCCAAGTCCAGGGAATCGCCTACCACGTCACGGTTTTCCTGCTGGTCCTGATCCTCAGCGGAGTGGCCGGGCAGGTGTGGCCGCGGCTCGACCCGATGCTCCTGCGCGGCGCGCAGGTCCTGGCGGGCCCGTTCTGCGTCGGTCTGTCGAACTTCTGGATCCGCGGCTGGCTGAACGCCGCGCAACGCGATCTCGTGATGGCGCTCACGTTGCGTATTTCGGCGGTGCTGCTCCCGCTCGCCGGAGCAGCCTGCCTGGCGTTGCCGCAGGCCCAGCAGATTCCCGCTGCGGGCGGCGTTTCACTGTTCGGCGGCATTCTGACCCTGTGGCTGACGGTACGCGCCTGGACGATGGGCGACCGGCTCGCGCCCGTCATGGCGGCGGGGTGCCTGCTCACTTTGCCGGCGCTGGCCGGACTGCATGCGATCGCCATGGGGGAGCCCGACCTCGGCGCCGCTGCCCAGGCCGCGCTGGCGCTTTGTGCCACCCTGTCCAACGGCTTCACTGGTTTCGTCCTCTGGCGGCGCGACCGACACGAATGGCGCGCCCGGCGGGAAGACAGCGTCGCTTCCCGGCTCGACCCGGTGACGAAGCTGTCCAGCGGCGGCAGCCTCGTGCGCAAACTGGTCAATGCGCAGCGCCGCCGCGGCCGCACGCGGCGCGATGGGGCCGTGCTGGCCATCCTGGCCTTCGATGTGGACCGCATCGCGGCGCAGGCGGGATCCGCCGCTGTCAACGAGATGTTCATTTGCATGGCCAGCCGCATTCAGCGCCAGGTGGGCGTGATCAACCCGGTCGGCCGCTACTATGAGCGGTGCTTCGTCTCGCTGGTCGAGACGATCCAGTCGCCTGCCTGGCTGCGCACGCTCGGGCTGCGCGTGGCGACCAGCTTGCGCCGGCCGATCGAGGTGATGGGCCCATCGGGCGAGCGCATGCAAATCACGGCCGATATCGGTGTGGGCGTCGTCCACCTGTCGCGCAGCGCGGAAAACGTGGAGGACATCCTCGATGACGCGCAGCGCCTGGCGCAGGCGGCTCGCAGCATGCGCTCGCGCGCGGCCATCCTCGACCCGGCATCGGGCGAGGTCGTGCCCGTGGAGCAGGCCAACCTCGGCCCACGGCGGCGCGCGCATGCGCATCTGGTGCCGCACGCGATCTGAATTCGCCGGCCTCGCCGGCGCGCAGCCCGCGCGCGTCTTACACTTGGCAAAAACAACTGCGGGCTTTCCCGGCCGATCATGCGTCGCTACTGGCTGCTTTTCTCACAGGCTGTGACCGTCCTTGTGGCGGCTTACTTCGTGGTCGCGACCCTCAAGCCGGAATGGATCGGACGCGCCGGCGTTTCGATCAGCCAGGGGGTTGCGCTGGTCGAGGCACCCGCTCCGCTGACGGGCGTGCCACCGGCGGGAAGTTTCAGGCTGGCGGCACAGCGTGCATCCGCCGCGGTGGTCAGCATCAACACGAGCAAGGCGCCGGAGCGACACCCGAACGCGAATGACCCGTGGTTCCGCTTTTTCTTCGGCGACCAGGGCGCGGTGCCGCAGGCGGGCCTGGGCAGCGGCGTCATCATCAGCGCCGACGGCTACATCCTGACCAACAACCACGTGGTCGAAGGCGCCGACGAGATCGAGGTCGTGCTCAATGACAGCCGCCAGGCCCGAGCCAAGGTGATCGGCACCGACCCGGATACCGACCTGGCCATCCTGAAGATCACGCTCGACCGGCTGCCGGTGATCTCGCTGGGCAACTCCGACGCGCTGCAGGTGGGCGATCGGGTGCTGGCGATCGGCAACCCGTTCGGGGTGGGCCAGACGGTCACGGCCGGCATCGTGAGCGCGCTCG
>JAGRPN010000011.1 GCA_019449555.1 Ramlibacter sp.
CCCGCGCGGCGGCAAGAGCCTGATCGAGCGCATCAGCCGCGAAGCCAAGGTGCCGGTCATCAAGCACCTGGACGGGAACTGCCATATCTATGTGGACGCGCTGTGCGATCTGGACATGGCGGTGAAGCTGGCCGATAACGCGAAGACCCAGAAATACAGTCCGTGCAACGCGATCGAAGGCTTGTTGGTAGCGCGCGCCGTGGCCGGGCAATTCCTGCCGAAGATCGGCGCCGTCTATGCAGCCAAATCGGTGGAGATGCGCTGCGACACCGAGGCCCTGGCGCTGCTGGCGGGCGTGCCGGGTGCGAACCTGAAGCCGGCGACCGAGCAGGACTGGTACGAGGAATACCTCGCGGCCGTCATCAGCATCAAGGTGGTCGCCGACATCGACGAAGCGATCGCGCACATCAACCACTATTCGAGCCACCACACGGATGCGATCGTCACGCGCGACCACCTGAACGCGCAGCGCTTCCTGCGCGAAGTCGATTCGGCCAGCGTGATGGTCAATGCCAGCCCGCGCTTCGCGGACGGGTTCGAATACGGGCTCGGCGCGGAGATCGGCATCAGCACCGACAAGTTCCACGCGCGCGGCCCGGTCGGCATCGAGGGCCTGACTTCGCTGAAATGGATCGTGCTGGGCAACGGCGAAATCCGTACCTGATGACATTGGCCGCACCGGTCGCCGGCTGTGTTCCCCGCTGACGAGAAGAACTGAACATGCGCGACTACTGGCGACACTGCGGCTACGACCTGCTGGACCAGACCGCCGGCGGCCAGCTGGCGGTCACTGACAGGTTTCTGCGCAGCCTGCTCGAAGTCCCGCAGCTCGCACCCCAGCCCGATTCCTGCGACAGCGAAATCGCGCTGCACCAGCGCCTGCTTGCGGATCCGCGAACCCAAGTCGATTCCCACGAACTGGCCGCGCTCGCAGACGACGACGCTCGGGGCAACTATGCGATCTGGCTGCGCTTTCGCGATCGGCTGCTGGCCCATCCCACGCTGGAAGCGAGCTACATGGCCCTGTTTCGAGGCGAAGGCGTCGATGTCCCACCGCTGTTCGTTTACCAGCTCACTCAGATCGTGCTGCGCCACGTCCTGGGCGGTGCCGCGACCGCCATGCAGGCGCGCGCCGCCGAAATGCTGTTCCGGCCGCAGCGCATCGCCGTGCAGATGGACGGGCAGGTCATGGCCGCGGACGAGGAAACGGTGGAGCGGCACGCTCTTGCAGCCGGCTTCGGCAGCATCGGCGAACTCTTGCGCGAGGGCGGTGCTCCGCTGCGAACGGCGGAGCTCGATGTGCTGCACGAAGAGAACCAGGACGACTACTGGGAGCGAGACGAAAGGCATGACCTGGTCGTCGGCCTGAACCACGGGCAGCCCGCTCTGTCCGCCCTATGCTCGGTGCTGGAGGGCTGGATCCGACATTTCCTCGGGACCCAGGTGCGGATCGAACCGGCACGCGCGATCGACGAAGAAAAGTGGGTCTGGCATGTCGGCCTGGACGCGCAAGCCAGCTCGGTGCTGAACGACCTGTATCAGGGCAAGGACGTGGGCGAAGAACGCCTCGCGGCGATGCTTTGCCTGTTCCGGCTCGATTTCGAGGAGCCCGCCGCCGTGCGCTCCGAGATCGCCGGCCGGCCGGTGTACCTCGCGATGGCCACCGACGGAGCGCGGCGGCTCAAGCTCAAGCCGCAAAACCTGCTGCTGAACTTGCCCCTGGCGCGGCTGTCTTGAACCCATCGGCTGCTCTTGCAAAGCCGCACAGTCGCCCTCAAATCCCTACAATTCCTGTCAGTTTTTCAAAGCAAGAGACCGTATGGTTCCGCACCTGATCACCGCTCTGAACGGTCCTATCAACGAGCTCGAGCAGCGCGTTCTCGAGTCGACGCCGGCGATCGAGCGCTGGTTCCGCCTGGAGTGGATGGAGCACACGCCGCCCTTCTACACCTCGGTGGACATCCGCAACGCCGGCTTCAAGCTCGCGCCCGTCGATACCAACCTGTACCCGGGCGGCTGGAACAATCTCACGCCCGAGATGCTGCCGCTGGCCGTGCAGGCGGCGATGGCAGCCATCGAGAAGATCTGCCCCGAGGCGAAGAACCTGCTGGTCATTCCCGAGAACCATACGCGCAGCACGTTCTACCTGAGCAATCTGGCGCAGCTCAAGCGCATCTTCCACATGGCGGGCCTGAACGTGCGCATCGGCTCGATCGATCCGGACATCAAGGAGCCCACGATGATCGCGGTCCCTGACGGCGACTCGGTCCTGATCGAGCCGGTCGTGCGCACCAGGCGCCGGCTGGGACTCAAGAATTTCGATCCGTGCACGATCCTGCTGAACAACGATTTGTCCTCCGGCATCCCGGGCATCCTGGAAGACATCCATGAGCAGTACCTGCTGCCGCCGCTGCACGCCGGCTGGTCGGTGCGCCGCAAGAGCAACCATTTCAAGAGCTACGAAGAAGTCTCGAAGCGCTTCGGCAAGCTGCTGGGGATCGACCCCTGGCTCATCAATCCGATGTTCAACCACTGCGGCCAGGTGAACTTCACCGAAGGCACCGGCATGGACTGCCTGACCACCAATGTGGACGCGCTGCTGGCCAAGATCAGGCGCAAGTACAAGGAGTACGGTATCGGCGAGAAGCCGTTCGTCGTCGTGAAGGCCGACAACGGCACCTACGGCATGGGCATCATGACCGTGCGCGACGTGAAGGACCTGGACGCCCTGAACCGCAAGACGCGCAACAAGATGGCGGTCATCAAGGACGGCCAGGAAGTGAGCGACGTCATCATCCAGGAAGGCGTGCTGACCAACGAGCGCATCAACGACGCCGTTGCCGAGCCGGTCGTGTACATGATGGATCGCTACGTGGTCGGCGGTTTCTACCGCGTCCATGCCGAGCGCGGCACGGATGAAAACCTCAATGCACCGGGATCGAGCTTCGTCCCGCTTGCTTTTGCCGAGAGTATGCGCTTACCTCAACCGGGAGAAAAGCCGGGTGCCAGCGCACCGAACCGGTTCTACATGTATGGCGTGATCGGGCGGCTGGCCATGCTTGCGGCGAGTTACGAGCTCGAGGCGACCGATCCCGAGGCCGAGGTGTACGACTGAGCGTTGTCAATCCAGCTCGACAGCAGCGTTGTTGCACTGCAACATCGGCGCAAATCACTCCGCCCCAAGCGCACAATGGCGGTCCGAAAAGTAACGAAACTCTGCTCGCGGCCGGATGCCGGCCGGCGCAGCGGGTCAAACATGTCATGGTCATCGCACCTCCAAGCCCAGGCGGGCCGCTGTTTCACCGCGCTCCAAGCCGGCAGCCCTAGTGATGCCTTGCGGGACAGATCGGGCAATTGCCCGGCAATTTTGCTCTGTCCTCAACTGACCAACTGACTCGTTCGTAGTGCAAACCTCGAAATCATCGCTCGCGGCGCTCACGCTCGGCGCCATCGGTGTCGTTTACGGCGACATCGGCACGAGCGTGCTGTACGCCATGAAGGAGGTGTTCGGCGGCGGGCACGTGCCCTTCACGCCGGCGAACGTGTACGGCATCCTGTCGATCTTCTTCTGGACGCTCACAGTCATCGTCTCGATCAAGTACGTGGCGCTGGTGCTGCGGGCCGACAACAACGGCGAGGGGGGACTGATCGCCATGCTCGCGCTGGCCTCGACCTCGGTCAGGGACCGGCCCGACTTGCGGCGCATCCTGCTGGTGGTGGGCATCTTCGGCACGTGCCTGTTCTACGGCGACGGCGTGATCACCCCCGCGATCTCCGTCCTGTCCGCCATGGAAGGCCTGGAGGTGCTGTCACCCAAACTGGAGAACTACGTGATCCCGCTGACCCTGGCGGTGCTGTTCATGCTGTTCGCGGTCCAGAAGCGCGGCACCGGCGGCATCGGCCGCTTCTTCGGGCCGATCACGCTGGTGTGGTTCGCAGCGATCGCGGTGCTCGGCGTTTCGCACATCATCGAGAACCCCGCGGTGCTCAAGGCGCTGAATCCGTATTACGCGCTGCATTTCATGTACCACCAGCCCACGACCACGTTCATCATCCTGGGCGCCGTGGTCCTGTGCGTGACGGGTGCCGAAGCGCTCTACGCCGACCTCGGCCATTTCGGCAAGGCGCCGATCCGGCTGGCCTGGTTCGCCATCGTGATGCCGGCGCTCACGCTCAACTACTTCGGGCAGGGCGCGCTGCTGCTCAAGACCCCCGAAGCGGTGAAGAACCCGTTCTACCTGATGGCCCCGGAGTGGGCGATCCCGCCCCTGATCGCGCTGGCCACGATGGCGACGGTGATCGCATCCCAGGCCATGATCACCGGCGCCTTCAGCGTCACCAAGCAGGCGGTGCAATTGGGCTACCTGCCGCGCCTGCAGATCCGGCACACCAGCGTACGCGAGACGGGCCAGATCTACATTCCGTTCGTCAACTGGGGCCTGTTCGTCGCGATCGTGATGGCGGTGGTCATGTTCAAGTCGTCCAGCAATCTGGCGGCGGCCTACGGCATCGCGGTCACCACCGACATGCTGATCACCACCGTGCTCACCTTCTTCGTGATCCGCTACGCGTGGAAATACCCGCTGTGGCTGTGCATCAGCGCGACCGGCGTGTTCTTCATGGTCGACGTCACCTTCTGGGCGTCGAACCTGCTCAAGCTCGAGCAGGGTGGCTGGTTCCCGGTGCTGATCGGCATGGCCATGTTCACTTTGATGATGACCTGGAAACAAGGCCGCGAGCTGTTGAACGAGAAACTCAAGGCGGACGCGATCGACCTGAAGAGTTTCCTGGAAGCCGTGTTCGTCAGCCCGCCGACCCGTGTGGAAGGCACGGCCGTGTTCCTCACCGCCGAGCCCGGCACCGTGCCCAACGCGATGCTGCACAACCTCAAGCACAACAAGGTGCTGCATGAGCACAACCTGTTCGTGACCGTGCGCAACCATGAGGTGCCCTGGATCGGCATCAACAAGCGCGTGGAGATCGAACCGCTGGGCCACAGCTGCTGGCAGGTGGTGCTGCATTACGGCTTCAAGAACGACCCCGACGTGCCGCGCGCGCTCGAGCAGATCCGCGCCCGCGGCTGCGAGATCGAGCGCATGAAGACCAGCTACTTCCTGTCGCGCGACACCGTCATCCCGACCATTGGCGGCGGCATGGCGACGTGGCGCGAGAAGCTGTTCGCCCAGATGCACCACAACGCGAGCGCGGCGGCCGACTTCCTCAACCTGCCCAACAACTCGGTGGTGGAGCTCGGCTCGAAGATCGAGATCTGAGCGCCCGCGGCGAGGAGGCCTCAGGCGGGGCGGTCCTGGCGCATCGCGTCGACGATGGCGGCCGTCATGGTCTGCGTGGTGCCCGAGCCGCCGATGTCGCCCGTGCGCGCGCTCGGGTCGGCCAATGTGGCGATGATGGCGCGTTCCATGGTGCGGGCGGCTTCCACTGCAGGTGCGATGCCACGCCGGCGGCCGAGCCAATCGAGCAGCATCCGCGTCGAATCGATCATCGCGTAAGGATTGGCGCGCCCCGTGCCGGCGATGTCCGGGGCCGAGCCGTGCGTCGCCTGCGCCATCGCGAAATCGCCATCGCCGATGCACAGGCCGGGCGCCATCCCGAGCCCGCCGACCAGGCCGGCCGCCTCGTCGGTGAGGATGTCGCCGAACATGTTGGTGGTCACCACGACGTCGAAACTCTGCGGGTCGCGCACCAGCCGCATCGCCATCGTGTCAACGATCACTTCATTGACCGTGACGTCGGGGAAGTCGGCGGCCGCGCGCCTGCATTCCTCGACGAACATGCCGCAGCCGAGCTTGAACACGGTGTTCTTGTGGACGATGGTCAGCAGCTTGCGGCGGCTGCGCGCCAGGTTCAGCGCCACCCGGGCGACGCGCTCGCTGCCCACGCGCGTGATCACCCGCACCGAGATCGTCACGTCCTGCGTGGGCCGGAATTCGCCGCTGCCCGCGAAGACGTTGCGGTCGGGTTGGAAGCCTTCGTTGTTCTCGCGCACGATGACGAGATCGATGTCGTCGTACAGGCAGCCGATGCCGGGATAGGAGCGGGTCGGCCTCACGTTCGCAAACAGGTTGAAGTGCTTGCGCATGATCGGGTGCGGATTGATCGCACCGGGCACGCGGGGATAGTCTCGGTGGCCGATCGGCCCGAGCACGAAGCCGTCCATGGCCGCCAGCGTTTCGAGCGTGCCCGGCGGTAAGGTCGAGCCATGGGTGTCGAGCGCGCGTCGCCCGATCGGCATCGGTCGCCAGTCGATGCGCAGCCCGTGGTGGCCGGCAGCGGCCGACGCGACCTCGACCGCCGCGGGGACGATCTCATGGCCGATATCGTCGCCATCGAGGACGCCCAGGACGAGGTGCGCTTCGCTCATGCGTTCACCTTCCTGGCCCGCGCGGCTGCCGCCATGCGCGCGTTGATGCGCAGCGCCTGTTCGAGCGCGCCGGTATCGGCCTTGCCCTGGCCGACGATGTCGAACGCGGTGCCATGCGCCGGGGTCGTGAACACGGTCTTCAGCCCCGCCGTGACCGTGACGCCCTTGTTGAAACCCAGCAACTTGGTCGCGATCTGCCCCTGGTCGTGGTACATCATGACCACGCCGTCGTACTCTCCCTTGAGTGCCTTCAGGAAGATCACGTCGGAGGACACCGGCCCGCTGCAAGCGATGCCTTGCGCCACCAATCTTTCGACGGTGGGGCGGATGATGCGGATTTCCTCGTCGCCGAACAGGCCGCCTTCGCCGCTGTGCGGGTTGAGCGCCGCGACCGCGATGCGCGGACGCCCCAGACCGTTGGCCTTCAGCGTGTTGTCCGCGAGCGTGACCGCGGCCGTGATCCGCTGCGGCGTGACGAGGTCGATCGCCTGCCGCAGCGCCACGTGCGAGGTCACGCGGAAAGTGGCGAACTCCTTGATCACGTTCATCTCGCCGAAGAAACCTTCGTGCCGCGTCAATGCGGCGAACATCTGGTGCTCGTCCGGGTATTTCCAGCCGCCGCGGTGTAGCGCGGCCTTGTTGAGCGGCGCGAAACAGATGCCGTCGAGCTCGCCCGCCAGCGCCAGCTCGATCATCTGGCGCAGCGTGTCGCCGGTGAGCCGACCGGAGTCCGGCGAGATCTCGCCCCGCGTGATGGTGGCCGGATCGATGTTGCGCAGGTCGACCAGCGCAACCTCATCGCGCGACCAGTCGATTGCCCGCACACTCGCGTAGCTGCGCCAGGCCGGGGTGACGCCCGCGTCCTTGCAGCCCAGTTCGAACACGCGCGCATCACCGACGGCGGCAATGCGCGCCACGGACCTCAGTTTCCCCGACGCGAGCAGTCGGGCGCTGATCTCGGGCCCGATCCCGGTCATGTCGCCCAGCATGAGCCCGAGCACGGGCAGCGTTGCGGAATCGATCGCCATCGTGCGCTCAGGCCGCACGGGAGAGCGCCGTCATCAGCCGGTCGAGCGAGGGCAGCGTCTCGAAGTCGCGCACCATCGCAATCACGGATTCGGCCTGCTTCGTCGGGAACTTCGCGAACGCGGCGTTTTCGCGGAACTTGTTCGCGACGTCGTCGTAGCTCATCGGATTGGCCGGGCTGCCCTTGCCGAAATCGGCCCGCCCCGAAATCTTGCGCCCATCGGCCAGCTGGATGTCGATGATCGTGGTCATCTTGTGATACCCGGCCGCCTCGGCATCCTGGTCCACCACGAAATCGACCTTCTCGATCATCGCTTTCACGTCGGGGCGCAGCACGACCTCGTCGGTGAACTCGTTCAGGCCCGCGCGGCCTTCGAGCAG
>JAGRPN010000012.1 GCA_019449555.1 Ramlibacter sp.
GCCTCATTGCAGCCCGCGGGTTCAAGGGCCTCGCTGTTGAGGATCCTGTCGACGACGTGTCCGAACTGGCCGCGCTGATTCAGCGCAATACGCAACTGTTCGAACAAATCGTCGAACGCATTTGACAGGACCCTTCTCATGAAATCACGCTACCAATACCCAATCTTCGCCATTTTTGGCGACCTTCCCGCGAAACACTCGCGCGAATACGTGGCCTGGTCCATTTGGGCCGCCGTCACCAAATACACAACCTGGGCGCTTTTGGCGGCCGTCGCCTTGCTTGCTATCGCGGCCGTCGCCGGGTATCCCCTCATTCCGCACGAATCCCTGGCTGGCCTGGGCATGATGCCGCTGGCAGTCGGCGAGACCACCTACGCCGACATCAAGCAAATGATCGAGAAGCAGGGCGACACTTGGAGCGCCTACGTAAAGAAGACCGAGGGCGAGATCGCTGCTCTCAACGAAGCTGTAGTCGATATCGCCAAGAAAGCGCGCCGGCCGAACATGGGTGGCTTTGGTGGAGGCGCCGCCATGGACTCCGGCGAACGCAAGACGCTGGACAGTGCTATTCGTGCGCTGATGGCCGGCGACAAGGCCAAGGCCGACGCGCTGTTCGTTGAAGCGAAAGCCATGAGCGCCGGCAGCAATCCAGACGGCGGATACATGGTGCACACACAGTTTTCTGGCGGCTTCACCAAGGTGATGCAGGAAATCAGCCCGGTGTTCCGCATGGCGCGCGTCATCGACTTGGACGCGGGAAACGACAGCTTCGAAGAGCCGATCGACCGCGAGACGGCCACTGCCAGCTGGGTGGGCGAGCAAGGCTCGCGCCCGGAGACCGGCACGCCGCAGCTTGGGCTTTTCTACGTGCCGTTGCACGAGATTTATGCGATGCCGAAGACCACGCAAACGCTGATCGACACGTCTTCGCTCGACGTGATGAACTGGCTGCAGACAAAGGTCGGCGAGGCGTTCGGCACGAAAGAAAGTGACGCCATCCACAACGGCGACGGCGTGGCCAAGCCGCGCGGCTTCCTCACTTACGACATTGCCACGACTGCAGACGCCACACGCGCGTGGGGAACGATTCAGTACGTTGCCAGCGGCGCTTCCGGGGCGTTCGCAGCGTCGAATCCACAGGACCAGTTGGTTGACATGGTCACAGCGCTGAAACCGCAGTACCGGCAAGGCGCCGTGTGGCTGATGAACCGTAACACGGCCGGCGTCCTTCGCAAGATGAAAGATGGGGAGGGCCGCTTCCTCTGGTCCGACTCGCTGGTACTGGGCCAGCCGTCGACGCTGCTTGGCTATCCGGTGGAAATCGATGAGGACATGCCCAACATGGCCGCCAATAGCCTGTCGGTTGCCTTCGGAAATTTCACGCGGGCGTACACGGTCGTCCAGAAACCCGGAATCAAGTTCCTGCCGGATCCGTTCAGCGCAAAGCCCCATGTGCTGCTGTATTCGTACCGCCGTGTCGGCGGCGCGATGAATAACAGCGAAGCCGTGAAGCTGATGAAGTTCGCCACGACCTGACTCCCTGGTGCCCCGGGCTTCGGCCTGGGGCACATTCACCAACGACCAGGGAGGCTATATGCCATCATTTGTTGTCTGGGCGGTCGCCGCCATCGGCGCGGCCGTGGGCGGCGCCGCCGGCGCCATGATGATCATGTACGCCGCCGAGATCGCCGCCGGCGCCATGCTGCTGGGCGGGCTGGCGCTGTCATCGGCGCAGTCGCGCAAGGCGCAGCGCAAGGCCCGCGAGGCGTACAACGCCAGCCAGGTCGACCGCATGCTCAACGTGGTCACCACCATCGGCCAGCGCGAGCTCGTGATGGGCCGCGTGCGCAAGGCCGGCACGGTGTTCTTTCGCGGCAGCACCGGCACCAACAAGGAAACGTTCGTCATGCTCATCGCCCTGGCCGGGCATGAGATCGATGCCGTGGAGGAGATCTACCTCAACGAGGATCTCGTCACGCTCGACGTGGACGGCTATGTGACCAGCGCGCCGTATTCGCTCGAGGTCAAGAGCACCCACACCGAAAGCTTCAGCGGCACCAGCATCACGCTGGCCGCCGCGCCAGTGGCCGACAGCGTGACGGTCACCGCCACCGAGGGCACCGGCGAGACCGCCACGACCTCGATCATCGCCCACACCCTGGTGGGCAGCGTGGTCACGGTCGCGGACACCGGCGTCTACACCGTCACCTATCAGTCCACCAGCTCGCCGTCGAAGGCGCGGATCCGCTGGTACCTGGGCACCGCCGACCAGACCGCCGACGCCCGGGTGATGGAGCTGTTCCCGGGCACCTGGACCAGCGACCACCGGGCCCAGGGCGTGGCCTACCTGGTGTGCGAGTTCACCTATGACGAGAGCGCCTATCCCAGCGGCCTGCCGGCGGTGAGCGCTGTCATCCGCGGCGCCAAGCTGTACGACCCGCGCGACGAGTCCACCACCTGGTCGGAAAACCCCGCCCTCATGGCGCGGCACCTGCTCACGCACGCCGCCTTCGGCAAGCGGGCCGTCCTGACGGCCGCCGAGGACGCCCGCATCGCCGTGGCCGCCAATGCCTGCGACACCTCGCACGGCTACGTGGTCGACGGCGTCACCGACACCCGGGCGCTGTTCACGGCCGGCTACGTGGTGCCCTACGGCGCGCCGGCCAAGGATGCGCTGGACGACGTGTGCCAGGCCATGGGCGGCATGTGGGCCTACGCCGGCGGCGAGTTCTTCATCCGGGCCGGCGTTTACACCGCCTCGGTGCTCAGCCTCACCGAAGCCGACCTGGCGGTGGTCAAGCGCACCAGCGACGGCAGCGTGCAGCAGCAGCCGGTTGTCATCGGCACGCACATGGCGCGGGCCGACAAGGTCAACACCATCACGCCGCGCATCTGGGAAGAGGAGCAGGGTTACAAGCAGGTGGCGCTCACCCCGCTGGTCGGCGCTGCATTGCTGGCGCGCGACGGCGTCGTGCTGGCGCGCGAGGTGGACATGCCCGCGGTCACGTATGCGCCCCAGGCGCTGCACGTGGCCGGCGTCATCATGCGCGACGAGCGCGATCCGCTGCGCGTCACGCTGCCCTTCAAGCTGCGCGCTTACCCGGTAGAGCTGTTCGACAGCATCGACCTCACGCTGGTGCGCTACGGCTGGAGCGCCAAGGTATTCACGGTGCTGGGCCGCAGCTGGACGCTGGACGGCCTGCTGCAGCTCACGCTGAAGGAAACCGCGGCCGCCATCTACCAGCCAGACGCCGCGTTCGATCCGCAGGGCTACGCGCCCAACACCGACCTGCCGCGCCCGTGGGACATCGAGCCGCCCACCATCACGTCGATCACCAGCGGCGCCTCCGAGCTGCTGCTGCAGGCCGACGGCACGATCGTGCCGCGCGTGAAGGTCGCATGGGACGCGATCACCGACCGCAGCCTGGTCGTCGGCGGGCAGGTCGAAGTGCGCTACCGGGTGGACCTGACCGCGGACTGGCATACCACCAGCGTGCCGGCCTCGGAGACCTTCGTCTACATTACCGACGTGCGTGAGGGCGACGTCATCTTCATCCAGGCCCGCACGCGCAATGCGGTGGCGGTGTCCGACTGGACGGTGCAGATGGTGCACACGGTTGCGGGCAAGACGACCGCGCCGCTGGCGTTCGATGTGTTCTCGATGATGGAGCTGGACAACGGCGCGCGCGAGTACACCTTCGCCTACACATCGACGCCGTTGCCGGCCGACTGGCGCGGCGCCGAGATCCGCTACATCGCCGGCACCTACGTCACGCCCGACTGGAGCGCGATGACGCCGCTGGCCAGCGAGGGGACCTACTTCACGCACAGCCCGGTGGAAACGGTGACGCCCACTACGCCGGGCACCTACACCTTCGCATGCCGCGCCCGCGACGGCAGCGGCGGCCTGTCGACCATGAGCGTCGTCACGGCCACCTTTGTGGTTGACCCGATGGACATCGGCGGGCCCGTGGTGTCGCTGCGAGCCGAAGGCAGGGTGGCATTCGTCAACCTGCAAAACGGCGGGGGGCTCACTCCCGCGAGCATCACCTTGACTGCCACCGTGGTCAACATGGTGAGCCCCACGTACGCGTGGAAGGTGGACGGCGTGCTGCAAGTCGGCGAAGTGGCCAGCACCTTCGTGCTGGCGGCATTCACCGGCACAGCCAAGCAGGTGCGCTGCGACGTGACCTCGGGCACTGTCACGGCCTACGATACCTTCAGCATCTATTCGCTGAGCGAGGGCGACGACGCCATCCAGGCGGGCCTGACCAACGAGCACCAGACCATCAGCGTGGACGCGGGCGGCACGGCTACCGCGGGCCAGCTGCCGGCCGCCAGCGCGATGGTGGTGGTGCAAGGGGCGGCCATCCTGAGCAGCGGCGTCGTGTACGGCGTGGCGAGCACCACCAGTTGCACCGCCAGCATCAACGCCAGCACGGGCGTGATCAGCGTCACCGCGATCGCCGCCGACGCGGCCAGCGCCACATTCCGCGCAACCGTGACCGCATCGAGCA
>JAGRPN010000112.1 GCA_019449555.1 Ramlibacter sp.
CATTGCGGCGTTACCGTGTGTGTGGCGCGCAGCTCATCCTTTCGGCGCGGGGACGCCCACGCATGAACGTCACCCGCCGGCCGAGAGCCGCTTCACCGCCTGCACGAAACGGCTGAGCGTTGGCGAGCGTTCGCCCTGCGCGATGCGCACGTCGATCAGCTGGAAGCGCCCGCGTGACGCCCACGCCAGCGAGAGCGCGCGCTCGAGTTCACCGCACGTTCGGACTCGATGGCCATCGCCGCCCATGCCCGCCGCCATCGAAGCGAAATCCCACACGCCGAGCTGGTTGAACCCCGCCTCGGGCTCGAAGGCGCGCAGCATCTCCCAGCTCGCGTTGTTGAAGACCACCACCACGGGGTCCCAACCGTAGCGCTGCGCGTTGCCCAGTTCCCAGCCCGTCATCTGGAATGCGCCGTCGCCCACCAGGATCAGCGGGCGCTGTCCGGTGGCCGCCTGCAGCCCCAGGCCTGCGGGCACGCCGTAACCCATGCTGGCGTAGTAGCCGGGCGCGATCAGCGCCGTCGGGTCTATGTCCATCGCCGTGAACAGGCAATCGCCCACGTCGCACGCCAGTGGAATGGCGCCGTGGGCGCGCATCAGCCGGTTGACGGCGCGCGCGATGTCCGCCGGGACGACCGCCGCGAGTTCGTCGATCGGCGCGTCGGCGTCGCGCCCGCGCGGCGGCAACGGCTGCGGCTCTTGCGCGACGCGGCGGGAAGGAACGCGCTCCAGCAAGGCATCCACCAGGCGGCCCAGCGGCACGTCGGGATACACGTGATGACCCATCACCACTTTCCCATCGAGCGCCTGGATCGCGAACCGCAAGTCGATGCGGCGCGCGGAAACCGCGAAGTTGGTATCCGACACGATCACACCCAGCAGCAGCAGCCCGTCCGAATGCTCCACCTCCCCGGCCAGTTCGGGGCAGCCGGCCAGCCCGAGGTAAGTGCCGCGCAGCGCGACATCCTGGCCGGTGAGCAATCCGCGTCCCATGAAACTGGTGACCACGGGAATCGCGAGCCGCCGCGCCAGTTCCGCCACGCGCGCCTCGAGCCCGAACCGCCGCACCTCGACGCCGGCCATGAGCAGCGGGCGCTTCGCATCGCGCAGGCGCTGCAATAGCTCATCCGCACAGGCGGCCAGCGCCTGCGCATCGGGCGCCAGCTCGGACGTGACCGGGACTTCGTCGCAGGCCCGCTGCGGCATGTCGCGCGGCACTTCCAGATACACCGGCCGCGACTCGCGCAGTGCGGTGTCGAGCACGCGAGCGATCAGTGCTGGGGCCTGTCGTGCGTCGTCCAGCCGGGCACGATCCACGGTCAACTCCTCGAAGACGCGCCACTGCGAATCGAGCGTCTTCACCTGATGGTGCAATTGGTAGCCGCTCGCCGCTTCGTGCGCCGCCGGCGCGCCCGACAGCACGACCAGTGGCACCCGCTCGGCGTACGCGCCGGCCACCGTGTTCACGAGGTTGAATGCGCCGGCGCCATACGTGACGGCCGCGACGCCGAGACCGCCGCGCATCCGGGTCGCCGCATCCGCCGCGAAGCCGACCGCGGGTTCGTGCGAGAACGTGTAGAGCGGGAGGATGCGGCTGCGCTCGATTTCGCGGAAGAGCGGCAGCGCGAAATCGCCGGGGATGCCGAATACTTCGGTGGCGCCGCGGCGCGCGAGCGCCTGCAGCAGTCGTTGGGCAAGGTTCATGCGCCGAACATAGCGGCCTCGCGCCGGTGGGGTTTTGACAAGGATCAGCGGCGGCCATGGGGGCTTCGCGGCGACTAGCGGGCGCGCTCCGGGACGCCTTGCATGCGCGTGCGAGCAGCGCATCAAATGCGCGGTGTCGGAGCCGTCCTACGCCCGAACGCGCCATGGCTCAGGCATTCCCTAGCCACAAAC
>JAGRPN010000113.1 GCA_019449555.1 Ramlibacter sp.
CGAAGCCCAGGCCGAGGATGTGGACGGTTTCCCCGACGAAGGTCACGGAGATTTCGACGCCCGTCAGGTACTTGATCCCATGCGCGCGGGCGGCCGCGGCGGCGCGCTGCTGGCCGCCGATTTCATCGTGGTCGGTCAACGCCCAGAGTTCGACGCCGTTGGCGGCCGCGCGGGCCGCGAGCTCTTCCGGTGTGAGGGTGCCATCGGAAACGACGGAATGGCAGTGAAGGTCGGCATTGAGGATCGGCACCCTGCGATTTTAGGCGTGCCGGCCTTTTTCAGCTGTCAGTAGCACGCATACCCACTCGAATCTCTGCCCGCCGTCGTGCGGTCGATCTCCGGGGAACGTGGTCCATTCCGTATCTACGTGAGCGCGCCGGCTTCCTTGCGCACGTCTTCGAGCGTGACCAGCGCGCAGCTGATCGCCAGCCGCAGGCCTTCGACGATCTCGTCCAGCCGCATCGAGGGCTGGCCCTGGCCCGGCAGCCACGGCACGTGGATGAGCCCGCCGCGCGCGAGCCGCAACTCGTGCCGCGTGGCCAGTTCGTGCATCAGTCCGTAGAACACGTGGTTGCAGACGAACGTTCCCGCGGTCTGCGACACCTCCGCGTTGATGCCTTCGTCCAGCAGCGACACGAGCATGGCCTTGATCGGCAGGCTGGTGAAATAAGCGGCCGGCCCGCCGGCCACCACCGGCGTGTCCACCGGCTGCGCGCCCGCGTTGTCGGCGATATGCGCGTCGTTCACGTTGATGGCGATGCGCTCGAGCGAAAGCGCCGCGCGTCCCGCGGCCTGCCCGGTGCACACCACCAGCGCCGGCCGGTAGCGGTGCATCAGTTCGCGCAAGCGCTGCAGCGAGTCGCCGAACACGGTGGGCAACTGCGCCCCGATGAGCCGATGCCCGGCGACGAGGCGCCCATGCAGCGCCTGCGCCGCCATCCAGCTGGGATTCATCACCCCGCCGCCGAACGGATCGAAACCCGTTACCAACACGGTGGGAAAGCGGCCCACTTCCGCATCGGTTGCAGATACCATGGTTCACTTTACCGCAGCCGGCGGTGGCTCTGGAGGACAAGATGCGTTGGGAAGGTAACCGGGAATCCAGCAATGTCGAGGACCGCCGCGACGAGGGCGGCAGCGGCGGCGGTTTCGGCTTCGGCGGCCGCAGCATCGGCATCGGCACGATCGTCATCGCCCTCATCGGCGGCGCGATCTTCGGCATCAACCCGCTCACGATCCTGAGCCTGCTGACAGGCGGTGGGCCCGCGCCGCAGGTCCAGCAGGGCCCCGCCCATCCTCCGCCCGCCAACGACCGCAGCGCGAAATTCGTGTCCGTCGTGCTGGCCGACACCGAAGACGTGTGGGGCCGGCTGTTCCAGCAGGGCGGCGCCACCTATCACGCGCCCAAGCTCGACCTGTACCGTGGCGCGATCGGCACCGCATGCGGCACGGGGCAAAGCGCGATGGGCCCGTTCTACTGTCCGTCCGACCAGAAGGTCTACATCGACCTGGGCTTCTACGACACGCTGCGCAACCGGCTCGGCGCTCCCGGCGAATTCGCCCAGGCTTACGTGATCGCGCACGAGGTCGGTCACCACGTGCAGGACGAGCTGGGAATCACGCGCAAGGTGGATGCCATGCGATCGCGCATGAACCCTGCCCAGGCCAACACCGTCAGCGTGCGCGTGGAACTGCAGGCGGATTGCTTCGCCGGGGTGTGGGCGAACCACTCCCAGCAATCCAAGCAGTGGCTCGATCCCGGCGACATCGAATCGGCCATGAACGCCGCTGCGAAGATCGGCGACGACGCGCTCCAGCGCTCGGCCGGACGGGCCGTCGTTCCCGACAGCTTCACGCACGGCTCCAGCGCCCAGCGCCAGCATTGGTTCCAGACGGGCTACGAAACGGGCAGCGTCAAGGCCTGCGACACGTTCGCCAGCCGCGATCTCTAACCCATCGCCGCGGAGCCCCGGCCGGGAACCGATGACCCTGCGCCGCGGCGGGCTCACGCCCTGTCACAGGCCGGGGAAGCCCGAAGTGCGACAATACCCGGTTGAGATGACAGCTTCCTTTTCCAATCTTTCGCTGGCCGAGCCGCTGGCACGCGCCGTAGCCGAAATGGGCTACGAATCCATGACCCCCATCCAGGCCCAGGCCATTCCGGTCGTCCTGACCGGAATCGACGTCATGGGCGCTGCCCAGACCGGCACCGGCAAGACGGCGGCCTTTGCCTTGCCGCTCCTGCAGCGGCTGCTCAAGCACGAGAACACCTCGACCTCCCCGGCGCGCCATCCGGTGCGTGCGCTCGTGCTGCTGCCCACCCGCGAGCTGGCCGACCAGGTGGCCCAGCAGGTCAAGCTGTACGGCAAATACACCAACCTGCGCAGCGCAGTGGTATTCGGCGGCATCGACATGAAGCCGCAGACGGCCGAACTGAAAAAAGGCGTCGAGGTGCTGGTCGCCACGCCGGGCCGTCTGCTGGACCACATCGAAGCCAAGAACGCCGTGCTCAACCAGGTCGAGTACGTGGTGCTCGACGAGGCCGACCGCATGCTCGACATCGGTTTCCTGCCGGACCTGCAGCGCATCCTCTCGTTCCTGCCGAAGCAGCGCACCACGCTCTTGTTCTCGGCGACCTTCTCGCCCGAGATCAAGCGGCTGGCCGGCAGCTACCTGCACAATCCGGTGACCATCGAGGTGGATCGGCCGAACCAGGAAGCCTCCACGGTCGAACAGC
>JAGRPN010000114.1 GCA_019449555.1 Ramlibacter sp.
CTGGGCCTTCTTGAGGTTGTCCTGCATGGCCTGCGCCTGTTTCATCAGGCCGGCGAGTTGTCCTTTGTTGAACATGGAAATCCTTCAGAACTCGTGAATCGATAAGGGGGTGCCGACAGGCGGCGGGATAAGAGGATTGTCCGCCAACATGCCGCTAGCGGTTCGGCTCGGGCTTGATGCTTCCAGGCACGATTTTCGCGCCAAAGTCCCGCATCATCGCCTGCACGAAGGGATCGCCACGGATGATTTCCTCGGCGGCGCGCTGTTGCTCGGCGACGGCGGCGGCGATGCGCCGTGCCGGGCTGTCGGTCACCGCGCCTACCTCGACGCTGAGCTTGACCGCATGTCCCGCAGCTTCGAGCGCGTTTTGCAGCCGCTCCCGGCTGGCCGGCTGGTTCAGCGATTCGCGCTCGACGCGCAGCATCCAATGCCCCTCGTCGCGGCCGACCAATTGCGATTGCAGGGCCAGTTCCCGGGCGAGAGCCGTGACCGCTTCCCGCGCCACCAGCCGGTTGACCGTCGAATGCCAGAAATCGCCTTCTGCCGTCGGTACGACTGCCGTGGGCGCGGTGCTCGCCGGCTCGCGGGCTGCCTCCGGCGGCACACGCACCGGAACGCCGACGACTTCGCCGCGAGGCCGGCCGTTCGCGCGGGGGTCGCCAGCGTGGCGAGTCGGAGGCGGCGGGGCTTCGACCACGCGCAGCAGGCGGCCAGGCGGCGCGCCGGCGGGCGCCTCGCGGCCCGGTGCCGGGGCTGGCTGCGGGGCCGCCCCGGCGCCGGCGCCTTCATTCAGAGTTTTTTTTTCCGGCTGAGCTGGACTATCGCCACGCTCGGGACGCGCGCTCTTGAAGGCCAACAAGCGCAGCAACACCATGGTCAGTCCGGCGTACTCGTCCGGCGCCAGGCCCAACTCGGCGCGACCGTGCAGGCAGAGGCTGTAGAGCAATTGGGTCTCGTCGGCCGGCATCAGTGCGGCCAGCCGGGCGATCTCCGCGCCGTCGCCGTCGCCGTCGTCCTGCGCAGCGGCGGGCACCGCCTGCAGAACGGCCATGCGTTGCAGAACGGCGCTCATTTCCTCGAGGGTGGAAGCCGCATTGAGTCCGAGGGTGCGAAGCGCCTCCGAGATCTCCACCACCGTCTTCCCGTCGCCCTGCGCGAGCGCTTCGATCAGGCGAAACACATGCGTGCTGTCGACGGTCCCGAGCATCTGCCGCACCGTGGCTTCTTCCAGCCGTCCGGCACCGAAGGCGATCGCCTGATCCGCGAGAGACAACGCATCTCGCATCGAGCCGCGGGCGGCGCGGGCCAGCAGGCGCAGCGCGGTGGGCTGCGCCTGCACGCCCTCCGCCTCGAGCACCCGCACCAAGTGCTCATGCATCGTCTCCGGCGCCATCGGCCGCAAGTTGAACTGCAGGCAACGCGACAGCACCGTCACCGGGACTTTCTGCGGATCGGTGGTCGCCAGGACGAACTTCATGTATTCCGGCGGCTCTTCGAGCGTCTTGAGCATCGTGTTGAACGCGTGCCCCGAGAGCATGTGCACCTCGTCGATCATGAACACTTTGAAGCGGCCCTGCACCGGCTTGTAGACCGCCTGTTCGAGCAGCGACTGCATGTCTTCCACGCCGCGGTTGGATGCGGCATCCAGTTCCGTGTAGTCGGGGAAGCGCCCGGCGTCGATGTCGATGCAGGCCTGGCATACGCCGCAGGGAGTCGCGGTGATGCCGCCCTGCCCGTCCGGACCTTGGCAATTGAGCGACTTGGCGAGGATGCGCGACACCGTCGTCTTGCCCACGCCCCGCGTGCCGGTGAAAAGGTACGCATGGTGGAGCCGCTGCTGCGTGAGCGCATTGCTGAGCGCCTGCACGACATGCTCCTGGCCCACCATCTCGCTGAATGTCTTGGGCCGGTATTTGCGGGCGAGCACGAGGTAGGACATGCGCCGGATTCTACGGGCTGCCCCGCAGCGCTCCCGGTGCTGCGCAAGGGCATTGGCCGCCGCCTACAATATCGCTTGACGGGCCTCCCCGCATGGTGAAGCGGCCAACCGGGTCAGGTGGGGAACCAAGCAGCCCTAACTGTGGAGCCAGTGCCGGGGGTAAGGCTCGTCAACCTCCCTTCCAGATCGAACGCTTTCCAGCGATTCCTTCCCATATCGTCGGCACCCATCCGTACGGGCCGACAACGGTCCGCGTCCGCGCTGACCATGACCTTCGGTTGCGTCCGACAAATTTTCATTGGGCCCCTCCCTAGACTTGGCGCAGCGTGGGAGGTGTGCCATGAACGCCGTCGTTGTGCGCGGGCCGGGTCAATCGAAAAGCGTTGCCGGATGTTGGCCTCGCGCGGCCTTGTCCCTGCTCGTCGGGCTATGCGGCTCTGCCTTCGCGGACGGGGACGTGTACCCACTGCCTGCCTCATCCATAGTGGCCAAGGACGAGCACCGCGGGGTGCAGCTGGAATTCTCCAGCGCCTCGTTCCCGCGATACGACAACACCGACGGATCGAATCGCTCTTCCCGCCTGGACGTGACATGGCTGCCACCCCGGCGGTCGGCTCTGGGCCTTTCGCTGGGCATGACGAGCCCGCAAGGCTATTCCTTTTCGGCCGGCGGGCCGACTGCCGGACCGGGCGTCGATGTGGCCTTGCGCTGGCGCTACACACTGGACACCAACTACCGGGTGGATGTGACCGCGTGGCGGAGGCTCATGCCCACCGACGCGCTCACCCTGGTGCAGATGCATGAGCCCACTTATGGCGCGCGGGTGGAAATGCAGATCGGCTCGACGCCGAAAAACGGGTTCGTGGCCGACCGCGGCTTCCTCGGCCTGCAGCTGGAAAGCGGCGCGCGGGTCACACTGCGCCGCAGCGGCGGCAGGCCAATGCTCTACTACCGCACCAGGTTCTGATCGGCTTCCAGGAACGCCAGCGCGCCGCGCGCCGCCGCCCTTCCGGTAGCGAAACAGGCGGTCAGCAGATAGCCGCCGGTGGGCGCTTCCCAATCGATCATTTCGCCGGCGCAAAACACGCCGGGAAGTTCGCGCACCATGAGACGCTGATCGAGCGCCTCGAACCTGACGCCCCCCGCGGTGCTGATCGCCTCGTGCACCGGCCGCGGCGCGACGACCGTGACGGGCACCCGCTTGATCGCGCCGGCCAGCCGCGCGGGCTCATGCAGCACTTCCTTGGACAACAGCTCGTGCAACAGCGCAAGCTTGATCCCATCCAATCCCAACCGGCTCTTGAGGTGGCTCGAAAGCGAGCGTGACCCGCGCGGGTGACCGACGGCGGCCAGCACCTGCGGCTCGGTCCGGGCCGGCATGAGGTCCAACTCGAATGTCGCGCTGCCCTGCGCGAGGATCTCGTCACGCAGCAACGCGGATACGGCGTAGACGAGGCTGCCTTCCACACCGGTGGCGGTCGCGACGAATTCCCCTCGGCTGGCAAACCGCTGGAACCGCAGCGCCACCGACTTGAACGGCTGGCCCGCGAAGCGGGAGGCGAAATACTCGCTCCAGCCGCCGCGCACGTCGAAACCGCAGTTGGCGGGCGCTAGCGGCGCCACGGCCACGCCGCGCTCGGCCAGCAGCGGTAACCTGGCGCCGTCGGAGCCCAGCCGCGGCCAGCTCGCGCCGCCGAGTGCCAGGACCACAGCTTTCGCCTGCGCGATTCGCTCGCCTTGCGGCGTGTCGAAGCGCAAGTCCCGCGCGGACGTCCAGCCGAGAAAGCGGTGGCGCATGTGGAACTGCACACCCGCGCCGCGCAATCGCTGCAGCCAGGCCCGCAAC
>JAGRPN010000013.1 GCA_019449555.1 Ramlibacter sp.
CCCGCGTGAAATTGCTCTCGATCAGCTTCGATGCGCGCGATGGCGTCGATGACCTGCGGCGTTACGCGTCGCGGATGAACGCCGATCCGCGGGTGTGGCGTTTCGTGCGCGCCGCCGACGCTCAGGAGATGCGTCGGCTGCTGGCCGAGTTCCAGGTGGTCGTGGTGCCCGACGGCCGCGGCGACTTCGAGCACAACGCCGCCTTGCTCGTGGTGGACCGCCATGGCCGGCTCGTTCGCGTGTTCGACCCCGCCGAGCAGCAACTCGCGCTCGACTACGCGCGGCACCTCGCGGCTTCCGGTTCGTGATGAAAAAGCTGATCCGCCCCACATCACGGCGCGCGCTTGCGGGCGCGCTGGCATTGCTTTCGCTGCTGGCGCTGCCGCCCGCGCGTCACGCCCTCGAATCCAGCATGAGCGCGCACATGCTGGTGCAATTTCCGCTGCTGGCCCTGTGCGGGTTCATGCTGGCCGGCGCGCTGCCGCAGCAAGGCCGGGAGCGCGTCGCGAAATGGAATGCGTACGGGATCGCCGGCCTGTTTTTCGCTGCCGTCACGCTGGCGATCCTGATGATTCCGCGCGTGCTCGACCTCGCGCTCGTCGATCCCCGGATCGAGCTCGCCAAATGGCTGGCGCTGCTGCTGTGCGGCGCGGCCGTGCGGCTCTCGTGGCGGCCGGCGGGACTGCTGGTGCAAGGATTCTTTCTCGGCAACACGTTGCCGATGATGGCCGTCGCGGGCCAGCTGTACGAGGATTCGCCACTGCGCCTTTGCAATGCCTACCTGCTGGGTGACCAGGCCCGGCTGGGTCGCATGCTCATGGCGATTGCGCTCGTCGTGGCGATCGCCTGGTTCGCGCAGCTCGTGCTGGCCTTGATGCGCAGGGATGCCACCGCCGGCTTGCCGGCGGAAGCCGCGCCCTCACTCGGACGGCGACGGTAGCATCCTCCGCAGCACGGCGTCGCGCCGGACGAAGTGGTGGTAGAGCGCCACGGCCGCGTGCAGCCCGACCAGCGCCAGCAGGACCCACATCATGACGCTGTGGATGTCGCCTGCCAACAAGGCCCAGCGCGCCCTGGGCGCCGCCAGCGCCGGCAATGTGAACAGGCCGAACACGGTGACCGGAAACCGGTGGGCCGACGCCGATGCCCAGCCCAGGAACGGGCTGGCCAGCAAGACGAAATAGAAGGCCAGGTGCAGCGTGCGCGCCGCCGTGCGCTCCCACTCCGGCGAACCGCGCTCATCCAGCGGCACCGGATCGACCAGCCGGTTGAAAAACCGAAGGAGCGTCAGCCCGAGGATCAGCACGCCGAGCGACAGGTGCAGGTTGATCAGCAGTCCGGGCTGCGTGCGCCGGCCAATGTCGGGCATCAGCACGGCGACGACGAATTGCGAGACGACCGCGAAGGCGATCAGCCAGTGCAAGGATTTCGCGGCGGCGCTGTAGGGGCGGGCAGGTGACATGATTGCTTCAGTTGCTGTTGAACACTGCGCTCGGAGCCGGCGATGTTACCTCCTCATCCGGTGGCATGTCCGGGCGGGGGCAACACGACCGCCAAGCCGCCCGGTGCTTCGTCCTGCGGCATGCCGGCTGCGCGCCACGCCTCCACATGACGCCGGCGATGCTCGGGATTGCGGAATGGCATCACGTGCTCGGCAAACGAGAGACTGAAACGACGGTTCAGGCGGCGGGCCGTGATGGCGGCATCGCGCGCCAACTTGAGCTCGCCGCACTCCGCATAGGACGCCACCAGTCCGCCGTAGGGCCAGGCGTAGGTCGGATTTCGCGTGATCGCGCTATTGAGCGCCACCTGTGCTTCCCGCTGCTCGCCCATCATCCATAACGCGAGGCCCCGGATGGTCAGGAACATGCCGTGGTCGTTGTGATCCAGCTCGAGGGCACGGCTCAGGTGCGCCAGTGCTTCATCGCAGCGGCCGCACCACATGCTCGCTTCGCCCATATGGAAATACGGATACGCGAAGCTTGGCGCAATGTCGGCCGCATGCTTCAAGTGGTCGAACGCGGGTTCGTATTCCATCCGCCACAGCAGCACCTTGCTCATGAGCGTGTGCGGCGTGGGATGCCCACGGTTGCAGGCGATCGCGCGTGAGGCGCACTTCGAAGCCAGGTCGAAACTCAAGACCGGGTCAGCGCTCCAGCCGCTGAGCGAGTCCATCAAGTGCGTCCAGCCGAGCCTGGCAAGCGCCTCGGCATGGTCGCCGGCACGATCTACAGCCGCCTCGAACGCGGCGCGTGCCTTCGCGTTGCTTTCCGCCGTGAGGAGGGTGAAGAACTGCCAGCCCCGCAGCAGCAGGTCGACAACGACGGGATCGTCGCCACTGTTGCCGGACAAGAAACCCGCCAGCGAGCCGGCGGCCGGACTCGCCTGCCTTTCAATCGTGCGCGGTTCCGCGCCCGCCGCAACGCCCACTCCGCCGAATAGCTGCTCGATGAGGGCGGCGGTCTGCGCGCTCGGCTCGACATCGAGCTCGCGTCGCAGCACGCGGCGGCATTCGTTCCACGTCTGCAAAGCCTTCGCGCGCAAGCCGGCACGCGCGTGCAGGCGCATCAGGGCGCGGTAGCTGCCCTCGTGCACGGGGTCGGCGGCCAGCAGGCGCTGCGCCAGCCGCACGGTGACATCGCACGCCGGCGTGCCGACGGCGGATTCGCTCAGCCGCGTGAGCAGTCCCTGTGCGATGCCGCGCAGCCGCTCGCGCTCGGCCGCCGCCCAGGTCGCGAATTCGGTCCCGGCGCCCAGGCTCTCGATGAACTCGCCGCGATACAGGTCGGCCGCGAGGAGCATCGACGCGATGTCGCTGCGCGCCGCAAGCGTCTCGAAGCGGCGAACATCGACTTCGAAAACGGCGTCGCGCAGCACGATATGGTCGCCGTCGCTGTCCAGGCCCTCGGCGGCGTCGCCCAACGCGCCGCGCAACAGATGCAGGCACTGGCGCAGGGCGCCGCGCGCCTCGTCGTCGCTGTGGTCCGGCCACAGGAGCGAGATCAGCCGATCCCGGCTGGCGCCGGCGCTGCCCTGCAACGCGACGCAGGCCAGCAGCGCCCGCGGCTTGCGGCCCAGCCGAAGCGGGGCGGGCGAGGACGGTGTCTCGAGTGCAAAGTCACCCAGCAGTCGCAGCGTCGAAGCTGGCATGCAACTTCCTTCTTCTGGCCGCAAAGGATGACTTCATTTCGCCGCATTGGCAAGTCTTGTGACGCTTTTCTCACGCCGGAATAACGGCGGCAATGACGCCCGGGCAGCAAACTGGTGATCCCAACCAATCGATCAGGAGCGGGTCATGGCAAAGACTTTCAAGGCAGTTCTCTCGGCATTCGCAGTGATGGCGGCGATGCCCGCGCTCGCCCAGATGGCCAAGGAAGGCCCGGTGGATCTCACCTTATGCTTCGGAGGCCCGACGCACACGATCGTCGGGTCTTCGACGGACCGGTTCGGAACGTACATCCTCACCGGCGGCACGCAGTCGGGCGCCAAGGCATTCGACGCATTGGGATTCGAATGCGCAGGGTCCTTCGAAGCGCGCCAAAGTGGCTTCCTGCACAAGGGCTATTGCGTGTACCAGGATGCAAGCG
>JAGRPN010000115.1 GCA_019449555.1 Ramlibacter sp.
TGCGCCAGCGCGGCCAGGCCCCAGATGCTGGTGCCGATGAAAGCCCATGCGCTGCAGACGCCGGCGAGCAGGCGCAGTGCCATCCACAGCCAGGCGGGTCCCGGCAACGCCATTGCGCCGGTGAGCGCCGCAGTCAGCAACAGTGCGAGCATGCTGAGCCTGGCCGCACTCATGCGGATGCGCGATGCCGTCACCGCGCCGAACAGGTAGCCGAGGTAGTTGGCCGCGGCGAGCCAGCCGCCGCCGGCGACGTCGATCTGCGCGTCGCGAATCATCAGCGGCAGCATCGGCGTGAAGGCGAACCGCCCGATGCCCATCGCCAGCGCCATCGAGAGGGCGCCCGCGGCACACACCGCCAACGCTGACGGCTCGGCTGCTCGATTCAGGCCGGCCACAAGCGCTACCCGGGCATAGTGCAGCGGCCCAAGGCAGCAACGACGGCGTCCGGTGCGATGTCGTACAGACAGCGTGTATGTCCCAGCGGGCATTCGCGCTGGAAGCACGGCGAGCAGTCCAGCGGCGGCTGGTAAGAAGGGTCTTGTTTCAACCAGAGCACCTGCGCCTTGTCGTTCAGGGGCGGTGTGTGCAACGGACTCGACGAGCCGAACACCGCCACCTGCGGTACCCCGAACGCTGCCGCGACATGCATCAGGCCGGAGTCGTTGCTGACCACGGCGCGCGCGGCGGCGATCAGCGCAAAAGCCTGCAGCAACGGCGTCTTGCCGGCGAGGTTGACGCACGCGCCGTGACCGGCGGCGCCCGCGATCTCGTTGCACAGGTCCGCTTCCTTGCCGGAGCCGAGCAGCACCGCCGGCTGCTGGAGCGCGCGCGCGAGCTCCGCGTAATGGATCGCGGGCCAGCGCTTGGCGGGCCCGTATTCCGCGCCGGGTGCGAAGACGTAGTAGTCGCCTGCCCGCAGCCCGAGTGCGTCGAGGGCGGCAGCGACCTGGGCCGGCGGCAGGCGCAATTGCGGCCGGTCCGCCTCCAGCCCCTGCTGCTCGCCGCTGAGGGCCGAGTAGAAGGCCACCATCGGCGGCCGGTCCTTGGGATTCTTGAGCCGGTGCGTGAGCAGGCCGACGCGCGCTTCGCCCAGATAGCCCACCCGCTTGGGGATGCTGGCGAGGAACGGCAGCAGCGCGCTCTTCAGCGAATTGGGCAGCACGTAGGCGGTGTCGAATCGCCCTTCGACCTGTTTGGCGATTGAGCGGCGGGCCTTGAACTGCAGGCCGCCGTGCTGGAACGGGAACTCGATGACCTCATCGACCTGCGGCATCGCGCGGTACACCGGCGCCACCCACGGCAGCGCCCCGACCGCGATGTATTCGCCCCGCGCCTTCAGCCGGCGCAGCAGCGGCTCGGTCATCACCGCATCGCCGATCCACTGGGGGGCGATGACCAGAGACCTGGGCTGCGATCCCGATGCAGGACGACGATTCATACGAAGCGGCGAGATGCTGGTCGAAATCGGGCTCCGACCCCACTGATCAGACGAGCGCCGTCACCCGAAATTCGAATCTGACCCCGATTGACTGGCGCACGCTAATGCGTGTGCCCAAAATGCTCGCCCGCTTTCAGCTTGTACACCGTCCCGCAGTACGCGCACTTGGCCTGGCCGGTGCGCGCGATGTCCAGGAAGATGCGCGGATGGCTGTTCCACAATTTCATGCCGGCCTTCGCGCTGGGGCAGAACATGCCGCCATTGGCGTTGAGGTCGCTCGCCAGCAGTTCGACGACGAAATCCTTGTTCGCAGTTGCAGACATATCAGACCTTGGTGAGCCAGTGCGCGTATTTGGGATTGCGGCCGTTGACGATGTCGAAGAACGCGCTCTGGATTTTCTCGGTGACCGGGCCGCGCGAGCCGGCGCCGATCTCGACCCGGTCGAGTTCGCGGATCGGCGTGACCTCGGCGGCGGTGCCGGTGAAGAACGCCTCGTCGGCGATGTAGACCTCGTCGCGCGTGATGCGCTTCTGCACGATCTCCAGCCCGAGGTCCTTGCAGATGTGGAACACCGTGTTGCGCGTGATCCCGTTCAGCGCACCGGCCGACAGGTCGGGGGTGTAGATCACGCCGTCCTTGACGACGAAGATGTTCTCGCCCGCGCCTTCGCTCACGAACCCCGAGCTGTCCAGCAGCAGCGCCTCGTCGTAGCCGTCGTCCAGCGCCTCCATGTTGGCCAGGATCGAGTTGGTGTAGTTGCTCACCGCCTTGGCCTGCGTCATCGTGATGTTGACGTGGTGGCGCGTGTAGCTGGAAGTCTTGACGCGGATGCCGCGCTTCATGCCTTCCTCGCCCAGGTACGCGCCCCAGGCCCAGGCCGCGACCATCAGGTGGATCTGGTTGCCGCGCGGGCTGACCCCGAGCTTTTGCGAGCCGATCCAGGACAGCGGGCGGATGTAGCAGCTTTCGAGCTTGTTGGCCCGCACCACCTGCTTTTGCACCTCGCTCACCTGTTCCTTCGAGAACGGGATGGCCATGCGCAGGATCTTGGCGCTGTTGAACAGGCGGTCGGTGTGCTCCTGCAGGCGGAATACCGCCGTGCCGTTGACGGTGTTGTAGGCGCGTACGCCCTCGAACACGCCGCAGCCGTAATGCAGGGTGTGCGTCAGCACGTGGATCTTGGCATCGCGCCACTCCACCAGCTCGCCATCCATCCAGATCTTGCCGTCGCGGTCGGCCATGGAGGGGGGTGCGATCATGAGGTTTCCTTCAAGGGTCGGGGTAAAACCCCCCGATTTTAAGCTTCCCGTATACCGCGATCCCGATCGGCGATCAGCGCGTCGACCAGGGACGGCGGCAACCGGCGCCGATCCGCCTGCACGCTGGGCAGCGGCTGCGTTTCGCGCAGGGACTCCAGGCAGCGGACGGTCAGCTCGTGATAGACCCGCGTGCCATCGGCAAACCAGACGAGCTCCTTGTCCTTGAGAGCGCGCACGACTTTGGCGGGGATTCCCGCGACCAGGGTGCGGGCTGCCACGCGCATGCCGACCGGCACGAAGGCGCAGGCCGCCACCACCGCTTGCTCGCCGATCTCGGCATCGTCCATCACCACCGCGGTGATCCCCACCAGCGCTCCGCGCCGCACCACGCAGCTGTGCAGGACGGCCCCGTGCCCGATGTGGCCGTTCTCTTCGATCACGGTGTCCTGCTTCGGGTAGCCGTGGACGATGCAGGCATCCTGCACGTTCGAGCCGCGTCCGAGCACGATCCGGCCGAAGTCCCCGCGCAGGCTCGCGCAGGGACCCACGTAGCAGCCGGGGCCGACGATGACGTCGCCGATCAGGACCGCCGTGGGGTGGACGAACGCGCTGGGGTCCACCACCGGCACGACATCGTCGATCGCATAACAGGGCATGCTTGAAGTCTCCTCGGGCGGGCTTGCGGCCCTGCGGACGATTATGCCCGCCGGGTTCCCGGGCGCATCGGCATCAGGGGCATCGCACGCCGCGCCGCCGGCAGGCCGTATAGTTGCCGCAGAACCTGGAGCGATTTAGATGGATTCAATCCCCGGCCCGGCCACCCTGGCGCCCACCGCCCTGATCGACAGCGATCACCCTGCCGTGATCGAATTCGCGCGCCGCGCGATCGGCGCCACGCCGACTGAGCGGGCGATCTCGCTCTATTACCTCGTGCGCGACGGGTTCCGCTACGACCCCTACCACATCGACCTCAGCGTGCAAGGCCTGCGCGCCAGCCGCGTGATCGAAGTCGGCTACGGCTGGTGCGTGCCGAAAGCGGCGCTGCTGGCGGCCGCGGCGCGCGCCAGCGGCATCCCCGCCCGGGTGGGCTACGCCGACGTGCGCAACCACCTGTCCACCGAGCGCATGCGCACCTTGATCCCGGACGACCTCTACATCTGGCATGGCTACACGGAGCTGTGGCTGGACGGCGATTGGGTGAAAGCCACGCCGGCGTTCAACCTGTCGCTGTGCGAGCGCTTCGGCATCCTGCCGCTGGACTGGGACGGGCGCACCGACTCGCTGTATCACCCGTATGACCGCGAGGGGCGGCGGCACATGGAATACGTGAACCAGCGCGGCAACTTCGACGACGTGCCGGTGGCGCAGATCAATGCGGACTTCACGGCCCACTATCCCAAGTGGCTGGCCAGCGCGGCGGTCGACGCCGATTTCGAGCGGGACGCGGAGCGGGAACGGCCTTAACCGCTCAGGCCCTTCGACAAGCTCAGGACGATCGGAGAGAATCTCACCGGCCTTGCGCCTCGGCCGGTTCCTGCGGCGGCTCGGATGACTCGGGCGGTCGCACCAGGGCCCAATTCACCAATTTGCCGTTGGCGAATTCCGCTGTCACGTGGGAAGCGCCGCCATCGGTCCACCGGTAGATCTCCGGCTGCTCGCCTTCGGCGGAGAGCCGCTCGCCCAGCGCGCGCGTGATCGCCAGCACGTGCAACAGGGTGACTCCGGGCTTGAGTTTCGCGTTGAGCATCACGGCGCTGCCGACGTAGCCCACCGGCTTGTCCGCCGTGCGCTTGAGCACCTGGGTGATGCGCGTGAAGTGCAGCAGCAGCCACATCACGATCCCGGTCAGCGCGATCGCAACACCGCCCCAGCCGTAGGCTCGCCAAGCGCCGGCCAGCAGGAGGACGCCGAGAATCGGCGCAACGATTTTTCGCAGGTTCATCGGCGGCATTTTCGCGCCGGAAGCCAGGCAGCTCAGCCCAGGCCCCGCACGACCTCCATCGCTTGCTCGATCCGGTCGACCGCGTGGATGGCCAGGCCCTCGATTTCGCGGCTGCCGCGCTTGGGCGCATTTGCCTTGGGCACGACCGCCATCGAGAACCCGAGCTTGGCGGCTTCCCGCAGGCGCTCCTGGCCGCGCGGCGCCGGGCGCACCTCGCCGGCGAGGCCGACCTCACCGAAAGCGATGAACCCCTTGGGCAGCGGCTTGCCGCGCAGGCTCGACGTGATCGCCAGCATCACGGCCAGATCGGCGGCCGGCTCCGTGATGCGCACGCCGCCCACCGCGTTGACGAACACGTCCTGGTCCATGCACGCCACGCCGGCGTGCCGATGCAGCACCGCCAGCAGCATGGCGAGACGGTCGCGGTCCAGGCCCACCGAGAGGCGGCGCGGACTGACGCCGCCGCTGTCCACCAGCGCCTGCACTTCCACCAGCATCGGACGCGTGCCTTCCAGCGTCACCAGCACGCAGCTGCCCGGCACCGGTTCGCTGTGCTGCGACAGGAAGATCGCGCTGGGATTCGTCACGCCCTTCAGGCCCTTCTCCGTCATGGCGAACACGCCGATCTCGTTGACCGCGCCGAAGCGGTTCTTCACCGCGCGCACCAGCCGGAAACTCGAATGAGTATCGCCTTCGAAATACAGCACGGTATCCACCATGTGCTCCAGCACGCGCGGCCCGGCCAGCGCGCCTTCCTTCGTGACATGGCCGACCAGCACGATGCTGGTGCCGCCGGCCTTGGCCGCGCGCGTCAGATGGGCGGCGCACTCGCGCACCTGCGCCACCGAGCCCGGCGCCGACGTGAGCTGGTCGGAGTACACCGTCTGGATCGAATCGATCACGGCCACCGCCGGCTGCGTGGCGGCAATCGTGGCCAGGATCTTTTCGAGCTGGATCTCGGCCAGCACCAAGACCCGCGAGTTGTCCAGTCCGAGGCGGCGCGACCGTAGCGCGACCTGTGCGCCGCTTTCCTCGCCGGTGACGTAGAGCGTGGGCACCATGCCCCGCTGCAAGCTGTCGAGCGCCTGCAGCAGCAGCGTCGATTTGCCGATGCCCGGATCGCCGCCGATCAGCACCACGCCGCCTTCGACGATGCCGCCGCCCAGCACGCGGTCGAGCTCGCCGATCCCCGTGGGTGTGCGATCCACCTCGCTCGCCTCGATATCCGCCAGCGCCGCCACCGCGGAAGCCTTGGCCAGCGAAGCGAACCGGTTGCGGCCCGGGCTCGCCACTTCGGCCACGGTTTCGATCAGCGTATTCCACGCCTCGCAGTGGGGGCATTTGCCGAGCCAGCGCGGGCTGGAGCCGCCGCATTCGGTACAGGAGTAGCTGGTCTTTTCCTTGGCCATGGCCGAGCGACTATAGCCCGGCCGTGGAGGCGTGCGCGCGGCGACCGGCGTTCGGCCCGCAAATCATTTAATATATTAAATAAATTCCGCCATGGCCACGCCGTTCGTTCACCGCAACCTCCCGCGCCTGCTGCTGCAGGCGCGCGAATCCGTCATGGCGCGCGCGCGGCCGAGCCTGCGGGCGCACGGCCTGTCGGACCAGCAATGGCGCGTGCTGCGGGTGCTGGGCGAGCAGGGCACGATGGAAACCGGCCGCATCGCGCGCGAGGCCTACATCCTGGGGCCCAGCCTGACCGGCGTGCTGATGCGCATGGAGCGCGACGCTCTGGTGCGGCGCCAGCGCGATCCGGCCGACCAGCGGCGCACGGTCGTCGAGGCGACCGCGAAGGGCCTGAAGCTGGTGGAAAAGCTCTCGCATACCGTCGAACAGCACTACGACTGGATGGAGAAATCGTTGGGCCAACGCAAACTCTCGCAGCTGTATGAGCTGCTGGACCGACTCATCGAACTGGAGCAGCCATGAGCTTCATTCCCGCGGGCACCGTGTACGGCACGCTCCTGAATTTCCGCGGCGAGCTTCAGGCGCTCGGCGCCCAGGCGAACGAGCCGCCCTACAAGGCACCGCCGAAAGCGCCGGTGCTCTATATCAAGACCGCGAACACCTGGTCGGCGGACGGCGCGGACATCCCGGTGCCGGCGCGGGTGCCGCAAGTGGAAGTCGGCGGCACGATCGCGCTGGTGATGAAGGCGCCGGGTGAGGTGGCCGGCTACATGCTGCTTAACGACCTGTCGGTGCCGCACGCCAGTTTCTTCCGCCCGCCCGTCAAGTTCAAATGCCTGGACGGTTTTCTCGGTGTGGGCAGCCACATGCTGCCGGCGCAGGAAGCGGGCGATCCCGCCACGTTCCGGCTCGAGGTGCGCATCAACGGGCAGCTGCGGCAGACGGTGGACTTCTCGCATCTCGTGCGCAATGCGCAGCAGTTGCTGGCCGACGTGGGCGAATTCATGACCCTCGGTGCCGGCGACCGGCTGATGCTGGGCTGCGATGTCGGCCGGCCGCTGGCCAAGGTGGGCGACCGCATCGAGCTGCGCGCTGGCCGCCTGGGCACCCTGACCAACACGCTCGTCGCGGAGGCCGCATGAAACACGCCCTTGTCGTTCACGAAGGCAGGGCCAGCGAGGCGATCGAGCGCGACGGCCAGTTGCTGCTGGGTGACGGCCGGCGGGCGGCGTTCGATGCCGTCACGTGGCTGCCGCCGCTGCTGCAGCCGGCGCCGCAGCCGCGCACCATCCTCGCGCTCGGCCTGAACTACGCCGACCACGCGAAGGAGCTGGCGTTCAAGGCGCCGGAAGAGCCGCTGGTGTTCCTCAAGGGCGAGAACGCGCTCACCGGTCATCGACAGGCGACACGCCGTCCCGCCGGAGTCGGGTTCATGCACTACGAATGCGAGCTGACGGTGGTGGTCGGCCGGACCGCGCGCAACGTCAAACGCGCCGACGCCTACGACTTCATTGCCGGCTACACCGTCGCCAACGATTACGCGATCCGCGACTACCTGGAGAACTGGTACCGGCCGAACCTGCGGGTGAAAAACCGTGACCGGGCGACGCCGATCGGGCCCTGGCTGGTCGATGCCGCGGACGTCCCGGACCCGATGGCGCTGGCGCTGCGCACCACGGTCAACGGCAAGGTGACGCAGTCGGGCAACACGAGGGACATGATCTTCGACGTGCCGTTCCTGATCGAGTATTTCTCCAGCTTCATGACGCTGCGCCCGGGTGACCTGATCCTGACCGGCACGCCCGACGGCGTCGTGGACTGCCGCGCCGGGGACGTGATCGTCACGGAAATCGAAGGGCTCGGCGCGCTGGAAAACCGGATCGTTTCCTCCGGCGGCGAAAAAAGGGGTCAGAGCCCGATTTCGGCCTAAGCCCAAGTCTCCGTTAACGTTTCTGTCCTGAATCGGGATCCGACCCCATTTTTCTTATGCGAATCGATCACCTCATCAACGGCAAGCCGCTGGCCGGCAGCGACTATTTCGAAACGGTCAATCCCGCGACGCAGGAAGTGCTGGCGGAAGTCGCTTCCGGCGGCGAGGCCGAAGTGAACCTCGCCGTGGCGGCCGCCAAGGAAGCTTTCCCGAAATGGGCCGCGACGCCGGCGCCGCAGCGCGCGAAACTGGTGCGCAAGCTGGGCGACCTGATCGCGCTGCATGTGCCGGAGCTCTCGCAGATGGAGACCAACGACACCGGCCAGCCGATCGCGCAAACCGGCAAGCAACTGGTGCCGCGCGCCGCCGACAATTTCTATTACTTCGCGGAGATGTGCACCCGCGTCGATGGCCACACCTACCCGACCGAGACGCATCTGAACTACACGCTGTTCCACCCCGTCGGCGTGTGCGCACTGATCTCGCCGTGGAACGTGCCGTTCATGACGGCGACCTGGAAAGTCGCGCCCTGCCTCGCGTTCGGCAACACCGCCGTGCTGAAGATGAGCGAGCTCTCGCCGATGACGGCCGCGCGGCTGGGCGAACTGGCGCTGGAGGCGGGCATTCCGCCCGGCGTGCTGAACCTGGTGCACGGCTATGGCAAACAGGCCGGCGAGCCGCTGGTGCGGCACCCGGACGTGCGGGCGGTCTCCTTCACGGGTTCCACCGCGACCGGCAACCGCATCGTGAAGGAAGCGGGCCTGAAGAAGTTCAGCATGGAGCTCGGCGGCAAGTCGCCGTTCGTGATCTTCGACGACGCGAACCTGGAGCGTGCGCTCGATGCCGCCGTGTTCATGATCTTCTCCAACAACGGCGAGCGCTGCACCGCCGGCAGCCGCATCCTCGTGCAGCGGACGATCTATGCGGATTTCACGCGGAAATTCGTCGAACGGGCGAAGCGCATCGGCGTCGGCGACCCGCTCGACGAGAAGACGATCATCGGCCCCATGATTTCGCACGGCCACCTGGCGAAGGTTCGCAGCTACATCGAGCTCGGGCCCAAGGAAGGCGCGACGCTGCTGTGCGGCGGACTGGACACGCCTTCCCTGCCCAGCCGCGTCAGGAGGGGCAACTACGTCGCGCCGACGGTGTTCGCCGACGTGGACAACCGCATGCGCATCGCGCAGGAAGAGATCTTCGGGCCGGTGGCCTGCCTGATCCCGTTCGAGGACGAAGCCGACGCCATCCGGCTGGCCAACGAAATTCAGTACGGCCTTGCGAGCTACGTCTGGACCGAGAATGTGGGGCGCGCGCATCGCGTCGCGGCGGCCGTCGAGGCCGGCATGTGCTTCGTCAACAGCCAGAACGTGCGTGACCTGCGCCAGCCGTTCGGCGGCACCAAGGCTTCGGGCACTGGCCGCGAGGGCGGCACCTGGAGTTACGAGGTATTCTGTGAACCGAAAAACATCGCTATCGCGATGGGTTCGCATCCCATTCCGCGCTGGGGAGGTTCGCCGTGAGGCGAACCTCCCCGGTGGGGTGTAACCGGCTCCCCCCACCCAACCCTCCCCTCGAGGGGATGGCCAGCTAGAGAGGTACTGTATGGCTCAATCGACTCTCACCGCCGCCGTCGCGCAGACGGCCACCGTGCTGCTGGACACGCCGGCCACCGTGGAGAAAGCGGTCGGGCTGGTCAACGAAGCGGCGCGCCGCGGCGTGCAGCTGCTGGTGTTTCCCGAGGCATTCATCGGCGGGTACCCCAAGGGCGCCGACTTCCACATCTACCTGGGGGGCCGCACGCCGGAGGGCCGCGGCGAGTTCAAGGCGTATTTCGATGCGGCGGTGACGGTCGACGGGCCCGAAGTCGCCCAGCTCGCGAAGGCCGCCGCGCGGCACAAGATGTATGTCGTGACCGGCATCATCGAGCGCGATGGGGGCACGCTGTATTGCACGGCCGTCTACCTCGGCCCCGACGGGCAGATCCTGGGCAAGCACCGCAAACTGATGCCCACCGCACTGGAGCGCCTGGTCTGGGGCTTCGGTGACGGCTCGACCCTTGCCGCCGTGGACACGCCTTACGGCAAGCTCGGCGCGGTGATCTGCTGGGAGAACTACATGCCGGCGCTGCGCATGGCGATGTACCAGCAGCGCGTCGCGCTGTATTGCGCGCCCACGGCCGACGACCGCGATACCTGGGTCTCGACCATGCAGCACATCGCGATGGAGGGTCGCTGCTTCGTGCTGTCGGCCTGCCAGCACCTGCGCCGTTCGCAGTTTCCGTCCGACCGAATGAACAACCGGCTGCCGGAAGCGGCGGACACGGTACTCATGCGCGGCGGCAGCATGATCATCGACCCGCTGGGCAAGATGCTGGCTGGGCCGGTGTACAACGAAGACGCGCTGCTCACGGCCGAACTCGACATGTCGGTCATCCCGCGGGCCCAGATGGATTTCGACCCGGTCGGCCACTATGCGCGGCCGGACGTGTTCGCGCTGCACGTGAACACCGCGCCGCAGCGGGCAGTGACCCTGGACGACGCGAAAGGAACGGACCGTGGGTAGGCTGGCGCTGGCGGCAAAGATCACCCACGTGCCCTCGATGTACCTCAGCGAGCTCGACGGGCCGCGCAAGGGCACACGACAAGACGCGATCGATGGTCATCGCGAGATCGGGCGCCGCTGCCGGGAGCTCGGGGTGGACACGATCGTCGTGTTCGACACGCACTGGCTGGTCAACGCCAGTTATCACATCAATTGCGCGGAGCATTTCGAAGGTCTGTACACCAGCAACGAGCTGCCGCATTTCATCAGCAACATGGCGTTCGGATTCCCGGGCAACCGGGAGCTCGGCAAATTGCTGGCCAAGGTGTGCAACGAGCACGGCGTCGAAACGCTGGCGCACGACAGCACCACGCTCGACCCCGAATACGGCACGCTCGTGCCGATGCGCTACATGAACGCCGACCGGCACTTCAAGGTGATCTCGGTCTCGGCACTCTGCATGGCGCATTACCTCAACGACAGTGCCCGGCTCGGTTGGGCCGTGCGGCGCGCGATCGAGGATCACTACGACGGCACCGTGGCGGTTTTTGCCAGCGGATCGCTGTCGCACCGCTTCGCGCAGAACGGGCTCGCCCCGGAATATGCGTTCAGGATCTGGAGCCCGTTCCTGGAAACGCTGGATCGCGAGGTGGTGCGCATGTGGCAGCGGGGCGACTGGAAGGATTTCTGCGCGATGCTGCCCGAATACGCGGCCAAGGGCCACGGCGAAGGCTTCATGCACGACACCGCCATGCTGCTGGGCGCGTTGGGCTGGTCCGATTACGACGGCCGGGCCGAGGTCGTCACGCCGTATTTCGGCGCGTCCGGCACCGGCCAGATCAACGCGGTGTTCCCGGTCACGCCGCAAGCTGGCGAATGCATCCCGCAGGCGCAGGCGTCCGCCGCGCTCGGCTTCCAGGCCGTCACCCGCCTGTGACGCCGCCGGATCAATTGGAAATCGACCCCCATTCCTGAGTCTGTCCTTATGCCGCACGTTGTCATCCAATACACCCCGAACATCGACGCCGACATGGACGCGCTGTGCAAAGAGCTGCTCGCGGTCCTGATCGAGCAGAAGGACGAGCACGGCAAGCAGCTGTACCCGATCGGCGGCACGCGCGTGCTCGCTTATCCGGCGCAGCATTACGCCGTGGCCGACAGCAACCGCGACTACGCTTTCATGTACATCAACGCACGCATCGCCGCCGGACGCAGCCCCGCGGCGCTGGCGGAAAGCGGCGACGCCATGCTGGCCGTGGTCAAGCGCCGGTTCGCCGAGCTGTTCGACAAACAGTTGATCGGCATCACGCTGCAGATCGACGTGAGCCCCGGCCAGGTGTACGACGCCAAGCACAGCAACCTGCATCCGCTTTTCAACAAGTGACGGCGGACTGACCCCCGTTTATGCTTCCTGAAGAACTGATCAGCCGCCTCGCCGCCGAACTGCATGAAAGCGAGAAGTCGCGCGTGCCGCTCGAGCATTTCTCCAAGCGCTTTCCCGGCATGACGATCGAGGACGGCTATGCGATCTCGCGCACCTGGGTGAGGATGAAGCTCGCCGAGGGCCGCACGGTCCGCGGCCACAAGATCGGCCTGACCTCGCGCGCCATGCAGCAGGCCAGCCAGATCAACGAGCCCGACTACGGCACCCTGCTGGACGACATGTTCATCCCCGAGGGCAGCGAGATTCCGGCGAGCCGCTTCATCGCGCCGCGGGTCGAGGTCGAGCTGGCCTTCGTGCTGGGCAAGCGCCTGCGGGGGCCCAACGTCAGCATCTTCGACGTGCTGGCGGCCACCGAATATGTGGTGCCCGCCATCGAGATCATCGACGCGCGGATCGAGCAGTTCGACCGCCACACCAAGGCGATGCGCAAGGTGTACGACACGATTTCCGACAACGCCGCCAACGCCGGCATCATCACCGGCGGGCGTCCCGTCAGGCCCGACGCGGTGGACCTGCGCTGGGTCGGCGCGCTGCTGTACAAGAACGGCGTCATCGAGGAATCGGGCCTCGCGGCCGCCGTGCTGAACCACCCCGCCACGGGCGTCGCCTGGCTCGCGAACAAGCTCGCGCCATGGGACGAGTACCTCGAAGAAGGTGAGGTGGTGCTCGCCGGCTCGTTCACGCGGCCCACCCAGGCCGCGGCAGGCGATACTTTCCATGCCGATTACGGCCCGCTCGGTTCCATCGCATTTCGCTTCACCTGAGGTTCCACCATGCAACTGCCCGTCAATTCCTTCAAGCAGGCGCTTCGCGACAAGCGCGCCCAGATCGGCCTGTGGGTCGGGCTGGCCGACCACTACACCACGGAGATCTGCGCCGGCGCCGGTTTCGACTGGCTGCTGCTCGATGGCGAGCACGCGCCGAACGACTTGCGCACGCTGTTGCAGCAGGCCCAGGTGGTCGCCGGCTATCCCGGCACGCACCCGATCGCGCGTGTGCCGGTGGGGCATGGCCCGGCCGGCACCGCGATCATCAAGCAGTACCTCGACCTCGGGTTCCAGAGCCTGTTGGTGCCGATGGTGGACACCGCTGCGCAGGCGGCCGACCTGGTGCGGGCCATGCGCTACCCGCCCGACGGCATCCGCGGCATGGGCGGCGCGCGGGCTTCGCGCTGGGGCCGCTACGCCAATTACGCCAAGGAATGCAATGCACAGATGTGCCTGCTCGTGCAGGCGGAATCGCGCGAAGCCCTGGACAACCTGGAAGCCATCGCCGGCACCGAAGGCATCGACGGCGTCTTCATCGGGCCGGCCGACCTCTCCGCGTCGCTGGGCCACGTGGGCAACGCGACCCATCCGGAGGTGCAGGCGGCGATCGACGACGCGATCCGGCGCATCGTGCGCGCCGGCAAGGCGGCCGGCATCCTGACGACCGACGACGCGCTGGCGAACCATTACCTCGAACTCGGCGCCACCTTCGTCGCGGTCGGGCTGGATAACAACCTGCTGGCGCGGGCCACGAGCCAGCTCGCGGCAAAATTCAAGTCCGGCACCGCCCCCGCGCCGGCCGGCAAGACTCGTTGACGAAGCTTTTCGCTGGAGACTCTTTCATGAACGCCCTGCTCAAACCCTCCGCGCCCAACATGCACCCCGACGAATGGAAGGCGCGGGTGCAGCTGGCCGCCTGCTATCGCGTGTTCGATCTGCTGGGCTGGACGGAGATGATCTACAACCACATCACGGTGCGGCTGCCGGGCAGCGTGGCGGGCGGTCAGAAGCAGTTCCTGATCAACCCGTTCGGCCTGCACTACAGCGAAGTGACGGCCAGCAACCTGCTGAAGATCGACGTGGCGGGCAACAAATTGGACGACAACCCGTGGCCGGTCAATCCCGCCGGTTTCACGGTGCACTCCGCCATTCACGAAGCCATCGCCGAGGCGCACTGCGTGATGCACACGCACACGACCGCCGGGCTGGCCGTGGCCTGCACGCAGGGCGGGCTGGCGCAGAACAATTTCTATTCGGCGCAGTTGCACGGACTGGTGGCCTACCACGACTTCGAAGGCATCACCATCCGCGCCGAAGAA
>JAGRPN010000116.1 GCA_019449555.1 Ramlibacter sp.
GCCCGAGTAGCGCCGCCCACGCCCGGCCCAGGCCCATTGCTGCCGGTCGCCCGAGAAGTTGAAGTCGCGCCCGAGCGTCCACAGGTCGGCGCCGATGTCGATCGCGCGATCCAGCACGCTGCGCGGCGGCGCCGGGTCGCTCACGATCGCGGGCTGGCCGGTGCGCATGATGCCCGCCTTCTCGCGCCCGATGCTCTCGAGGTCCGGGCCGAGGTAATCCATGTGGTCCAGCGCGATGCTGGTGATCACGGCGCAGTCCGCGTCGATGATGTTCACCGCGTCCAGCCGCCCGCCGAGGCCCACTTCGAGAATCGCGACGTCCAGCCTCGAAGCGGCCAACAGGCTCATGATCGCCAGCGTCGTGAATTCGAAATAGGTGAGCGTCACGCCGCGCCGCGCCGCCTCGACCCGCTCGAAATGCGGCACCAGCGCCTGCGCGCTCACGATCTCGCCGTGCACACGGCAGCGCTCCTCGAAATGCACGAGATGCGGCGACGTGTACAAGCCGGTGCGATATCCGGCCTGCAGCGCAATCGCCTCGAGCATCGCGCAGGTCGAGCCTTTGCCGTTGGTGCCCGCCACGGTGATGACCGGGCAGCCAAAGCCCAGGCCCATCCGCGCCGCGACGGCCTGAGTGCGCTCCAGGCCCAGCTGGATGGTTTTCGGATGCAGCGCCTCGCAGTGGGCGAGCCAGTCTTGCAGGGAGTCCATCGCAGCATTGTCCGCGAGCCGCCGCGAACAGCTCCCCGGCAGGGCGCGTTACACATTAGAACAGCAAATGTGCATGATGCACATTTATGATCCGCCCGCCCATGGACGATACCGTTTCACATCTGCCAATACCGATGCTGACCGCGGAACAGGAAGCCCTGCTTGCCGCGCTGGAGCAGGTGCTGGCGCCGCTTGCGCAGCTGTGCATCGGCAAGAACATCACGATCCAGCTGCTCGAGGAACGACTGCGCGCAGCGTTCGTAAAGGCCGCGCGCGAAGCGCATGGCGACCTGCCCGGTCAGCGCCTGACCAGCCGCATCAGCACCGCCACCGGCCTCACGCGCCGGGCGGTGGCACAGCTCGAGCGGCAGCCGGCCGCGCGGCCGCAGCAGCGGCGCTCGCCGGTGGCCGAGCTGTTCACCCGCTGGGTGTCCGACCCGACGTTGCAGCGGGCCCACCAGCAACCCGCCGCCCTGCCGCGCCAGGGCCCGATGCCGAGCTTCGAATCGCTGGCCCATTCCGTCACGCGTGACGTGCACCCGCGCAGCTTGCTGGAAGAACTCTGCCGGCTCAAACTGGCGCGTCACGACGAGGCGACCGACACCGTGCACCTGTTGCGCGACGCCTTCGTCCCGGGCGGCGACTGGGAACGCATGGTCGCGTTTCTCGGCACCAACGTCGGCGACCACTTGCGCGCCGCGACCGCCAACGTCCTGGGCGACGGACGGCAGCACCTGGAGCAGGCCATCACCGCCGACGAGCTCTCCGAGGAATCGCTGGCCGCCGCGCAAAAACTGATGGCGCAACAGTGGCGCAGCCTCCTTGCCGAAGTCGCGCCCCAGCTCGAAAGCCTCATCGCCGGCGATCGCCTGGCCGCGCGTGCCCAGAACCGGTCGCTGCGCATCGGCCTGTACACCTGGTCCCAGCCGATGCCCGACACCCATCCCGATACCCATCCCGACAACACCTGAAGGAGAGAGAGAGACCATGAACGCATCCAGCACCTCAGTGAACGCGGCCGGATTCACCCGGCGCGAAGGGCTCATCGCGCTGATCGGGGGAGTTGCCGCCCTGTCCGGATGCGGCGGCGGGGGCGGCGACGTCGCTACGGTGGGCAGCGGCGGCACCGGCTCCTTTTCCAGCGGCGTGATCACCGGCTTCGGCTCGATCATCGTCAACGGCGTGCGTTTCGATGACAGCAAGGCCGGCGTCACGGACGACGACGGCGCGCCGCGCAGCACCTCGGACCTGAAGCTCGGCATGATCGTTTCCATCACCGCGTCCAGCGTCGCCACCGGCACGGGCGGCAGCACGGCGACCGCGACGAAGATCACCTTCGGCAGCGAATTGCGCGGCCCGATCGAGAGCATCGGCACGAACAGCCTCGTGGTGCTGGGCCAGACGGTGCAAATCAAGACGACGACCGTGTTCGACAACGGCATCAGTGCAGGCCTTGCGAGTCTCGCCGTCGGCCAGATCGTCGAAGTGCACGGCTTCGTCGATCCGGCCACCAACCAGATCGTCGCGACGCGCATCGAGCGTGAAGCCAGCGCGGCCAGCCTCAGGTTGCAAGGCCAGGTGCAGGGGTTGAACGCCACCGCGAAGACTTTCGCGATCGGGACGGTGACCATCAGCTACGCCGGCATCGCGGCCACCGCACTGCCGGCCAACCTGGCCAACGGCATGCTCGTGCAGGTGACGCTCGCCCCCACTCCGGCCACCGGCACGCGCAACGCGACGAGCGTCCGCGCGGTGGGTCTGGAGGCGGGCGACCACGACGAGGCCGAACTCGAGGGCACCGTGACCGCCTTCACCTCGAGTGCCAAGTTCAGCGTGAACGGGGTGGCCGTGGACGCCGGCAAGGCTTCCTTCCCGAACGGGACGAC
>JAGRPN010000117.1 GCA_019449555.1 Ramlibacter sp.
CGACAATTAATTTGATCTAGCGCAACTTTTGGCTGCACCTCATTGACCACCGCTCGAATACCCCTAGGCGCACGCTCCCGCGCCACCACGAAACGCCGAGCTGCCCACATCCCCGCCACCTCCGGCGCGGTGACCGTGCGAGCGGTGCGACGGGCCGACCTCGATGAGGTGATCGCGATCGACGCGGCCGTTACCGGCATCGAGAAGCGCAACTATTGGCAGCGCGTGTACCGCCGCTACGGGATCGGCTCGAAAGGCGAGCAGCGCTGGTTCCTGGTCGCGCTGGCCGGCGGCAAGGTCGCGGGCTTCCTGATCGGCGAAGTGCGCGACTGGGAATTCGGTTCGCCGCCCTGCGGCTGGGTGTTCGCGATCGACGTCGACCCGCATGCCCGCCAGGCCGGCATCGGCACGCGCCTGCTCTCCGCGCTGAGCACGAGCCTGCGGCGCACGGGCGTGCGGCAGCTGCGCACCTTATTGGCGCGCGACAACACCTTGATCCTGTCGTTCTTCCGCAGCCAGGGCATGATGGCCGCGCCGATGATCCCGCTGGAGATGGACCTCCTGCCGGATTCGTCCGCAACCGAAGGCGCGCAATGAGGCTGCAGGTCAACACCATGCTCGCGCTGTACAGCGTGATCGAATTCGCCGGCGACTCCCAGCGCCACATCCCCGCCGCCGAGATCGCCGAGAAGTACAGCGTCTCGCCGCACCACCTGGCCAAGGTGCTGGCGGAGCTCGCCCGTGCCGGCATTGTCGAGTCGGTGCGCGGCGTCGGCGGCGGCTACCGCTTCAGCGCGAATGCGCGCCGCCTCACCCTGATGGACGTGATCCAGTTGTTCGAGGATTTCGCGCCCATGTCGCAGCGCCGTGACAACGGCGGCCCGACCCCGACCGACCAGGCGCTCGAAACCGTCCTGTCCGAGATCGACGAAATCGCGAAGGCGACCTTCAGCTCGATCACGCTGGCGACCATGCTCCAGCTGGTTTCGAAGCAGCAGCAGGCAGCGCAGAACGGCGCGCTGCGCAAGACGGGGTCTTAACGACCTGAACCGAACAACTGACCCACCATACGAGGAAGCCACATGAGAGAAGTACTGCCAGGAAATGGGGACATGCAAGAAGATTCAGCCTCGCGGTCGAACCCGACGAGCGCTGCGATCAAAGACATCTTCCAGAAGGCGCACAGCGAGGGGCGGTCCTCGCTGTTCGAGCATGAGGTCTACCGGCTGCTCGCCGCGGCCGGCATCGCCTCCACGCCCAGACATGAGGTGATGGCAGTCGGGACCGAGCCGTCGGACGAACTTCTGGCGTCGTTCCCAGGAAGCCGGGTGGTCGTGAAGATCGTCTCCAGCGGCATTGCCCACAAATCGGACGTGGGCGGGGTCGCTGTCGTGGCCAAAGAGCCGGCGGCGGTGAGAGCCGCCTGCCGGAGCATGCTTGAAATTGCCCCGGACATCGCAGGAGTGATGATCACCGAGTTCATCGCAGCGGACGCTGGAGGCGTCGGCAGCGAACTCCTGGTCGGCATCCGGAACACGCGTGAGTTCGGCATGGTGATCACCGCCGGGATTGGCGGCGTCGACACCGAGTTCCTTGCCGGAAGCGCCCGCCGGGGGCAGGCAGTCGTGTCGGCCTCGACCGTGTTGACCACTGCCGAGGAATTCCTCGAGTTGTTCAGACCGACGATTGCCTACCGGAGGATCGCCGGACTGACGCGAGGGGGCCGCCGGCTGGTGACGGACGAAGCCCTCGTCCAGTGCTTCGGCGGCTTCATCCGCCTGGCGAACAGCCTCTCGGCGGGCAACCCCGAGACCGACTTCGTCATCGAGGAACTGGAGGTCAATCCCTTCACCTGCTCGGCCGGATCGCTCGTCGCGCTCGACGGCTTGTGCCGGATCGGCCGGCCGCAGGTCGTCCGCCCGCCGCGGCCTCAGGCCAAGATCGACAGGCTGCTGCACCCGGCTTCGATCGGAATCATGGGCGCATCCGCCACGCGCATGAATTTTGGCCGGATCGTCCTGAAGAACATCATCGCATCCGGTTACGACAAGTCGCGGCTGCTCGTCATCAATCCCGACGGCCAGGAAGTCGATGGCGCGCGCTGCGCAACGAGCCTCGGGGCGCTGGAGCAAAAGCTCGACCTGCTGATCCTCGCGGTGACCGCCGAGGTCGCCTTCGGGATCGTCAATGAGGTGATCAAGACCGATGCCGCGGAATCGGTGCTGTTGATCCCCGGCGGCATGGGGGAAACCGAGGCGAGCCGCGAGCCTGCCCGCCGGATGCTGGAGACGATCGACAACGCCCGGCGCGCCGGCCGCGGACCGGTATTCGTCGGCGCGAACTGCCTGGGCATCATCTCCCACCCCGGCAACTACGATTCCTGGTTCATTCCCGAGGAACGCCTGCCGCGAGCGCAGAAGAAGGCAAAACGCAGTTCGGCGCTCATCAGCCAGAGCGGCGCCTTCCTGGTCACGCGGCTCAGCAAGAACCCGTGGCTCGACCCGGCCTACATGGTCGCTGTCGGCAACCAGAACGACATGACGCACGGCGACTTGATCGCCAGCTTCGCGGACAATCCGGAGATCCACGTGATCGGGGCTTACGTCGAAGGATTCAAGGACCTCGACGGGCTGGCCGTGGCGCGGGCCGTGCGCAAGGCGACCCTTGCCGGCAAGCAGGTCGTCATTTACAAGGCCGCACAGTCCGCGGCGGGCGGGCGGGCCGCGATGGGTCACACCGCCTCGATCGCCGGTGACTACGAGGTGTGCAACTCCCTGCTCACGCAGGCCGGCGCGCTGATCGCGACCGACGTCAGCGAGTTCAGCGACCTGTTCTACCTCTCGGACTGCATGCGCGACAAGGTCGTTGGCGGCAAGCGGCTCGGCGCACTGTCCGGCGCGGGGTACGACACGGTCGCCATGGCCGACAGCGCCCAGGTCGGCGATTTCTCCATGTCGCTGGCCACGATCAGTCCATCGACACGGGATCGGTTCATGGCGATCCTGAAGGCCAAGAAGCTCGATGCGATCATGGAAGTCAGGAACCCGTTCGACATCAACCCGGGGGCTGACGACGAGGTTCACCAGCTTTGCATCGAGGCCATGGCCGCCGAACCGGACGTCGACTCGGTCGTCGCCGGGCTCGACCCGACCTCGCCCGTGGTCAGGTCACTCAAGGTGAGCGCGCGGCCCGGCTACGACATCGACAGCCCCGAGAGCATCGTCCAGACGCTGCCGGCGGTCGTCGCCTCCAGTTCGAAACCCATCGTCGGCGTCATTGACGGAGGCCCGCTCTTCGACCCGATGGCCGACAAGCTGATGGACCAGGGCGTCTGCATCTTCCGCTCCAGCGAGCGCGCAACGCGGGCGCTCGTCCGCTATACCGAGGCGCGGCTCCGCGCGGCGCACCTGCGTGGGGAGGCAGCGCCTGGCGCCTAGCTGCTCGGGGTGGAGATCACCGTTATGCTGACCGAAGTCAACGGCGACGCGGTGTCGTTCGATTCCGCGGGCGCGATGCAGTCGAAGAAGTCGCGCGCGGAAAGCACAACCGTTTCATCTGCGAATCTCTGCGCCCTCTGTGTACGGAGGTTGGTTTTTAGGAATCGAACTGCTCGCGTTGCCCGAAGCCGCGCGCGTTGTCGATGAAATGCAAGTGCGCAATGCGCAACCGGTACCAGCGCACCCGCGCCAGCGCCACCGCAATCGCCGCCGGGGCGCCGCCCGGCCTGACGAACGGAAAGCGCTCGGCATAAAGCTGCTGCGCCCGGGCGCGGTCCTCGCCCGTGAGCTCATCCACCTGGCCCTCGAGCTGGATACCCTGGATGCTGCGCCAGTCGAGCGTCTCGGGATGGATGGTCGCGGCGCAGCGCGGGTCCGCGGCGAGATCGGTGCAATGGCGGCTGGAGGGCGACGAAAGGAACACGAGGTCGTCGCCGTCGGGCGCGTAGAACACGGCCGCCGCCCACGGCCCGCCCGTGCCCTGCGTCGCGAGCGTCATCACGTGATGGGCCGTGAGGAACTCCGCCACTTCCGGCGGCAGCGTCAACGCCACGAAGCGGCCCCGTCGGGCTGCGGCAATTTGGGTTGCCCGACTGCCGCGCCGCCCCCGCCGGCGGCGTTGGCGCCCGCGGCGGGCACGCCGCCCTCGTTCAACCGCTTGAGCCGATAGGCCAGTTGCGGGCGCGTGAGGCCGAGCATGCGCGAAGCGGCGGACAGGTTGCCGTGCGCCTTGTCCACGGCCGTCTCGATCAGCATGGCCTCGACCTGGTCGAGCGTGCGCACGCCGTTGAACACGGCTTCGCACAGCTCCTTGCCGGTGTCCCAGCAGTTCGCATCGTCGATGTTGCCGTCCAGGCCCAGTCCCAACTCGGGTTCCTGCTCCTCGAGGGACGGCGACGAGAACAGGTGGCCGACCTCGATGCGCGCGCCGCTGGGCGCCAGGATCACGCCGCGTTCGATCATGTTCTGCAACTCGCGGATGTTGCCCGGCCAGCGATAGGTGAGCAGCGCGCGCTTGGCTTTGTCGGTGAAGCCGCGCAATTTCTTGCCGTGGATCGCGCAGTACTTTTCGAGGAAGCGCTTGGCGAGGAACGAAATGTCCTCCTTGCGCTCGCGCAGCGGCGGGATCTCGATCTGGAACGCGTTGAGCCGGTAGTACAGGTCGGAGCGGAAGCGCCCCTCCTTCACCAGCCGGGACAGGTCGGCGTTGGTCGCGGCGATGATCCGCACGTTCACCCGGCGCGCGCGGTGGTCGCCCACCCGTTCGATCTCGCCGTCCTGCAGCACCCGCAGCAGCTTGCCCTGCGCCGGCAGCGGCAGGTCGCCGATTTCGTCCAGGAACAGGCTGCCGCTGTCGGCGCGCTCGAACCGGCCCGGCCGCGCCGCCTGGGCGCCGGTGTAGGCGCCGCGCTCGACGCCGAACAGCTCGGATTCGACCAGCTCGGCCGGGATCGCCGCGCAGTTCACCGCGACGAACGGGCGCTCGCTGCGCGCCCCCATCGCATGCAGCGCGCGGGCGAACAGTTCCTTGCCGACGCCGGTTTCGCCCAGCAGCAGCACCGAGATCTGGCTACCCGCGCTCTGCCGCAGCAGCTCGAATGCCCGCTTGAAAGCCGGCGAGACGCCGATCATGTCGGCCGGCAGCTGCTCTTTTTCGGCGATGGTCGAACGCAATTGGCCGACCTGCGTCTGCAGCTCGATCAACTGGTCGGCGATGGATTCGGGCGTGAAATAGCGCATGTGCTCGGCCGCGTCTTCCCATTCTTCCACGGGCTTGCCGATGATGCGGCAGTTGCTGTGCCCCATCCCCGCGCATTCGGTTTCCTTGTACAGGATCGGGCGGCCCATGAAGGCGGACGTGTAGCCGCAAGCGTAGCCGATCTGAGTCCAGCACACCGGCTCGTTGTGCTGGCCGTAGTGATGGCGGTGCCATTGCCCTTCCCAGGAGTTCTCCCACAGGAACTCGCCGTAGAAATGCCCCGCCATGCGGTCGAGCTCGAGCCGCACCGGCGTGACCTGCACGATGCCTTCCAGCGTGTGCAGTCGCGGGCCGGTCATGAACGCCTCCTGGTCGCTGCAATCCTGCGAGCGGGTGCGCGCGAGTTCGGCGTCACGCAGCCCGGAGGCGTAGCCCATGCGCGTCAGCAGGCCGCGCGCGCGATCGATCCCCAGCGAGTCGATCAGTTCCTTGCGGAGCAGGGCCTGCGCTTCGGCGTGCACCAGCAGCATGCGGTGCTCGTGCAGCCAGATCTGTCCCGTGCGCGGGCAGAAATGCACTCGCGAGCGCAGATCGTCGCTGGCGGCACGCGCGATGCTGTGGAGCTTGCTCATCGGTGGACTCCCGGCGCTGAAACGCTCACTTGTAGGCCCAAGTGATTCATGGCGTTTGACACAGATCAAGCAAGGCCTCTCGTCATCACAGGTGTTACCCGCATGCCGGCTTGCCATCGCGGGGCGAGCCTGACCCGGACCTGACCCGCGGCCCTGCAAACGATCGAGCGCCGCCGACAGCGCGCCTGCACTTCATCAATTGATCAAACCCGCGCCCCGCGCACAGCCCGGAATGACGAAATGAGCAAGCGCCGGTTTTGCTGCGCGCCGGCGGTACGGCGCCGTCTCGTCGCCGCGCGCCAGACGCGGCGCGGCCCGGCGCCGCATCGGCGCTGCGTGGCACGTGTCTTGCGATCGGATACCCACCGGGCAAGGCGCGCCGGCAGCCGTCCCAGCGCCACTTATCTGCCGACCAGGAGACAACATGAAATTTCCCGTACCGCACGACGTGAAGGCCAAGACGATTCCCGGCACCGAAGGCTGGGAACGCATGTATCCGTACCAGTACCAGTTCGTGACCGACGACCCGGTGCGCAACGGCTACGAGAAAGAGACGTTCTGGTTCTACGACGGGCTGCACTACCCCGAGCCGCTGTACCCGTTCGACACGATCTGGGACGAGGCCTGGTACCTCGCGCTGTCGCAGTTCAACAACCGCATCTTCATGGTGCCGCCGGTGCGCGGCGTCGATCACCGCATCATCAATGGCTACGTGTACATCTCGCCGGTCCCGGTCAAGGATCCGCAGGAGATCGGCTCGCGCGTGCCCAACTTCATGGAGCGCGCCGGCTACTACTACAAGAACTGGGACGCCCTCGAGGCCAAGTGGAAGGTCAAGATGGAGGCGACCATCCGCGAGCTCGAGGCGCTGAAGATCCCGCGCCTGGCGGACATGGAAGACCTCTCGGTCGTCACGGACGCGATCGGCGAATCGCAGGGCTACCACCTGCTGAAGAACTACGACGACCTGATCAACCTCGGGATCAAGTGCTGGCAGTACCACTTCGAGTTCCTGAACCTCGGCTACGCGGCCTACGTGTTCTTCCTCGATTTCGCGCAGAAACTGTTCCCGAACATCCCGGCGCAGCGCGTGACCCAGATGATCTCGGGCATCGACGTGATCATGTACCAGCCCGACGAGGAGTTGAAGAAGCTGGCCCGGCGCGCGATCGAGCTCGGCGTCGACCAAGTCGTGTGTTTCAGCCCGCAATTTACCGTGGTCGAAGAGGCGCTGAAAAAACTGCCCAAGGGCGTGGAATGGCTCACTTCGCTGAACCTGGCGAAAGAGCCGTGGTTCAACATCTCCTGCGGCACCGGCTGGTTCCACCACGACCGCTCGTGGAACGACCAGATGAACGTGCCGCTGTCGGGCATCGCCACCTACATCGCCAAGTTGCGCGAGGGCGTCTCGATCGACCGCCCGACCGAGAAGGTCCGCGCCGAGCGCGACCGCATCACGGCGGAGTACCGCGGCCTGATCGAGAAACCCGAGGACCTCAAGCAGTTCGATGAGCTCCTGGGCTGCGCGAAGACCGTGTTCCCCTACGTCGAGAACCACCTGTTCTATGTCGAGCACTGGTTCCACTCGGTGTTCTGGAACAAGATGCGCGAAGTCGGCGTGATCATGAAGGAGCACGGCGTCATCCAGGACGTCGAGGACATCTGGCTGCTGCGCCGCGACGAGATCAAGTCGGCCCTGTGGGACATCGTCACCGCCTGGGCCACCGGCGTGACGCCGCGCGGCACCCAGACCTGGCCCAAGGAAATCGGCTGGCGCAAGGGCGTGATGGCCAAGTTCAAGGAGTGGAACGCGCCGCCCGCGATCGGCACGGCGCCCGAGGTGATCCAGGAGCCGTTCACGATCGTGCTCTGGGGCGTGACGAACAAGTCGCTGGCCGACTGGGCCGCGGTGCAGAGCGTTGCCGATCCCGACACGATCACCGAGCTCAAGGGCTTCGCCGGCAGCCCCGGCATCATCGAGGGCAAGGCGCGCGTGTGCAAGACAGTCGCCGAGGTCGGCGACCTGCTGCAGGGCGAAATCCTGGTCGCGCCGACCACCTCGCCGTCCTGGGCGCCCGCGTTCGCCAAGATCGGCGCCTGCATCACCGACGTCGGCGGGGTGATGAGCCATGCGGCGATCGTCTGCCGCGAGTACGGCATGCCGGCGGTGGTGGGCACCGGCCACGCGACCAAGATCATCAAGACCGGAATGATGATCCGCGTGGACGGCTCGACCGGCGCCGTGACGATTACCCGCTGAGGTGGCCGCGATGTCCGCCCTGCCGCAGGCGATCGACCGGGCGCCAGCGGCCTCCGCTCACGCGGGGCCGCCGCTGGTGTGCTGGCTGCAGGATTGCCGCAAGGAGTCGGTGCCGCTGGTGGGAGGCAAGTGCGCCTCCCTCGGCGAGCTCATCAATGCGGGTGTGCGCGTGCCGCCCGGCTTCGCGCTGACCACCGAGGGCTTCCGGCGCTTCATGAGCGGCACCGGGATTGCGCAGGAGGTGGATGCGGTGCTGGCCGGCATCGACGCGAACGACCTGGAAGCGCTGGAAGCGGCCAGCGCCCGGATCCGCCCGGCGATCGAGGCGCACCCGTTTTCCGAAGAGATCGAGGACCAGGTCGCCGAGTGCTACCGCAAATTGTCCGTGCGATGCGGCATGCCGGCCGTCCCGGTGGCGGTACGCTCCAGCGCCACGGCGGAAGACCTCGCCGACGCCAGCTTCGCCGGCCAGCAGGACACGTACCTGTGGATCCGCGGCGCGGACGAGGTGCTGCACCACATGCGCCGGTGCATCTCCAGCCTGTACACGGGCCGCGCCATCGCGTACCGCCTGCACAAGCGCTTCGACGACGAAAAGCTCGCGATCAGCGTCGGCGTGCAGAAGATGGCCAACGCCTACACCGCGGGCGTGATGTTCACCATCCATCCCGCCAACGGCGACCGGTCCGTCATCGTCATCGACTCGAACTTCGGCTTCGGCGAATCGGTGGTGTCGGGCGAGGTCACGCCGGACCACTTCGTCGTCAACAAGGTCACGCTGGACATCATCGACCGCGTGATCTCGCAAAAACTGGTCTGCTATACGGTGGACCGCGAAACCCAGACCTCGCGGGCGGTGGAAGTCCCGCTGGAGCGCCAGAAGGTCCAGTCGCTGATCGACGACGAGATCACCGAGCTGGCCTGGATGGGCAAACGCATCGAGAAGCACTACGGCCGCCCGATGGACATCGAGTGGTCGATCGACAAGGATCTGCCGGCCGGCGGCAACATCTTCATCCTGCAGGCACGCCCCGAAACCGTGTGGAGCCAGCGCGCCCAGAGCACCGGGGCCCAGGCCACCGGTTCGGCGATGGACTACATCCTGTCGGCCATGCTGGCCGGCAAGAAGCTCGGTTGAACAGCTTTCCGAATCCGCGAATCAACACATCCCGTTCCCCACCCTATTTTTTTCAGGAGTCCGCATGAACGCACGCAATGAAGTACGACCCATCGACGACCTGCGCAGCTATATCGCCGCGCTCGAAGCGCAGGGGCAATTGCACCGCGTCAAGGCCGAGGTCGACTGGAAGTTCGAGCTTTGCCATGTTTCCAAGGTCAACGAGGAGCAGAAAGGCCCGGCGCTGCTGTACGAGAACGTCAAGGACTACAAGATTCCGGTGTTCACCAGCGCCTTCACCACTTCGCAGCGCCTGGCGATCGCGCTGGAGCAGGACCCGTCGCTGTCGATGTGCCAGCTGTCGAAGAAGTGGATGGAGCTGACCACCAAGAAGATGGTCAAGCCGGTGATGGTCGACAAGCCGCCGGTGATGGAAAACCAGATCACCGGCAAGGACATCGACATCAACATGTTTCCCTCGCCCTGGTTCTATCCGGACGATGGCGGCCGCTTCTTCTGCACCGCCGGGTTCCTGGTGACGCAAGACCCGGACACTAAGTGGACCAATTTGGGCACCTACCGGGCGCAGGTGCTGGGCAAAGACATCCTGGGCTCGCAGATCATCAAGGGCAAGCATGGCGACATGCACATGAAGAAATACGCCGAGCGCGGCGAGCTGATGCCCGCTGCCTACGTGGTCGGCACCGACCCGGTGCTATTCCTCGCGTCGTCGACGCTGGTCAGCCCGCAGGTGGATGAATACGAAGTCGCCGGGTCGCTGCGCGGCCGGCCGGTGCCGGTGTTCAAGTCCGAGCTCACCGGCCTCACGCTGCCGGCCAACGCCGAGATCATCGCCGAGGGCTTCATCGACCCGAACGAGCTGATGGAGGAAGGGCCGTTCGGCGAGTACACCGGCTACTACTCGGGCAACAAGGGCAAGGACTACCCGAAGCCGGTGCTGCGCATCAAGCGCATCCTGCACCGCAACAAGCCGGTGATGTGGTCCACCACGGTGGGCAAGCCGATCAACGACATCCACATGATCCAGTCGCTGAACCGCACCGCCGCCCTGTGGCATGACCTCGAGACGATGAAGGTGCCGGGCATCCAGAGCGTGTACTTCCCGCCCGAGGCGACGGGCCGCTTCTGGGTCGTGGTGTCCGTCAAGCAGATGTACCCCGGCCACTCGAACCACGTCGGCGCCGCGGTGATCGGATCGACCACCGGCCACTACGGCGTGAAGGGCGTGATCGTCGTCGATCACGACATCGAGGCGGACGACTGGGACCGGATCTGGTGGGCGATGGCCACGCGCTTCGATCCGAAGCGCTCGGCGCAGATCATCGACCGCGGCCGCTCCACGCCGCTGGACCCCGGCTTGCCGATCGATGCACGCGACATCGTGAGCCGCATCATCCTGGACGCCTGCACGCCGTTCGAATGGAAGGACAAGCCCAACGAGATCTTCATGGACCGCACCGTGTTGCAGAAGGTGTCGGACCGCTGGAACCAGTACGGGTTCGGCGGCGCGAGCCCGGTGGCGGGGATGATCAACCGGCTCACCCGGCCCGAGGTGAAGAAGGCGAAGGCCGCTTGATGCGGCACACGAATCCAGCGGAGGCCCCAGCGTGAGCGCCAGGAAAGGCATCGTCGTCGTCTGCAACCTCGACACCCGGGGCGAGGACATCGTGTTCGTCAAGGACCTGATCGCCGGCCGCGGCCACGAGCCCATCCTGCTGGACTTCAGCATGGAGGAGCCGCCGCCGTTCCCCGGTGACATCACCACGGAGCAGGTGGCGGCGCGCGGCGGCATGCCGATCGAGGTGGTACGCGAAAAATACCGCAGCGACCGCGACGCGGCGACCCAGAACCAGATCGCGGGCGCGGCCGCGATCGTGGACGAACTCGTCCGGGAAAAGCGCGTGCACGGCATCATCGGCATCGGCGGCGGCACGGCCACGCTGGTCGCCACTTCCATCATGCGGCGGCTGCCGTTCGGCATGCCCAAGTTGATGGCCTCCCCGATGGCGGCGCATCCGGCCTACATCGACAAGTACGTGGGCACCAAGGACATCACCATGCACCACACGGTGCTGGACATCGTCAAGATGAACCCGCTGCTCAAGGCGCAGATCGTCAACGCGGTGGGCGCGATCTGCGGCATGGTCGAGATGACGCAGGGCACCGACATCCGCTTCGACAAGCCGTGCGTCGCGGTCTCCTCGTTCGGCTTCGGCGAAATGGCGGTGCAGACGGCCATCGGGCTGCTGGAAGAAGCCGGTTTCACCCCGATCGTGTGCCACGCGCAGGGCAAGGGTGATCGCGCCATGGAGGAGATGATTGCGGACGGCGCGTTCCAGGGTGCGCTCGACCTGTGCACCGGCGGCATCGTCGAGCACCTGTTCAACGGCAACCGCGACCCGGGGCCCGACCGGCTGAAGGCCGCCGCCGCCGCGGGGATTCCGACGGTGCTGGCGCCGTGCGGCCTGGACATCCTGTCCTATGGCGGCCGCGCCGACATGCTGGAGAAGACCAAGGATCGGGTGCAATACGTGCAGGATGCCTTGCGCGTGCAGGTGCGCACCAACGCCGCCGAGCTGCGGGCCGCCGCCGACGTGATTGCCGAACGCCTGAACGAGGCCTGGGGCGAGTGGACCTTCCTGGTGCCGACGCAGGGTTGGTCGTCGCTGGACCGCGTGGGCCGGCCGATCCACGACCCGCAGGCGGACGCCGAATTCGTCGCCCGCCTGAAGCAGCGCGTGGACCAGCCGCTGCGCATCAAGGAGCTGGACCTGCACCTGTACACGCCCGAATTCGCACGCGCCGCGGTGGACGAGTTCGTGCGCCTGTTCGAAGCTTCCGCGTCGCGAAACTGAAGGGAGCCCGCCATGCTGGTACGCAACTGGATGCAGCCGAATCCGATCACGGTCCCGGGGAGCATGCTGGTCTCCGAAGCCAAGCGCATCATCAGCGAGAACAATCTGCATGCGCTGCCCGTGGTGGAGCGCGATCGGCTGCGCGGCCTGGTGACCCGGGCCAACCTGCTGCGCATGGGCGGCTTCGTGCTGCGCACGCAGGACCCCGACGAGTTCAGCTATTTCGTCACGCGCGTGCGGGTGCGCGACATCATGGTGCGTAATCCGGCGACGGTGCAGGCCACCGACTCGATGGACCACTGCCTGCGCTTGGGTCAGGAGCTGGGCGTCGCGCAATTCCCGGTGCTGGACGGCGAGACATTGATCGGCGTGATCTCCGCCAACGAGATTTTCCAGATCGCCGCGCATTGCCTCGGGGCCTGGGAACATCGCAGCGGCATCACGATCGGGCCGCTGCGGCTCGGGCCCGGGGTGGCCGGACGCATCGCCCGGATCGCCGAATGCGCCGGCGCCGTGGTACAGGCGCTCTATCCGGTGAGCGAGCGTCACGACGGTCCGCACACCGACGACGAGGAGCGCAAATTGATCCTGCGCTTCCACGGCGGCACCGTCGCGCACGTGGTGGACGCGCTGGAGGCAGCCGGCTACCCCGTGCTGGAATGGGTCGAGCGCGGCCGCGGCCCGACCGAGGCTGAGCATTGCTCGCAGCTTCATCTCGCCGCATGACTTGGGGCGCAGAGCGGGTCTGAGCGCGGTTTGGTCACCCGTCGCGCCATGCGGTGCCCGGCGCGAAAAAGCAGCGTTGGTGTTCGGTCGAATGCCCACTCACCTCTGCAAAGTCGGGATCGGGCGGGCCGCGCCGCATCGATCGAACGAGGTGCCTGCGTTTGTCCGGTCTTGCGGCTGCGCGCCTTGGCGCGCTTCGTGAACTGACTCGGCGCAAGTGTTTGAACGGAGCCGTAGGCGCAGAGAGTTTTGCGACGGCCGCGAGACCGGACAAACGCGGGGGCACCGGCGCGCAGGGCCGGTCACCTCGTTGATGCGGCGCGGCCTGCCCGGTCTCGGCTTTGCCGCGAGGTGTGAGTTGGTTTCTGCCGAGTTGCGGCGAGGACTCAGGCGGATGCGCCGGCCTCGGCGGCGCTCATCTGCACCTGCCGCTGCAGTCTGGCCCAGCCGGCGTCCACCTCGGCCTGCAGCGCGGCAACGCGCTCGGGCTCCAGGTGCTGGTAGCGCCGCTGCAGCGCGAGGTACTCGCTGACGGGACGCGTGCGGGTGATGTGGTTGAGCGTGTAGCGCTCCCCGTCCTCGACCTCGTACAACGGAAAGGCGCCGCTTTCGACTGCGTAGCGCGACGCCGTGAGGCCCGCATCGTCGGGCAGGCCCCAGCCGTCGAGGCAGGGGATGAGCAGCGTGATGATGCGAAAACCCTGGATCGACTTGGCCTTCTTCACCTTGCGCACGAGGTCCTGCATGTAACCGGCAGTCGCGGTGGCCGCGTACGGCACCTGGTGCGCCGCCATGATCTCGGTGAGGTTCTTCTTGCGCGTGGCCTTGCCCTCGGGCGTGGTGCCGGTCTTCGCGAAGTGCGGCGTGGACGAGGACTTCTGCGCGCCGGTGTTCATGTAGCCTTCGTTGTCGAGGCAGAAATAAAGGATGTTCTCGTTGCGCTCGGCCGCCGACGACAGGCACTGGAAGCCGATGTCGTAGGTGCCGCCGTCGCCGGCCAGCACGATCACCTGCGTCTCGTGCTTGCCCTGCGAATCGAGCGCGCGCCGCAGGCCCGACGCGGCGGCGGCGCTGGCCTCCAGGGTCGGCTGGTAGACCGGGATGCGCAACGAGCTGAAGGGCTGCGGCCCCGCGATGATCGCCATGCAGGACGGGGGCACCACCGCCATGGTGTCCGGCCCCATTGTCGCGAGCACGTGGCGCACCGATATCGCCTCGACGCAGCCGGGGCAGGCCGCGTGGCCGGAACACAGCATGGGCTGGTCGTTCAGTTCGAGTGTTTCCATGTTCCTCACCTTGCCCATGCGGATTCGACTTGCGGGGCGCTGTCCAGCGCGCGGTGCACCAGGGCGGCGATCGCCTCGGGCGACATGTTGACGCCGCCCACACCGGCGAGGAAGCCATGGATGCGCGGCGCGGCGGCCAGGCCGTACAGCGCGTCGCGCAGTTCGTGGTGCAGGATGCCCCCGAGCCCCGGCGAATGGTTGCGGTCGAGCACGATCACGTCGGGCACGCCGGCCAGCGCCACCCGCAGGGCCTGCGCCGGGAGCGGGCGGAACAGCCGCAATTTCAACAGGCCGACGGCCAGGCCCGCATCTCGCATGGCATCGACCGCCTCGCGGGCCGTGCCGCACATGCTGCCCATCGTCACGATCACGGCGCGGGCGCCGTCGCAGCGATAGCGTTCGAGCACGCCATAGGAGCGCCCGGTCAGCTCGGCCCATTCGCGATCGGCTTCCTGCGCGACGCCAAGCGCGCTGGTCATCGCCTCTTCCACCGTCCTGCGGTGCCGGCAGTACATCTCCTGCGAAACGACGTTGCCCCACGACGAGCCGATCGTCGTGTCGAGCCGGTTCACCGGCGCATACGGCGGCAGGTAGCCGTCCACCAGCGCCTGCGCCGGCACCTGCACCGGCTCCAGCGCGTGCGACACGTAGAAGGCGTCCAGGTTGACCATCACCGGCAGGTTCACCTGCTCGGCCACGCGGAATCCGTGCAGCACGCTGTCCAGGCATTCCTGCGCGGTTTCCACGTAGTACTGGATCCAGCCGGTGTCACGCTGCGCGAGGCTGTCGGTCTGGTCCGGCCAGAAAGCCCACGGCGAGGCGACGGTGCGGTTGACGTTGGCCACGACCAGCGGCGCGCGCGCCCCGCTGGCGTAGTGCAACAACTCGTGCATCAGGAGCAGGCCCTGCGACGCGGTGGCGGTGAACACGCGCGCCCCGGCCAGCGAGGCGGGGATGCACGCGGCCAGCACCGAGTGCTCCGATTCGGGCGTCAGGATCTCGACCTCGAAGTCGCCCGCCGCATGGAACTCCGTGATCAGTTCCAGGATCGGCGTCTGCGGCGTGATCGGGTACACCGGCACGACCTGCGGGCGCGCCAGGCGGGCGGCCCAGGCGACCGCATGGTTGCCCGTGAGCAGCATCGCAGTTTGTTTGTCGCTCATCGTATTTCCTCACGCAGGGTCATCGAGCCGGTGGGGCATTCCCGCACGCAGACGCCGCAGCCCTTGCAGTAATCGGCCAGCACCCGGTAGCCGCCCCCCTCCATGCGCGCGATCGCCAGGTCGGGACAGTAGTTGAAGCAGTTGTCGCACTCGGTGCAGGTGCCGCACGAAAAACAGCGCCCGGCCTCGGCCAGCGCCTGTTCGAGCTCCAGCCCGAGCTGCACCTCCACGCCGCTGGCCAGCCGCTCGCCCGGGGAACGCCGGGTCTCGGCGACGCGCGCCTGCTTGGGGTGATAGAAGGTGGCGATGTTGGCCAGCCCCACCACCGGCTCCTCCTGCATCGCCGCAATCTCGGCACCGCGGAATTGGCGGTCGATGTCCAGCGCCGCGCGCTTGCCCATGCCGATCGCCTCGGTCACGAACCGCGCCATGCTCGCCATGTCGCCGCCGGCCCAGACGCCCTCGGCGCCGGTGGCTTGCCGGCGGTCCACGCCGAGCAGGTTGCCCTGCATCGGCACGAGCGCGGACAGCGCACCCAGTTCGGGGTCCTGCCCGATCGAGGACACGATGGCATCGGCCGCCAGCGTGAATTCGCTGCCGGCCACGGGCGTCACGCTGAACTGCCCGCGCATGGCGCCGGGCTCGAAGCGCACGAGCACGCAGGTGAGCTCCAGGCCGTCCTGGCGCTGCTCCACGTTCATGAGCATGGCGCCGTCGACCAGCGCAATGCCTTCCTCCAGCGCCTCCTTGACTTCCTCGCGCTGCGCCGGCATCTGCTTGACGTTTTCGAGCGCGAGGATCGTGACGTGGTGCCCGGCCCGCTGCGCACTGCGCGCCGCGTCCAGCGCCGCGCTGCCGCCGCCCACCACCACCACGCGGCGCCCGAGCGCGGGGGGCTGTCCCGCCGTGGCGCGCGCCAGGTACTCAGAGCCGTGCATGAACCACGCAGCGGATTCGGGCAGTTGCGGCAGCCGCTTGGGCCGGCCGGCGCCGATGGCC